>CAYNXV010000024.1:16769-26692 GCA_964401245.1 uncultured Bifidobacteriales bacterium | reverse complement strand
AAATGGCAACTGAACTATGCCCATGCGGCAGCAACAAACCCTTCTCCCAGTGCTGCGAACCCGCCTTACTGGGCGTTACCCGTCCCGAAACCGCCGTCGAGTTGATGCGCTCCCGGTATACCGCCTTTGTCAGGCACGAAATCGACTACATAATGAACTCCATTTCACCTGCCCGGAAGAAGGAATTCGACCGGAAAGGCACCGAGGAATGGTCGCGGAATACCGAGTGGGCCGGATTGGAAATCATTTCCACGGATAAGGGCGGTCCCGGAGACGAAACCGGCAAAGTGGAATTTATCGCGAGATATCGCGAAAAAGAGGAGCTGAAGGAGCATCACGAGCTGGCTACCTTCATAAAGAACAACGGAAGATGGTACTTTGACGATGGCCGCAATCCTCCGGTAAAACAAGTGGTGTTGGAGGGGCCTAAAATCGGGCGGAACGACCCGTGCCATTGCGGCAGCGGTAAAAAGTTCAAGAAATGCCATGGGAAAACCGAATTAGCGGCCTAGGCCGCTGACTTCCCCGGTTTATATCGGAGACCCGGGGTCCTCTAAATAATCCTTGTCGGTTCGGCTCAATTCCAAATCAAATGCAGCCTTTCCCCGAGTTGGCCGATTCATCATGAATACCACAATCATCAATACCGCGTATCCGAGAAAAATTGGGCGGCCCGTAACCAGAAATGAAACGAGCGAGACCAAAGTCGAACCTTCCAATATGGCAAAGTGAACGATCAGCGTTACCTGGTAATTCCGGAGCTTTGATTTCAGGTCCGATATTTTCTTGATGAGGTCGAGTCGATGCCTACGCCAAAAGGTGCCGGCAATAAATGCACCCGCCACTACCAGTGGAATCATCACGCCTAAAATACCGTTCAACTCACCTAAGTCCTCCCCCAATTACGGCGGAAAGTGGTGGCAGTGTGAGGAATAGAGGGTACAAATTCCCCAAAACGGCATCCTGCGGTGGTATAGGGGAATCCGGCGGAGACCAGCTTTTCGAGTTCTGCTTTGGTGGCCACCGCCGCGAAACCCTATCCCGCTTTAAATATAGGCACAATAATGGTACCAAGCGGTCAATTTTCGCTTGCATTTTATACGTGATACACGTATATTGTAAGCGTGCAGTTTGAGGAGATACCGACCTTTACCAAACGAATCAAAAGGGCGGGGCTCGTCGAAAAATTGGAGGCTTTGAAGCTGGAGCTTACGGTCCAACCGGACAAAGGCGCGGTAATTCCCGGAACGGCCGGAGCCCGCAAGATCCGGATGGCGGTGGACGGCCGTGGGAAAAGCGGTGGGTACCGCGTGCTATATTACCTGCGCCTGAGCCATGATACGATTTTGTTTCTTGACCTGTTTGCCAAAAATGAAAAAGAAAATTTGAGTGAACGGGAAAAGAATGACCTGGCAAAATTTATCCGGAGGATGAAATGAATAAGAAAAAGTCAGCGCCAAAGGCCAAGCCTAATCGGTTCGCCCATCTGGATAAGGAGTTGCGCGATCTCAAGTCTGGCAAAACAAAATTGAAGGTCACCACGGTGGACCCGGTTTCCAAAGCCATGACGGTCCATTTTGAGACCTATGAGGAAATGCATGCGCGACACAAAGCCAAAGCGAAGGCGGCGGCCGAGTTCAAAAGGGTGCGGAAGGAATTGGGGCTGCCCCAGGCGGCCGCCGCGGCCGCCCTGCGTGTAAATCTCCGGACGCTCCAAGGATGGGAGTCCGGCCGGTTTCCAATCAATCCAACCGCTGAGGTCCTGCTTCGGGTCATGCGCGCCCACCCGTCCATTGTCCGGGAGTTGTCGAAGAAAGCTGCTTAATCTTTGCTACTTCGACGTTCGCGGGAGTGGATACGAGCGTGTACCACGGGGTAGATTTGCAAGAGGAAAGAAAAAACCCCCATCAAGAAACTGTCGATTTCTTGCGATAAAGACAATTTTGATGGGAGTTAGTGGAGCGGATTATCAGATTCGAACTGACGACCCTCTGCTTGGGAAGCAGATGCTCTACCAACTGAGCTAAATCCGCCTGGCGCATAATATAACATTTCTATTAAATTCCGATAAGCAGCCCCTCTCGTCGGGGCATTCCGTTCAGACGTTGCCCGGCTGTTGAGAATTAGGGTTTTTACTATTTTTGGCCCACCTGTCAGGAAGGAAGCATGGAAAGTACACTCGTTATCATCAAGCCCAATGGCGTCAAAGGCGGAATCATCGGTGAAATCATCGGGCGCTTCGAAAAAGCCCGCCTGTCGGTTCGCGCCTTGAAAATGAAGAATCTGACCTCGAAGGAGGTGGAGGAATTCTACGCCGAACATAAAGGGAAGGGTTTTTTCGGCGAATTGTCGGAATTCATGACTTCCGGCCCCGTCGTCCTGCTCAGCCTTTCCGGAGCCAACGCCATCGAGGTGGTACGCACCCTCAACGGAGCCACCAACCCCGCCAACGCGCTTCCCGGCACCATTCGCCACGACTATGCGCCCAATACGGGCGAGAACATCGTGCACTCCTCCGATTCCCCCCAAAGCGCCGAACGCGAAATCCGCTTCTGGTTCAAACCTGAGGAATTGGTGGAATATCCCGCATATTCGCATATCCGCCGATAAACGATTTGACCGGAGTTTGGGAATCCTCCTCCGCTTGTTAAATTGGGATTTGCGGTGAGCCCCCATGTTGATAGCCTACCAGGATAATCTGCCTACCTTAGGGGATGCGGTTTACATCGCCCCGGGCGCAGCTGTAATCGGCCGGGTTACTCTGGGGGACGACTCTTCGGTTTTTTTCCAATGTGTTTTGAGGGGTGACATCAACTCCATCACCGTGGGTAACCGCTCCAATATCCAGGACAATTCCACCCTCCATGTCTCCACCCCCTTGCCTACCTTGTTGGGAAGCGACGTTTCCGTCGGACATAATTGCGTCATTCATGCCTGCACCGTGGGCGATCGCGTGCTGGTAGGCATGGGTTCGATCGTGATGGACGGGGTTGTGGTCGGGGAGGATTGCATCATCGGCGCGGGTAGCCTGCTCACCAAAGGCCGCATATTCGCGCCCGGATCGCTCATCCTGGGCAACCCTGCCCGTGTGGTTCGCGCCTTGACTCCCGAAGAAAGGGACTCCATCCCCCAACTGGCGGCCAAATACGTAGGCGTGAAAAACCGGTATCTATCCGGTAATTCCGGTGGAGAGTGAATGGGGTGGCTGAAGGTTTTCACCGCCTTGGTGATGATAGTGCTGGTGGCGGTGTGGGTCATCAACGCCTTCGTAGTCGTGGTCACCAAACAACAAATCCTCCCCAGCCTCGACGATGCGCCCGGAGTGGACGCGGTGATCGTGCCCGGGGCCAGCGTTTACCGCTCCGGAAAACTATCTCCGGTATTGCAACGCCGCATGGAAGCCGGATTACAATTTCTCGCCCTCGATGAAAATGCCCTTTTAGTGCTGTCGGGATACGCCATACCCCAGGGGTATAATGAGACGGCCGCCATGCTCGAATTCGCCCGGAAAAACCTTGTGGAAGAAAAGCGCATTCGCACCGACGAAGGGGGGCGCTCCACCTATGTCACCCTCCTGAATTGCAAACGGCGCCTGGGACTCCAGCGCGTACTGATAGTAAGCCAGGACTATCACCTTCCCCGGGCGCTTTATATAGCCAGGGGACTGGGCATGGAAGCTTACGGATTTTCCGTGGAACAAAGCCCGGCTTCGCGATTTCACTGGCGCGAATACTTTTCACGGACCAAGGATTTCGTTTTGCTGAGGGTTTCGGGACTCTTCAACGCGCGATGAAATCCAAACGCCTTTCCATCGCCTTTCTCATCAACCCCATTTCCGGCGGGGGCATCGGAAAAAGCGTCTTCGCGCTGCTGCCCGAAATCATGGCGTCCTTCGGATTCTCCGCCGGGGATTGGAGCGCGGAACTCACCGACCAGGACCGACTCGTAGAACAAACCGACGCCATTCTCAAATCCGCGCAAAAAGTCATCGCGGTGGGAGGCGACGGCACCATCGGATTCATATTGTCGCGCCTGCGGGTGAACCCGTCCGTCCGCGCGCAAATCGGACTCATCCCCCTGGGTACTGGAAACGATTTGGGCCGCACCCTGGGTATCTATCGCATCTATTCCCAAAAGGGATTATTGGCCTGCGTCAAGCGCCTGATCAAAGCGCCCAGCACTCCCTTCGATTTGTGGGACATAAACGGCCGACTCACCCTGGCCTCTTATTTCAGCTTCGGGATGGATGCCGCCGTATTGCAGGACTTCGACTGCGCGCGTTCGCAGGGACGCATTCCCCGGGGAAAATGTTTCAACCTGCTCTATTACGGCAAGGCATTCCTGGTGCATGCGCGGCGCGGCATCGGCAAACCCGTCGATATGATCATTACCGGACCGGGAGGCAAGCATAAGCTGCGGCTCCATTCCGAAGTATGCTGCCTGGTGGGAAACATCAATTCCTATGCGGCCGGGTCGCGGCCATTTGCGGAAAGCTCCTTCAGCGATGGACTGTTGGACGTGATCGTCTTCGATTCGTTATGGAAATTCCTTGCTCTCATCGGACTTTCGCGGTTGCTGCCGGGAATGGCGCGCGCCTTCGGAAAAAAACTTCCCCGCTACGTCGCGGCCGAGATCGAAGTGAATGGCCTGCAGGATGTACCCGTCCAGATTGACGGTGAGAACGTCAGCCGTTTTTGCGCGGAAAACCCCACCATTCTGATTCGCAGGGCGGGACAAGTGAGGTTGCTCGATTTGAGGCGCGTAGGTTTCGGCCTATTCTGAAGGCAGCCGAACCAGCCCGCCGCCGTCATCGCTGACCAATCCTCCCACGCCTTCCAAGGCGGCTTCACAGAGTCGCGAATAACCCATGATATTCCACACCAGCAATTTGGAATGAGGCAGTTCCACGGGTGAAAACGTATCGGGATTGGAAACCACCCGACGATAGGCCGCCCAAGGGAGGGAAAAGTAGGTTGCGTCCGCTATTTCGAAGGCGGCTCCGGCTCGGCGCCAATAGCGGGAGAAGTCGCGGTAGTTTTCGAAGATGGGAGCCAACGGCACGCGAGGCTCAAGGGCGCGGACGCCGCGTAGCAGGGGCAGATGAAAGCTCGCCACGAAGGTTTGCGGATGACGGGGAAAGTCGCCCAGGACTTCCAAAGCGGCGGCGGCGAGTTGCCGTAAATAAGCATCGTCCTTGGCCCGAGAACCCGGCACTTTCAACTCCAGGTAATAGGGCTTGTTCCCCACCGCCTCCAGGAATTGTCGTAAGGTGGGGACGCTCCATTCCCTATCTCCCCTTCGGATGCGCAGGGACCGGATTTCGTCGACGGTCATTGAGTGGAGTTGTCTGTCGATTCCGCACATGCGCTTGCAGTCGTCGTCATGGAAAATCACGGGTTGGCCGTCGGCCGAAATCTGCACGTCGAACTCGACCATGTCGCAACCTCGGGAATAAGCCTCCAGCAAGGCCTCCAAGGTATTTTCCGGATGGGATTCATGCCATCCCCGGTGTGCTATTCTAAGTGGCGGCACGGTGTCGGTTTCCTTTCAGAAAAGCGGGGTAATCGACATGAGGAGCGAGAAAGTCATAACCTTCCACCTTCTTGCGGAAAAGATCTTCCACCTTGGAAAAGCAGTCCATTCCCCCTTCGGGTGAAAAGAATAAATCGGTTCGCCTGCGGAAAAAATCCAGCGGGCAGCGGGCCTGCTCCCTTTCGAGGGCGAATATCACCTCGCCGACCAACAGCGGCTCGAAGGAAGATAACCGCTCCGAATACTCCGGCCGGGAAGAGACGAATTCAGCCAATTCCAGTGCTCGGCGTCCATAACGACCCATCCATGTCGCCGTCAAGGCATCGTCCGCGAAAGGTTGCGCCAGCAGGCTGCTCCTTACGGCTTGTTTTTCGGCGGCATCCCGCCAGGCTCCGGGCAGCGGCCGCGCTTCCGAAGTGAGTTTCGGTTTGTGTCCGGAAATATGGCGCCAATATGCTTCGGCCAAAGCGCGATGCGTAGTGTACTTTCCGCCCACCACCGAATAAACCCCGGGAGAAATCTCCTTGAATTGATGCTCGCGGCTCACGGCCGCCGTAGCGCCGGCGCTTCCCCCTCCCCCGGCCAGCGGACGAATGCCCGCGAAGGCGCAGATGACCCGCAATTCCAAACCCGGGAAGTAACGGTCCGTGAGACTGCGCAATTCCGCCACCTCGGCATCGAAGGGAACGGAGATTTCCGGAGGGCTGCCTGATATTTCCACCTCGGTGGTGCCTATCAGGTGATATTTCTTCCAGGGCAAAACGAAAAAGTAGCGCCCCGTGCCGGGCACGGGAAGAATGAAACAGGATTGCGAAGGCAGGTTTTCCACCACCAGATGCGCGCCCTGGCTCAACCTGAGCTGTTTGCCCGCGTCCCGGAATTGTTCCGATACCACTTGGTCCGTGAAGGGCCCCAAAGTCAAAGCCAGCTTGCGGCAGCGGAATACCTTCTCCTTTAGGGTCCGCCTGTCGAGCACCGTCACCTCCAGGATACGTTCTCCGTCCGGGAAGCGTCCTGCATCTTCGATGCCCAGGAAGCGATGGTAATTATGGGTTTCCGCGCCCAAGGACCAGGCGTCGATAACATTCTCCATAACCAAGCGGCTGTCATCCATCGAACAATCGGAATAGGCATAGGCCGCGCAGGGATTTCCGGGAAGAAAGCGCGGCTCCATTTCCTTCACGGAATCGCGCGAGAGATAGCGATGGGGCTCCAGGCCCAGCTTTCCGGCCAGCGAATCGTAAAGAGTCATGGCCGCCTTGATGCTCCAGCGCATGCGGCCCCCGGGTAGACCCACGGGAAAGAGAAAGCGGCGTTCTTCGACCAGATGCGGGGCCGCGCGCAGAAGACGGGCGCGTTCGCGCACCGACTCCCTTACCAGGCCGAAATTGAAATGCTCAAGATACCGGATGCCTCCATGCACCAGCTTTGAAGTGGCCGAACTGGCTCCTTGCCCGTAATCTCCCGCTTCGAACAGCCCTACCTTGATCCCTTGCAAAGCGGCCAAACGGGCCAAGGCGGCTCCATTGATGCCTCCTCCGATAATGATCCAATCAAACTCGGTTCGCATGAAAATCCCGTCCATGGCACCTGCCGTGGGTAATTCCTATATTGCAGCCGGGCTGCCGGTTTTCGGCCATCGACCATCGCCGGAGACTGACCCTCTCCAGCGGAAATAAACAAAAGTTTAACATTGAGTTCCCATGCTTGACCATACCCCCGCCTCCCTTTCCAGAACCTTTTCACGAAGACATCCAATTGCCGGTCCCCTTCTGATGCTTGCCGTGCTTCTCCTGCCGCTGGGAATTTCGGCCCAAGGCAAGAAAGCAGGCTCCCGCACCGTCATCACCGTCGGTTCCAACTCCATACAAAAGGGACAGATCGAGTCTTTGGTCACCCTAATGGAAAAGCAGCAAAGCCGGAATAGAAGCATTACCGACGAGGAAAGAGCTTCCCTGCGCAAGATGATTGCCACCAATCTCATCGGGCAGGAACTGGTCGGACTGGAAGCAAAGCGCCTGAAAATCTCTCCCAAGCCCCATGAAGTCGACTCCGCCTTTCAGATTCTCAAAGCCGCCTATCCGGATGAAAAAGTTTTCAAAGCCGCTCTTGCCGAAGCGGGCGATACCGAAAAAAGCCTGCGCGAAAAATTAAGCCGCCAAATCGTCCAGGATAAACTCCTGGATACGCAGGTTCCCCCTCCTTCGCTTCCGGATGATAAGGAGATACTGGCCTTCTACAATGAAAACAAATCCAAGTTCACCGTGAGCGATACCCTGCGGGCCAGCCAAATCGTATTGCTGACACCCAAAAACGCCTCGGCTGAATCCGTGCAGACCAAAAAGGCCATGCTCGAAAAAATCCGGGCCGAGCTCATGCGCGACAGCGCGGATTTTCCCAGATTGGTCGCCCGATTCACCGGCATCGCCGCCGAACATTCCGAGACGCCCGAAAAGCAACAAGGAGGCGACCTGGCCCGTTTCGCGCCCGGTGATTTCAAACCGGATTTCGCGAGCCAGGTCAAGAAACTGGGCATCGGACAACTCTCGCCGGTATTCCGCACCTCCCTGGGATGGCATCTGGTGCTTCTCACCGAAAAGAACGATGGGAAATTCGCCAGTTACCGTTACCGTATCGTCCAATTTCTGATGACGCGGGATAATATGGAAAAGGCCAAGGTCCTGCGCGACTTTTTGCAAACCTTGGCCAAAAAATACCCGGTCAAATACCTCGACGCCTCTTACCGGGATACCTCGGCCAACGCCATATACAAACTCTGATCCCGCGGAACGGAGAAGATGCTCTCGCAGGATCAGTTCATCGGACTCAAGTTCGAGAAATGCCGCATAGACCGGCTGATTGGCAGGGGCGGATACGGACTCACCTTTCTGGCCTTCGATGAAGAACTCCTGGAAGACCGGGTCATCAAGATTTGCCAGACTCCACTCAGCGAAATGAGGAACGACGACTCCCGCCTCAAGCCTTTTATCGACGAAGGCTTGATACTCAGCCGCCTGAAGCATCCCCAAATCGTAACCCTCAGAGCCCAGGGAGAGTTGTTCCGGTATCGGTATATGGTGCTGGACTATATCCATGGCCATAGCTTGAAAGCCGTATTGGACGCCGTTTCGGATAGGCGGCGCGAACTGGGATGTCCCTGGCGGGAATTGATGGACCCGGCCACCGCATCGGCCCTGATTCTCAGCAGCCTGTATCCCCTGGCCTATGCCCACGGCGCCAATATCCATCTCCACGACCGCGAAATATTCGGCGTGGCCCATCGCGACATCGCTCCGGGCAATCTTATCCTGGGAGCCAAGGGAAACGAAAAGAACAAGGTCATTCTCATTGATTTCGGTACCGCCAAAACCAGCCTGCAGGAAAGCGTCACCGTGAATCAGAACCTGGTCGGCACCGTGCCCTATATGAGCAAGGCCCGTCTGCAAAAGTCCACGGCTTCCGACCGGAACCCCAAGCACAGGGAGTTCTGGCAAGGCTTTCGCGAAACCCGGCACGACGTCCATAGCATGGGTGTTTTATACTACCAATTGCTCACGGGCACCCTTCCCTTTTCCGGGGAAACCACCCCCCAGATCATTGTTCAAATCCTGGATTCCGAAAATTACCCCGCCTGTTACGAAACGGGGGACTCTCTGCATGAGGGTGTAGGCGAGATTATTCGTAAGTCCATAATTCACTATGATTTCGAGAAATCATTGGATGAGCAGGATTATCAATTTCCCGATGCCCTGAGCATGCTCCAGGCCATGGAAAACCTTTATTCCCGGGTGTTTGGAGAGAAGGATTTAACCACCCGTCTCAGCCTTTTGAATGACAAACTGGCGGACTCGCAAACCCTCATCCCTTCCACGGGCCGCAGCAAAGTCCAGGTCCATGCCACCCGCGAATTGCCTCTCGAATCTCCCCGCACCACCCCTACCGTCAAAGACTTCGAAAGCAGGCTGCTTGACGGTTCCGGAAAGTTTCCCTGGGGCATTATGGCTTTCCTGCTGTTGTTGATTACCCTGGGCGCGGGCGTTTATTGGTATCTGGATTCCCAAAGGCATCCCCAAGCCGCGACAATCCCCCATACAGGCCTGGAAGCGTTTACACCCGATTCCAATAGTTCCACCTCTGCACCTTCCCATCCCGTCACTGCTGCGAATAAGCCCGCCTCAAAGGCTCCAGCGCGCAAAACACCGCCCCCCCCATCGGGATCAGGTGCTTCGCCGGCGGAAAACCCCATTCCCGCAGCTACCGGAGAAGCGGCTCCCGTCGCGTCCCTCCCGGCGCCCCTTTCCCGGGAGCAATTCCTTGAGGTGCAAGTAATGGTACGTACCGGACAATCCGAGGCCCCGGCTCGAATCGAGGCCCTTTTACGGGATTTTCCG
>CAYNXV010000024.1:0-16669 GCA_964401245.1 uncultured Bifidobacteriales bacterium | reverse complement strand
AGCGAAAAAATCCGGCTTATCGAAGAAAAGCTCAAGAACTAGGTTTGCCCTTTAAAAAAACGCCGTCTTTTCGTAAATTAAGCCCCGTTAGAAGAATCCATCATAAAGGATGACCATGTATTCAGTGATTGTAAGCGGTGGTTTGCAACATAAAATCACGCTGGGTGAAACCCTTAAAGTGCCCAAAATCGAAGCGGGCGTAGGCGACGAACTGACGGTATCGCAGATTCTGCTGTATGCCGACGATGGAAAAATCCATGTCGGCACTCCTACCGTTGCCGATGCCGCCGTTAAATTGGAAGTGTTGGCGCAAGGCCGCGAGGATAAGATCATCGTATTCAAGCGCAAGGCCCGCAAGCGCTATCGCTTGACCCGCGGACACCGTCAGGATTTTACCGAAGTGCTCGTTACCGAGATGGCTTTGGCCGGGAATAAACATGCGGTGGAAAACACCGTGAAGGTACGGGCCCGTGCCCGCATCGCGGCGTTGGAAGCCCAGAAGGCGCAAATTACCAAACCCACGCGAGCCCAGAAGGTCGCGGCGCAAAAGGTCGAAGCCTAAAGCCGCGCTGGCTTCGCTTCAGGAAGGAATAAAAAATGGCACATAAAAAAGGCTTAGGCAGCACACGAAATGGTCGCGATTCCAATCCCCAATATCGCGGCGTGAAAAAATTCGGCGGCGAAGCCGTCATTGCGGGAAACATCATCGTGCGCCAGAAGGGCACCAAGTGGCACCCCGGAACCAATGTGGGAATGGGACGTGACTATACGATTTTCTCCCTGATCGACGGCGTAGTCGCTTTCGAACGATTCGATAAAAAGCGTCAGAAAATCAGCGTCAAGCCTTTGGCTACGGCCGCTTGAAGCGCAATAGCCCAATATCGAAAAGGTAACTTCAGGCCTTCCGGACTTCCGGGAGGCTTTTTTTATGGCTTTCAAATACACACTTCCCCGTTATCGCCCCCAATCCCTGTGGCTCGCAGGGTACCGGTTTCGTATCATATTGGCCATGCGCTTCGCGGGCCCGGGTATTGCGGTCATCTTGGTTTTTTTAATGATGGGATGTTCCTCGGAGTCCCAGCGCCAGAATTTCGACTATCTGCGCACAGCCTCCAATTTCACCGTGGATACGGTGGCGGCCGCCGATAAAGCCTGCGATCAGGAACAGAAACATTTCGCCTCCCCGGAGGAATGCCGCAATACCAAAAAATTCATGCTGCGCTGGGAGCGTCCCGAAGAAGCCGATGGGCTTTCCTCGTATCGCATCTACCTCGACACCTTGCCTCCCGATGCACCGGACGGACGCGACTGGAGATACGTGCAATCGCGACCCGAATTGGCCGCCATCATCGTAATGGATGTATCGCGCAGATCGGACAGTCTGATTTTTTTCCTCACCGACAAGTCCCAAGGGCAGGATACGTTAAGCGCCGATAGGCGCCCCATCATGGCCTTGGACACCACGGGCAGGGCCAGCGGCGATGACGGCCGCTATGTTTTCGCCCTGGTCACCGAATACACCGAGGGACGCGGCAAGGGACTTTGGCGCGACACATATCTCATATCAGACGATAAATTCCCCCCTTTGCCTTTCAGTCCGCAGATTAAAGTTTTCGCCCGGGAATTGCATTTGCAATGGCGGCGCCCCACGGATCCTACCAGTCTTTTCAATCCTTCCGCCGACAGGGGACTGATAAAACACTATCGTCTGCAAATCAGCGCGGCCAACGCTATCAGAACGAATGCCTTCGGCGGACTGAACGACTTGCAGGTGAAATCGTATCGGGTGGGAGGCGTCGAACGGTCCGGCGAAACCAGCCAATCGACGGATTTGCAAGAGGAGACCACGGGAAAGATCCTGCGAACATCCCTTACGCTTCCCGACTCGAACAGCGCCATACTCCAAACCGGAACCGAAGCTTTGGACAGCATTTCCCTGGAAATCGAAGGTTTGCATCCCCTGGATACCATCCGCATCCAATTGGAGGCCGTAGACAGCAGCGGCAACACCAATATCCGCTCGATGCAACAGATTACCCTGATACTCACCGATACCACGCAACCCTCCACTCCCAAGCTCTCGGTGCTCGACTCCGCCCGCAACCGCCTGGTCGTGCAATGGACGGCCAGCCGGGACTCCCTGACCGGATCCAACGGCAACCTTATCGAAGGCGGAAATCCCAACGCCAATATCGCTGAATACCGTTTCTCCCTGATTTCCCAGGCGCGTACTGTGGAAAAAATCCGCCGTGTAACCTCCGTTAACCGCGATAGCGCGGTTTTCATCGACACCCTGAAATTCCTTCCGCCGGGCACGCCCTACCTGCTTCGGGTTTACGCCATCGACTCCTCCGGACATGAGTCACGCATCGACTCCCTGCGTACCAGCACTCTTCCGGTAATTTTCGGCGATACCGCGCTCACCTGCCCCGATGGCTATGTGAAAATGCCCAGCCGCACTTTCACCTTGGGTCAGACGGGCTCTACGCAACGGGATGAATCGCCTCGCGAGGTCACGAACGAGCCGTTTTGCATCGAGGAATACGAACATCGCGACAGCGCGGGATTCGTATACGGAGTCACCTGGGAAGAGGCTTATTCGGCCTGCGACGATTTGAATGCCTCGCTCGGAGGCGATTCGCTGCGGTTCCAATTATGTTCCGAAGCCCAATGGGAAAGGGCCTGCGAAGGAGCCGATTCGGAGGCTCCGCATGAATACGGAGTGCAGGGCGATCCCATTTCCCCCGCGCTCCTGCAGAACTCCTGCAATCAGGGTACCAACGATTCCGTAATGGCCAAGACTTTGGGATTGCGCGACGGTGCATGCCTCAGCAACGAAGGCGTCTATGACTTGGCCGGAAATTACTCCGAATGGGTTCTCGACGAATACGACTCCACCGGATACGCCCATTTGGCGAATCCCGGAGCCCATCCCGATTCGCCGCCGATGCGTCCCGACGAATTACACGTTTTCCGCGGAGGCAATTATCTGCGACCCAACATTCCGGCCGCCGAAAGACAGAAACTGGCCCGCTGCGCCAATCGGGACTTTCCCCATCAGGTAAGGCCGCAATACCGGGAATCCTGCCGCTCGGTGGAAAACCCCGATAGGCCCAAAATCGTCGTTGTCTTCGATGAAAACCGGTTGAGCGGACATTTCTGCCGCGACATACCTTCGGAATTGCAGGGAAAAACCCTCCGGGAAATCATTCCAAATCCCAAAGATACCGTTACTGGAATTACACAATTGTTCCTATTCTATCTCGATGGAAACGAGGAGAAAAGGCATACCTTCGATATAACCCATGGAAAGGATGAGCCGTTCGGAAACCGGCGCCCGCTCCGGGCCGTACTCACCTCCCGCTCCCTGATGGAAGTCTTTTTCGTGAAGCCGGGCACGGATTTACGCATCGCCGATACCCTGGATGCGCGCAGCCTGAAGGATACCGCCAACCAATCCGCGCTGGACGCTTTTTTCGGCCGGGAATCCGGCAATTCATGGGAAGTGGAAAAGAATGAAGCGGGAGCCTATAATATCAATTATCTCTACGGGTTTCCCGTTACGGGCACCAAGCCGGCCAAACGATTTTTTTCCAGCCGCGCCATCGGATTCAGGTGTTGCAGTCTTCCCATCCGGGAGACGTCCCCACCCGATTCGGTTCCGTCCCCTTCGGAACCTTGACGATCACCAAACCCGCTTCTCTATTTTCCGCGTAAGCGAACTGACGGAAAAACCGGGAAGCTCCTCCTTTTCCACCCAGAAATAACCTTCGCCGATTGAAGGCTTTTCTTTTCCGGATCCGAAATCAACCCGACAAAGCTCCACCGTAAGCCGATTATGCATGATGCCATGTACCACCGTCAATCCGGTAGGCCTTAGCGTATAGTTTCCCCAACCAGGGTGGCTCTCCCGACAGGCTTTATCCAGCTCCTCCGGAGTAGCTGCTTCGAGGAGGGGAAAAGCCGGCAACCCCGCCAGCCACTCCGGCTTTGCGGGACGGCGCAGGAGCACCTGGTTATCCCAAAGGATTATCAACGCATAGCCGCGCCACTTGCGGGTTTCCCTACGCAGCTTGGGAGGCGGCAGGCTGTCCTGGATGTCCTGGGCATTTGCTCCGCATCCGGGAGCCAACGGACAGGCTCCACAACGGGGATTGCGTGGCTGACAAACAAGCGCGCCCAATTCCATCAGGCCTTCATTCACCAGAGCCGGCTCGCCCGAGCTCACCCAGGAGCGCGCATGCGACCAATAGGCTTCCCTGGTCTCGCGGGTATCGGGCAAAAAGGCGAGTCGGTGGAATCGGCTGAAAACCCGGATCAGGTTTCCGTCGAGAATGGCTTCGGGAAGATTGAAGGCCAGGCTGAGAATGGCCCCGGCGGTATATTCGCCTATGCCGGGCAAAGCCAGCAATTCCGCTCGCGTGCCGGGAAAGCGGCCTCCCCTTTCGGCCGCCAATATGCGGGCAGTAGCGAGCAGGTTACGCCCCCGGGAATAGTACCCCAATCCCGCCCAGGCCTTGAGTACATCTTCCTCCTTCGCCGCCGCCAGGCTCGGCAAATCGGGAAAGAGCCGTATCCACCGGTCGAAATAATCGACTACGGTCGCGACCTGGGTTTGTTGGAGCATGATTTCGGAAATCCAGGTCCGGTAGGGATCCCTGCCATCGGAAAAGGATGAAGGATGGAAGCCGGAGTAGGCGGCGGGATTCGCTTCGGCAACTCCTTGGTCGATTCTTTCACCGATTCTTTTGACGATTGTGGTGCGGGCGGAAGTTGCGGACAGGGATTCCCGCCAGGGCAGTGGGCGACGGTTGGCTATAAACCAATCGATGAGCCGTTCCGCATGCAAGGGCAACGGGTCCGCAGCCTTCGACGTTTTCCGTGAGGTCGGCATGTGAGTCCGTGATTACAGCCGCACGGCTTCGGCCACGACTTTTTCCATCTGCTCCGGCGAATTATAAACGTGAGGAGAAAAACGCAGGCGGCCCAGTCTTTCCGCCGCAATGACCCCACGGTTGCGAAGTCCCACCACGGCCCGTGCCGCGTTGAGTCCGCTTTTTTCCGCCACGACTATGCCCGTGGGTTCGGCGTACTCAGAGGATAAAATACGAAATCCCCCCCGGGCGAGACCGGAAGCCAATAGCGAGGCGAGCTCGTGCAGTCTTGCGCGGACGGCGCCGAACCCCAGGCGCGACAGAAATTCCAGGGAAGCGCGCCAATAAATCCAATCGATGAAATTCGGCGTGGAATATGTATAGCGGCCCGCGTTGGGCTTGAGGGTGTCGCGATACGGAAGGTATTTGCCGTCCTGGATTACCGACTCAGTCCCCTTGAAAGGATAACGAAGTTCGGCAAGTCGGTGGCGGGCGATATATAACCCCCCTATTCCCAGGGGACCCAGTAACCATTTCCACCCCGAAAAAGCCATATAGTCGATTCCCCAATCATGGGGCTGCAACTCCACATGGCCCGCGCCTTGGGCCGCATCAACGGCGAAACGGATATCGCGTTCCCGGCAGATGGCGCCGATTTCACGCAAGGGCAGCGGCATGCCCGTGCACCAATGCACCGAAGAAAGGGCGACGCAGCGGGTGCGGGAACCGACGGAAGCGGAAAAATTTTTCAGAAACCCGGCCGGAGTCGCAGCCATGGGCACGAATTTCAAGTCGACCCCTTTTTCCTTCCAATGCTCCCACGGATAAACATTGCTGGGATACTCATTTTCGAGCAGCAGGATTTCATCACCGGCATGGAGCCTGAGGCCATGCGAAATGAAGTTCATCCCTTCGGAAGTATTATGGATTATCGCCAATTCATCGGAATCGGCTCCTAATAATGCGGAAAGGAAACCAAGAATATCGGCCTGGACTTGAGAATAGCTGACGTCTTCGGTGAGAACTCCCTGGCGGGAGTAGCTGTCAAGAAAGCGGGTTACGGCCTCAATCGCCGGAGCCCCCGAGGGAGTCGTGCCGCAATTATTGACCCAGATCAATTCCGAGTTTACCGGATAGGCGGCGTATGCCGCTTGCCAATCCGGTCCGGAAAGAGAATCAGGTTGGCCCGGAACGGATCGTTGCATCCGGATTACCCTCTGATTCCCTTTACTTTCCACCCTCCGGGTGAAATCCCCCCTTGGGATCTCCGTAGATGGATTCCACTTTTTCGCCGGCGAATCTCAGGCCGGTGATGAGCATACCTTTGCGATCCAGGTATTCCCAATTGGAGTCGCCTTCTACGGCCCTATCAGGAGCTCCATAAAGTTGGAATACCAATTCCTTGTTCATTCCTTCCACGACAAACCCTTCCAAAAATGCCTTCCTTACATTTTCAGGAATTCCATAACCGTTTTGAACGACGAAGTGCTTACGCTCCTCCTCCGGAAGGCCTCTCTCGGCAAGCGGTCGGTTATAGGTCGAGGAGCAGGCCGCCAAAACGCAGATGCTCCCGATGGCCATCCATTTTCCTAGGGCTAGTCGCATTCAGTATTCCTCCATTATGCCAAGGGGCCCGTCCATTCAAGTCCGTAAATTTAATCGGCTTTTCGAATAAAGTCCATCCTGTTCGAGCTTGGGAAGAAGTTTTCGCCCCGGCGGTTCGTTCCCCGGAACGCAAATTCCGAATTCTTTTTATTTTTCCCCATGTGCACCGACCCCTAAATGCCCGTTTCTCCATATGCATCGCCATTCTCCTGTCCTTTTCCGGGCCCTTGCGTGCAGACACTCTCGAAACCTTCCGATTCGGACCTTATATCGTCAACAGTCTGTCCGCCGGATATAGTCCCTTTGCCTCCGATTTGAGCCTCCCCCATTTGGGATATCATTTTCAATTGGGATGGCTGGAACCCATCAAGTGGACACCAGGCGGGATATTCCATGGAACTTATTTCAAAAGCACGGCCAAGGCCAATGTAACCCCCTATCAAGTCGACATCGGTACCAGCATCAGCGTAAAACCACTGCATTTTCTCGAATTCGGCTTGAGCTATAATCGCATGAATTTTCTGCAAAGCATGGTCACCTTTTCGGACCGGGATCAGCTTCCCCCCTCCCAATCATGGCGCCCGGACCAGATTCTATCCCGGGAAGGGGATTGGGGAGGCGCCGATATTTTCACGTTCAGTCTGGATTTAGGCGTCGAAATAGGTCGGTTGGCCTTACAGGGTTCGGGAACCCACGCCCTTTGGGATGTCAAGGCCAGGGATGCGGTATACGTCTTTGAATACGGCAACGATTTGTTGATTCGTACCAGCGATCGGGTCAATACCCTGGAAGCGGCGGCCGAGTTCGACCTGAAGCCCTGGGTTCCCGCCGGAATCAAGGTGATGAACCGGTATTCGATGGCGGACCGCTCCGGTGTGGAAAAAAACCTGGTGGCTGCGGGGCTCAGCGGCCTAAGGTACGGATCCAACGGGAGGAACGAGAAGCGCGGTTTGGATTTTCTAATCGGATACTGGACCCTGCATCCACACGCCTCTTCAGGCTCCCTTGAGGAATCGCTGGTACTGGTGTTGGAATGGATTTGGGATATCCGGTTGCTCGAAATTTGAATTTTCCCGCGTGATAGCGGGAGAAATCATTCCTGCGAAACCGCCGCATTCAAGTCTTCCAAAAGGCGATATTTTTCCATATCGCGGCGGTGGGATAAAATCCAGTAAAACCCGGAGGGATGAATCTTAATCTCGGGTTCCAACGAGGACGGCTCTTCATCCGGGAGAGTAATCCGCGCCAAGTGAAGTGAAAGTCCAGCTGGGGAGTTCTGTCCGAAGGCATCGATACGGGAGAAAACCCACTTCGATCCGACTGACTGGAATCCACCGATTTCGAATACCTTCTGTTCCTCACCTCTCCAATCGAAAAAGGCAACCGCCAAAGGTAATACCGGCCTTTTGCCAAGGGTTACTTCCAGCTTCGAATAATTGCTTTGGTATGCGGGTTCCACTTTCACGGTCAAATGATAGGTGCTGTCGGATTCCCGGAATTGAGTACACTTTCCGGCCTCGGCCAAATACCCTGTCGGCATTTTCACCAAATCTTCATAGGTCAATACCCCGTTCACGGCGAACTTCCGCCATTGCCGATTTCCGATGCGACGCACCCGACCGGATTGGGCATCTTCCATCCATTGCTCCCGCCCGTAATTGCGGGAACGGTGGGTAAAGTTTTCCGCGGGGCTTTTATAGGTAAAGGTTCTTTCCCCCTGCGTATCCCGGAATTCCCAATGCCCCGTCCAGGAAATCTCGCCCTGCAAGGGATCCCACTTTACTCCCCCCACTTCGGCGGAAAACGCCTCCTCATGCAGATTACCCAAGGCCTCCTTTACCAGGTCCATGCAGGTTTGCATGGAATCGGAGGCCGCTGCCGTTACGAACAGACTCCCTGCAAATGCCAATGACGAAATGATTTTGTTCATGTTTTATATTACGCGTCGTTCATCCATTAATTCCGGGCACCGCCGGCACTTCGACCTCGCCAGATGATAAAAAATTATCGGGCTCAATGCTTCAAGAATCGACGGATAGGCAATTAGCCGCGCCTGGAAATGAAAAATGGCCCCCGCGTGGGAGCCATTTTTCCGCTGTCTTGGGATAATGGGGTTATTCCGCAGTTTGCTCGGCAAGCTGCATCTCGCTCCAATCCTCTTCGGGAGCGCTCTCATCGGAGGCCGGTTTAGCGACGTCTTGGGTGGATTTCAAAGTAAGGCGTACCTTGGATTCGATTTCCTCAAGCACGGCTTTGTTCTCTTTGAGATAGTCCCGCGCTCGATCACGGCCCTGTCCCAACCTTTCCTTGCCATAGGAGAACCAGGTACCGCTCTTCTGGATGATTTCCATTTCGGTGGCCAAATCCAACAAGCTACCCTCACGCGAGATTCCCCTACCATAAAGAATATCGAACTCGCATTGTTTGAACGGCGCGGCCAACTTGTTCTTGACCACTTTCACCTTGGTCCGGTTTCCAATCACCTCTTCGCCTTCCTTCAAGGTGGCAATCTTGCGAATGTCCAACCGCACCGAAGAATAGAACTTCAAGGCATTGCCGCCGGTGGTCGTTTCCGGGTTTCCGAACATGACGCCGATTTTCATGCGCAGCTGGTTGATGAAAATCAGGCAGCAATGGGACCGGTTCACAATGCCGGTAAGTTTACGCAAGGCCTGCGACATCAGGCGAGCCTGCAATCCCATATGGGAATCACCCATTTCGCCATTGATTTCAGCTTGCGGCACAAGGGCCGCCACGGAATCCACTACGATAATGTCGATGGCATTGCTGCGTACCAGGGTTTCGACAATGTCGAGCGCCTGCTCACCGGTGTCGGGTTGGGATACCAGCAGATTATCGATATCCACTCCCAGCTTGCGGGCATAGAGGGCATCGAAAGCATGCTCCGCATCGATGAAAGCGGCTACTCCGCCTTTTTTCTGGGATTCCGCCAGGGCATGCAAGGCCAAGGTGGTTTTTCCCGAAGATTCCGGTCCATAAATCTCTACAATGCGCCCCTTGGGAAATCCGCCTATACCCAAGGCCATGTCCAGCTGGATACAACCCGAGCTGATGATGGGTATGTCCAGGATTTCCTGGGTACCCAGGGTCATAATCGACCCTTTACCGTGGTTCTTTTCGATTTGAGCCACAGCGGCGTCGACGGCGCGCTTGCGATTAGGGGCTTCATCGGTGATAATGGCGGAATTTTTCTTAGCCGACATGGGAGGTCTCCTTTGTTGTGTTAATAATTACCAATTACTGCTCATATGTGCAAGTGCTTTTTTAAGCAGATATCAATTTCCGGGGCTGGAATGGTCCCCATCCAGTAAAGTCAGTCGCAAAAGATTGAGGGTCGAATAGGCGGAACTCCAACGGACGGCATTCCGATTACCCCGGAAATGCTTAAGGAGCGTGCGCGTCCCATGCCGGGAGCCTACCGCCATCCAAACGGTGCCGACGGGTTTTTCCTCCGTACCCCCGCCCGGTCCGGCTATGCCCGATATGGCGCAGGCATAATCCGCTCCGGTACGTTCGAGGCAACCCGCAACCATGGCTTCCACCACCTGTTGGGAAACCGCGCCATAAGTCTTGAGCAATTCGTCGGGCACGCCTAGAAGCCGGGTTTTCATGGGGTTGGAATAGACAAGAAATCCTCCCCGGAAAACATCCGAGCTTCCCGGATTATCCGTAAGTAAAAACGCCAATGCTCCCGCGGTGCAGGACTCGGCAACCGACACCGTGCCGCGCATTTCGCGCAGGAGGTTTTGGACCGCGGAGGGGAGGTCGAAACCTTTTTTATCGACAAGGGTTTCCGGGGGAAGGGTTGCGAGCAAGGTGAGCCAATTGGTTTCCAGCCGCACCCCGGCAACCTTCTCTTCCGCCGCCGAACAGCGGATTTTCAGGGAAATTTCGACACCCTTTTCCGTGGGCAAACTGGAAAATTCCAAACCCTTTTCCAGAGGGAAGTCCTGCAACCGACGCCTTTGTTCGGATTCCGCCAAACCGAAGGTCCACACCTTCTTCTCCAGGAGCCGCAAGCCGTCATTTCCCTTTTCATTAAGAGCTGGAAGCAAATGATCGGCAACCATGCGCTTCAATTCCGAGGGTACGCCCGGGAAGGCGAAAAGCCGAAGCCTCCCCTGCTGCGCCTCTATACCGCAAGCCGTTCCCGCAGCGTTCCGCAAGGCCCTCGCCTCCTTGGGAACCAAGGTTTGCAATACCTGTCCTTCCCCCAAATCCTTTTCCGGCCTGCCCAGAAACTCCGCCATCCAGGTCAGGGCTGCGGAAGAAGGCTCCAGGGTAGTCCCCAGGTAACGGGCCAAGGCCAGTCGGGTCTTGTCGTCATGGGTAGGTCCCAACCCACCGGTAATTATGAGAATGTCCACGGGAAAGGCCTCAGGCAGAGTGCGCAAAGCGGCCAGAATCTCCGCTTCATCATCCCGCACCGTAACGCTGAAGGAAATGGCATGACCCAAGGGATAAAGCAAGGCGGCTATGTCCCTGCAATTGGTGTTCAATACCTTTCCGTCCAACAATTCGGAGCCGATTACTAGTATACCGATATGCATTTTTGGTTTCGGGCTATTCCCAGGGTTAGGGTTAGGGGAAAATCGGACTTGATTTCATATCTTATCGCCCTGTTGGACAATGCGATGCAGAGGCGGCCCCATCTTTTTGAAAACTCATGTATTCCAATATACCAGCCGCTTAAGGACAATTATTGTCCCGACAGAAATCCCCCTCGCGGGATCCCTCCCCGGCCGGCCTAATCCTAAAAATGGGAAATATTAACTTTCCTGCCATGTCCGTTCGATTCAGAACCCTTTACACCGGCCTGATTTGCCTTGGCCTGGCCGCGACGGCGACATTCTCCCAAGGAAATTCGGGCATTCCCGCCATCGATAGCCTTCCCCGACAGGATTGGGGACAGCCTTCGCAGCCGCTTTCCTATGGCAAAGCCTTAGCCTATTCGCTTCTGATTCCCGGCGGCGGTCAAATCTACGCGGGCCATCCCGTGCGTGCGGGTTTTCTCATCGGCTTGGAAGGGCTGCTGCTTTCCCAGGGAATTTATGCCAATAATCTCCTGCTCGAAACGAAGGATCGTGAAATTCGCGCCCGGCTCGATTCGGCGGACGCCCTTTATGAGAGCATGGTGCGCAATCCCGAGTCCATCTCCTCACTGCAGAACATCCGTTATGACCAGATAACGCGGGCCCGGCGCAGCCTCGATGCCAAGGTGAAGCAACAAGACCTGGCCAACTCGCAAATCGCCTGGGGATTGGGGTTGCATTTCTATGGAATCATGGATGCCATGGAATCGGTTTACCGCAGCCGCGAAGACGATCGCCGGAGTCGCTCCTTGTCACGCGCCCTTTGGTACGGATTGGCTTTTCCGGGCGGCGGACAACTTTACAATCGCCGCTATGGAAAATTCGGAATGCTGTGGATGGCCCTCGGCAGCAGCGTCGTCTCGGCGGTATCGAGACAGAACGTAGTTGACTATTTGCAGGAGCGGCGCGAAGTGCTGCAATCCGAAGAGGGATTGCCCTTCGCGGAGCAGGGCCGGATAGGCGTCAGCGCGGAAATCGGGAACCTGGAACAGGATTTAATCTTGTATCGGAAGCGCCGCAACCAATACTATTGGGGGTTGGCCTTGTTCTACACCTATGCGATTGTAGACGGCATGGTGGACGCCGCGCTGTCGGATTTCGATCATCCCAAGCGTTTCGCATTGGAGCCCGGCGCCGTCCCCTACTCCCTGCAATTGTCCCTCAAGTTTTAGCGCCTCTCCCGAACGCGCTTCGCCAAAGACTGCGGAGAATGTGTCCGCAGGCCTGCCTGCGGCTCACGGAATGCACCCAGTGCTCCCGCAAGCTTTCCTCCAGTCCGGGCGGCTCCAATATGCGCATCCACCGCTGGAGGCGAAAGTCATAGTGGATTTCCCTATGATCATGCGGCCATTCCTCGGGTACCGATTTCACCAGCCGCAAAGCCGCGTCAACCGGCATACCCGAGCGCAGCAAGGGAAGCAGAAACCGATGCAAGGTCGGCTCGCCATGAATTTCGAAGCGGGCTGTACTCCGGATATCATCAAGGACGGACTCCATATCCGTACGTTCCTGTGGAGAAGCTTTGAATCCTGGGCTCGCGCCGAATTCGAGGTTGGTGGAATTGGTGGGGTGGTCCATGACCTGATTTTCCCATTTCCAGGCAGGGAGGGACAACTTAGTCGGGCGTACATAAAAAAGGCGCCCCGGAATTTCCGGAGCGCCTGGAATAAGGTGCTTTTAATCCATCAGCGGATCAGGGATCCGTCTACATTCTCATGGGCATGACTCCCAGGAGACCCTCCGGCGTCATCATGGGCCGGGTCGGATCCATTTTATCGGCAATGACTACGTAAAAGTTGGTGCTGATAGATGCATCAACTACCACCACCGCGTTCACCTGCGCGTCGAAGCGGGCTTCGCCGGAGACGGTCACGATGGAGGGTGGGGTATCAGGACCGGTGAATACCGCCACTTTGTTGCCACTGTTCGCCAGGAGATTTACCACGATGTCGGTGCCGCCCGCATAGAGCGCCGGTCCATCGCAGGGACCCATATTGGGATCGCAAGGAGGAGGCGTGGTTTCGCAGGGGCCCATGGCGGGGTCGCAGGGAGGGGGATTGGTTTCACAAGGACCCATGTTGGGGTCGCAATGAGTAGGAGGAGGCATGGTGCTTCCACAGGTCATGTTGGGATCTTCCATCATGGACGGCCTGGGTTCGGCGATATATACGTTGGTGCGGACTTCACCTTGCGCATCGAACATTTTGTCTTTGCGGGCCGGATGGTCGAACATGAACTGGTCTTCGATGATTACAATATCCTGTCCGCTGGAGGCGAGCATTTGCCTGTCACGCTCAAACTGTTCCTTCTCCGTTTGGGAAGCATCGCTCTTCAGGGGAATCTGAGCCACCTTGAGCTTTACTTGTCCGCAGTTGGGAGCCTTCATCTCCAGAACATGTTCCGCATTGTTCACGCTGGTGAACACCCGGCCATGGATGGCCACGTAGAATATCGCGCCCTCCTGGATTCCATCCCGAGTCAAAGATTCCTTGAAGCGGGAGATGCCGGAGATGAAAGGACGCGTAAACGATCCGGTCGGAGGTGGAATATACGTGCTGTCACAGGGACCCATGTTCGGGTCGCAGGGAGGAGGCATGTAGCCGCCGGTAAATCCCGTGCCGAATTCGTCCTGCTGAACCCAACCTTTCAAGGTTCCGGTCAGACCTGCGCTGTTAGGAAGCTCGGTCATTTCGGTAGCGGGAGCCTTCATGGACAATTGACCCGGAATGCCGCGGATACGTCCGGCGGAATCGACTTCCGAAAAGAAAGGGCCATCGACTATCCAGTTGCCGTCTGCACGGAACATGCGTCCGCCGAAATCGCCCCGGGTGATTATCAATCCGTTCTCCTGGTGGATGCGAGCCATGAATTCATAACCGCCGTCGGGTTGCAAACGGAACTCCAATTTATTGGAGATGGCCAGGGTATCCCCGAACTCATCGATGAGAATGGCGGAGCCGGAGTTGATTATCATTTTGGCGCCTTCGGATACGCCGGGAGGAGGCATGCGGTAAGCGCCGGGACCTATGGGTCCGGGAGCCGGACCAGGCATAAAGCCGCCTCCGCCGCCCAGCATATGATCCACGTTCTCTCCCCGGCCGCTGGCGGCGAACTCACCCACGAAAGGGCCGACACCGAAGCTGGTTGAGGTTTTCGCAACGGCGCCAATCATATCCACCGGTCCGCGCATCATCGCCATCATCTTGTCGTAATGGCCGCGGAACAGGTAGGCGCGACCCGCGGTAGGGCCGTCCTTGGGCAGAATCACCTGGAAGGAGAACTCGCCCATGATGTCGCTGAATCCGGCCGCCACCGTATCCTTCAGCGTATCCCTGCCGAAGTTGAAAGTATACGCCACCGCCAGGCCCAAAACCGAGTCGGTATAGGCCTTGAAGCGGATGGCGCTCAGCACTCCGGTCTGGTCGCGGAATTTTCCCGCGAAAACACCGGCGGGTTTTTCCGCGCGGGCGCGGGTACCGGGGTTGCTCATCGGGTCGTTCGGGTTGGTTCCCAGCATGGCTTCGACATCGTCCGGAAATCCGTCGCCGTCACTATCGACCCAATCGATACCCATGGCGCGCAATGCCGCGATCTGGGCAGCCAATTCCTCCGGCGACGCCTTGGTATCCACGAGCTTCTTGGAGCCGTCGGGATCCAGGAGTTTCTCGATGAAGTCGGGCATTTTGTCGCCGTCGGTATCCACGCGGAAATCGGGATAGGAATTCCTGTCATTCGGATTGGTGCGATACTTTATCTCAATGAAGTCAGGAACGCCATCCATGTCCATGTCGCCGAACCCCATGGTTCCGCCCATGGGAGGCATGTGCATTTGGTTTTCGAACCGGGCGAAGGCATCGCCCTGGGGAAAGGTCTTTACGGCGAAATAGCCGCGGGCCGAGCCGAAATCGGACTCGCCGAAAAACCTTTCCATCTTGAATCCGTGGGTAAGGAATTGCGAGGCCGAAGTATCCTTTACGGCGATAACCTTCCAGTTGTATACGCCGGCTTTGCCCGAATCGTGATTGACCAGCTTGTCGAGTACGAATTCGAACATGGTCCGTTCCCAACCGGGCAGGCGTAAATCGTGCACCCGCTTGAGAATGGGAGTGGCATTGGTTCCGGAGACCTTCGCCGCCGCCGTGAGGCCGAAGGAATGCTCCTCGTCCTTGCCGCGATGCTTGACGAACAACAGGTTTCCATAGGGAGGACGGCCGCCGGTGAAGCGGTGATCCTCACCGATGCCGACTATATAGCCGCCCACGCTGTCATGCGCCGAACCTTTGAATTTGAAAGTCACTCCGCCATCCGCGCCGGCCGCGTTTTCCTGGCCGTTAACGGGACTGAGCAAATCCAGGGGCTGGATGCTGTTGAAAGCGAAATCGCCGCTCTGTACGCCTCTGTCGAAATCATCCTTGGTAAGGTCGCGATCGGAGGGGAGGATATTCAGCACCAGCCATCTGCTGCCGTCGTTAACCAGCACGAATCGGAGAATGTCGTACATGGTTTCCTCCAGCGCCGGACCCCTATCGCAGTAATGATGAATGTCACGAAAATTCACACGATTGAACTTCTCATGCGAAATGGACTTGACGGCGACCTTGGCGGTGTCGCCTGCAACGATGATATTGGAATCGACCTCGAATTCCTCCTTGAGTTCGAGCTTGACGGGTTCCAGCACCACGGTAGAGGTCTGACGCAGCATATCCCCCATGAACCGGGCGTCATGCTGGGCGTTGGTTTGGCTTACGGGACCCGAAAATCGGGAAAAATCGGGCGCGAAATCATAATTCTTACCGTTATAAGTCAGTCTGGGGCGCCCGGATACCCAGGTGATTCCCGATGCGATGAGCTTACGGTCCTTGTCCCAGACACGGGGGGCCATACCCGGTTGCACATAGGCTTCCACCCATAGGTAATCCTCGGCGGTTCCGCCTGCCGCCATCACCTTCCAACGCGCCAGATGTCCGTCCTGGCAAACCCCGGCGGTGTCATATACCGGACCCGGAAAGCCTGAGGCCATGCCCTGTCTTTCGGCCACGTCCTGACGGATCATGTCGAGGAATTGCTGGCGCCCCATCATACCTTCTTCGGAAACCATGCGCATGTTCGCATGGAAATACCCTCCGAAACGCGCGAGATCGCCTGTCAAATAGGCGTCGAACATGTCTTCCACGGCCAGCGCCAATTTGAGTTTTTCGCCGTCGGCGGATTTGGCTGCGCCCTCGAAATCGCGGACTGCGAAAGAAAGCGAATATTCGTTTCCGAGTTCATTTCCCAACATGTCCTTGGTGATTCCGGGAACCTTGATGGTATAGGTGGTTCCGACTTTCAACGGCTCTCTATGGTTGAACACCACACGAGGTCCGAAAACTTCCCAGAAACCCCTTACCTGAGGTTCGATGGTCGCGTTTTTCAATATGGAGAAAATCTCCACGGGGCGCGAAAAGGTCAGCGACGGGTTTTGATTGGGCTTGATGGCGGCGCCGGCTGCCGGAAAAGAATTCACGACTTCGAATTTTGTCTTTGCCAGCTCCGAAGCTTCCACCGACAGAAAGGTCGCATAGGTGGTTTTCGCCA
>CAYNXV010000023.1:20665-27485 GCA_964401245.1 uncultured Bifidobacteriales bacterium | reverse complement strand
ATCCGTGACAGGCAGGGCCTATGCCGATTGCATTTCACCGTCTCTCCCGATCATCGCGAACGCATCGAAGCACGAGTGAAAAAAGCGCTCCCCGACTTCCAAAAACGGGGCGTAAGCTTCGAGGTTTCCTATTCCATCCAGAAGCCTTCCAACGATACCATCGCCGCCAATGGCGACAATCTTCCGTTTCGCGACAAAGACGGAGCGTTGGTATTCCGGCCGGGGGGACATGGCGCCCTCTTGGAAAACCTGCAGGACTTGAACGGCGACATCGTCTTCATCAAGAATATCGACAACGTGGTTCCGGAAAACCGGCAGGCGGAGGGAATCCGCTATCGCAAGGCCATGGGAGGCTGGCTGGTTCGCCTGCAACGCGAGATCTTCGCCCATCTTCAGTCGCTGGACAACGACATTGCTGAAGATGAATTGGCCAAGGTGGAAAACTTCATCGATACCCAAATCGGCATGGGATTATCGCCCGCAGCGCGGCAAGCTCCGGCGCGGGAAAAGCGTATCCTCTTCCAAAAGCTGTTGAACCGGCCCTTGCGCGTATGCGGCATGGTGAAGAACCAGGGGGAACCCGGCGGCGGACCGTTCTGGGTGCTCCATTCCGACGGCGGCTCCAGCGTGCAAATCGTGGAAAGCTCGCAAATCGATTTCACTTCCCCCGATCAGAAAAGCATCGCCGAATCCGCCACGCATTTCAATCCCGTGGATTTGGTATGCGGTCTTAAAGATCGCCATGGCAATCCGCTAAGGCTGCTCGATTTCCGCGATGAGAACGCGGCCTTCATCACGGTGAAATCCAAGGACGGCAAGGATCTCAAGGCCCTTGAGCTGCCGGGACTATGGAACGGTTCGATGGCGTATTGGAATACGGTGTTCGTGGAAATCCCGGTGGAGATTTTCAATCCGGTCAAGACAGTGAACGACCTGCTGCGCCCGCAACACGCGGGCTAGGATTACGGGCTAGGGCTTCACAGGATTTTGGGGCGCAAAGTCCTTTGCGGCCCGTATCCCTGCGCCAAGGGCAGGGAATACGAAGTGATGGAATTGCTGTGAATGGCCCAGCGCCTAAAGCGATCCAACGAAACCGCGTCGCTGTCTATGCGCCAATTCGGCTCCCCCGCGTATTGCTTGTCTTCGTTGAACCAGATGAAAACCTTCACGTCGGGATCCACGCTGAAATAGGCGAAGAAATCCTGGATCCATTCCGCCTTTCCGGGCCCGTCGGCGCAGCCGATTTCGGCGATCCAAAAGGTTTTATGCGGAAAGTATTTCTTCATTCCGCGAATCGAGGCGCCGAATACCTCCTCGAAGGTGCGCCATTGGTGGAACCGGGAATGACGATCGCCGAAATTGTAACCGTCCAATCCCACGATATCGACGAAAGCGTCGCCCGGATAATACGGAAGAATGTCCTGCTCGAAAGTACGGCCTTCCCAAATCACGTTGGGACTGAAAACCCATTGCACGTTGAACGCGCCCTCTTCCCGGAAAAGATCGTGGACGCGACGCCATACCTGCACGAACTTCTCCGGCTGCTCGCCCCACACCACCCAGTCGCCGTTCATCTCGTATCCGAAGCGGTAATACACCGGCTGACCGAATTTCTTGGCGGACTTCGCCACGCCGCGGAAATAGCCGTCCCACTCGCCCGCCAGAATGGAATCCAGCACCTGGAAATTATCGCCGCCATAGGTGCACAGCTCCTGCGTAACGATGGTACGGATATTACGGGTGGCGTTGAACTTCACGATTTGAGAGGGAAAGGGCATGTTCCGGTCGATGAAATACATCGCGTACGAAGGAGTAATGCCGATGGTGCTGATCTCTTCCATGAGGCCCTGCTCATAGTCGGAATGCTTGTTCCACTGATAGATGCCGAACGATTTGACCGGCTGGGCGCGCGGGGCGACATGGGAGGCGCTTTGCGCCGAAGGCGATTGGATGAAAGCCCTATCCCTGTCCTCGCACGCCGAAAAGAATAGCGCCGTCGCCAAAAGCGAAAAGCTCGACCCGCGAGTACCCCTGCCGATTACCATGATTTCACCTCCCCACCCAAAAAACAATCCTTTATCCTGAATTGCCACCTTATCTAGTTTTCTATTATAAGCCAGGACCGCCGGGGCGTGCCAGCAGGCCTTAAATTCGGAGAAATTATGGTATTACAGAGATTGGACAGGTATAGAAACGGCGGATTGCTGCTTTTGCGCATCGGATTGGGACTGGCCTTTATTTTCATCCATGGGTGGCCCAAACTGATGGGCGGACCGGAAAAATGGGCCGCCGTAGGCGCCTCCATGGACGCCTTCGGGCTGGGCTTCGCTCCGGCATTCTGGGGCTTTATGGCCTCCTTTACCGAGGTATTCGGCGGCCTGCTGCTGATACTGGGATTTTTCTTCCGGCCCGCCTGCATGCTGCTTTTCGTGGTCATGGTGGTAGCCACAGTCAAATCCCTGGGACCGGATATGAGCTGGGCGCCGGCTTCGCACGCTTTGAAAATGGCCGTGGTCTTTTTGAGTCTGATTTTCATCGGGCCCGGCAAGAAAAGCCTCGACGAACGCTTTCGTCCCGGACGGCATTTCGGCTCCCAAACCGACTGAAGCTTAATGTTGAGAGGGAGCTTGGGGAGGGGGTTACCCCCCCCAAGCCTTCTGTGAATGGGCCGTATTACCCGCGCAACGGACACCACTCGAGGGACCCAAAAGATAATTTAGTGGCTTTGGTTCCAACCAGGGTAACACCCTTTTTTTCCAGACGGAGAACCTCTTTCCAAAAAACCGCTAACTCCTTTCTTTTTGGATTTTTCTGTCGATCGTGGCGAACCCAATTCAAAAACACCCGCGAAAATTCGAAATACAAGGCCTCCTGCCGCGTTTATTACTTTTCCTGCCTCGAATCGAGGTGACGATACACCCTCGAAGCGTCAATAGGGGTCGAATTTGAATTTCAAGCAAAGCGTGGGCATCAAGGCCGCCGGTTATGTTGAAGACGGAATGCGGGTGGGACTGGGAACCGGATCCACGGCGGATTTTTTCATCCGGGAATTGGCGCGCAGGGTAAAAGAGGAAAATCTCCGGATCACGGCGGTGCCCAGCTCATATGCCTCCCTGCTTCTGGGATTGGAATCGGGTCTGCCCCTAGTCGGCATGGAGCAAATCGATTCCGTGGACATCTATGTGGACGGCGCCGATGAGGTCACCCCGGAAAAACGGCTGCTCAAGGGTCGGGGAGCGGCCATGCTGCGCGAAAAAATATTGGCGCATGCCGCGAACCGTTTTCTGGTCATCGTCGACGCGAGCAAATTGGTGGAAAAACTCGGGACCCGTTTTCCCGTGCCCGTCGAAGTGGTGCCGCAGGCCTATCCCCTGGCCCGCCGCCTTATTCAGGATCTGGGCGGCGAAATCGAGCTGAGAATGGCCGTGAAAAAAGACGGCCCCGTCATCACCGATATGGGCAATTTCGTGTTGGACGTGCGTTTTCCCGGCCACGAAGACGCGGCTGCGCTCGACGCTCCCCTCAACGCGATACCCGGCGTGGTAGGCCATGGGCTTTTCTGCGACCTCGCCGATCGCATCACGGTGCTTACGGGTGACGCGCAAGGCGTTCGCGAGTGGCTTCCATGAGTACGGGTTCTTCTTCCGATACCGGCGCGCCTTCGAAACGGGGAATGATGCAACGTATATTCGCGAATTTTCTCAAAGGCCTGCTGGTGCTGGTTCCCATGGTGGGAACCATTTACGTGATTTTTTTCATATTCACCAAAATCGACGGCCTGCTCGACTTGCCCGTTCGCGGCATGGGCTTTCTCCTTACCATCGTCTTCATCATCCTCATCGGAGCGCTGGCCTCCAACATCTTCTTTCGCGAACTCTTCGGATATCTCGAGTCGCTGGTTACCAGGCTTCCCCTGGTGAAGCTCCTTTATTTCTCCATCAAGGATTTGATAGGCGCCTTCGTGGGCGAAACCAAAAGCTTCAACCGCCCCGTAATCGTGGAGCTCATGCCCGAAAACGGCATCAAGGCCATGGGGTTCATCACCAGCGAAAACATGGATTTGCCGGGTACCGAAGGCTATGTGGCCGTTTACCTTCCGCAAAGCTACAACTTCGCCGCCAACCTTATCCTCGTCCCCAAGGCGCGCATCACCCCCTTGCCGGCGGTGGATAGTGCCCGATTTATGGCCTTTATCGTCTCGGGAGGCGTTTCACGAGGCTCGGGCGAAGCCAAACCCATTATCTGAAATCGACTGTTTCGCCGCCACCGGACAGCTCTCCGGACCCGGTTCGATAGGAATTGCATAACCTGATGTACCGGGAACTCCGGGTGTAATTTATCTTATCCCCATGCGCACACCGAAGTTGACGATATGGAACGCCCTACCCGCCCTTCTGTTGCTGCTGGCTATCGGAACCGGATGCGACCAGTCCGGAGAAAAACGCCACCCGGGAAGCGCCTCTCCCGAAAATACCGAATCCTTCGCCTGGCTCACCCGGCACGATGAATCCTCCGGAATTCCTTCGGAATCCCGGCCCGGCGCCTCCACCGGCAAATACTCCCAATTCCAACAGATCTTCGCCGATGTGGCGGAAGCGGCCATTCCCGGAGTGGTGAGCATATACAGCGAAAGAAATCTCGATGGGCCCGGGAGCGGCGCGCCTCTCGACGATCGCTTCGACATGAATCCCTTCGAATATTTTTTCGGCCCGGGTGGAGGCGGGCATTCCGCCCCCCGCACGGAAACCGGCTTGGGTTCGGGAGTCATCATCAGTCCCCAAGGCTACATTCTCACCAACAATCATGTGGTCGAAGGGGCCGACATCATCAAGGTGCGGCTTTCCGACGGCTCCGAATATCAGGCCAAGGTGGTGGGCGTGGATAAACCTTCGGACGTCGCGGTTATCCGCATCGAAAAAAGCGACAGCCCCCTGCCCGCTCTCCCCGTGGGAAATTCCGACAACCTCCGCATCGGAGAATGGGTGATGGCGGTGGGCAATCCCTACGGTTTATCGCATACCGTTACGTCGGGAATCATTTCCGCCATGGGTCGCCGCAATACCGGCATCACCGGCTACGAGGACTTTCTGCAAACCGATGCCGCCATCAATCCCGGCAATTCGGGCGGCGCCTTGTTGAATCTCGACGGCGAGCTTATCGGCATCAATACGGCGATTTTCTCGCGCACGGGCGGCCACCAGGGCATAGGCTTCGCCATACCCATCAACATGGCCAAACGCATCACCGAGGATCTCATCCGAGACGGCATCGTGACGCGGGGTTGGCTCGGAGTGAGCATCCAATCCATCAACAAGGAATTGGCCGAGGCCTTGAAGCTCACCGAGCAAAGCGGAGCGCTGGTGGGCGACGTGATTCCCGGCGGGCCCGCGCAAAAGGCCGGCATCAAAAGAGGCGACATCATCCAGCAAATCAACGGGCAGAAAGTGCGCGACGTTTCGGAGTTGCTCAACCTGGTCGCCCTTCTCAAACCCGGCGCCCGCGTACACGTGGAAGTGCTCCGGGACGGCGAAATCCGCAAGCACGAAGCCGTGATATCGCGACGGGACGAAAACCGCCTGAGCGCTCTGGAACTCGACCCCGGCGCCCCGGCCGGGAAGGCGAAGGTGGGGCTCGAAGTGGTCGAATTGAACGAAGAGGCCATCAACCGCTACGGCATCAACGCCTCCGTCGAACAGGGCGTGCTGGTGGCGCGGGTGGCGGCCGGCAGCCGGGCCGAAGACGCCAAACTCCAGGAAGGCGACGTGATTCTCGAAGTGAACCGCACTTCCATCCACTCCCTCAAGGATTTCAACCGCGCCATGGAAGAGGCCAGCCGGGGAAACCGGGTTCTCCTGTTGGTTTACCGCGATGGAAAGACTTTTTTCACCACCTTATGAAACCCGCCTTCCGTTTAACCATTTGCAAGTTGACGCCGACGCCCGTTAGGAGCCATAATGAAGTTGCGCTAATTTTTTTGAAAGGCACGGCCCGGGAAACCGCCAAACGGCTCGATTCCGCAAGCAGGCCGGGGAATGGTCATGAGTCAGCTTACCGCACAACCGGATATGCCGTCGGTTCCCTGGACCGAGGATCAGGTGATTGTTTTTCCCTTGGGGCTTCCGGGTTTCCAGGATTCACGCCGATTCATCATCCTATCCTTGCCGCAATACCAACCCTTTCATTGGATGGAGTGCGTGGAGAAAAAAGGGCTGCGCTTTCCCATCATCAATCCCATGACCTTCCGTCCCGATTACAATCCGAAAATAGGGCGCGAAGCCATGCAATCCCTCAATATCGGCTCACCGAAGGAGCTATGCATGTATTGCATAGTCACCCTGCACAAACCGCTTTCCGAATCGACGGTCAATCTGATGGGGCCTCTCTTCATCAATATCCGCGAACGGGTGGGAAAGCAAATCATCATTGAAAACGACGATTACTCTCCGAGAGAAAGAATAGTACCCTAATGCTCATCCTATCGCGAAAAGTCGGCGAGTCCATCCGCATCAACTCCAACATCTGCATTACCGTGATGGAAATAGATGGCCGCAACATCAAAATAGGCATCGAAGCCCCTCGCGAAGTGGCCATTCATCGCGAAGAAGTTTATCGCCGCATCCAGGAGGAGAATAAAAGCGCCGCCCAGGGAAGCGACGAGGATTTGGGCGGCATGGCCGACCTGCTCAAGAAAAAATAACGGGGAAAAAATTATCGGTGGGTCGGAAACGACGATCCGGCCTGAGGATTATTTTCCGGTATAGACCAGTTTGCGGACGGTTTCCAACTGACCGTCGCGAACCGAGAGGTAGAGAAAGCCGGC
>CAYNXV010000023.1:17712-20565 GCA_964401245.1 uncultured Bifidobacteriales bacterium | reverse complement strand
TTTTCGGAACCCACGCCGGCGCTGTCGGATGCCCAGAGGGCAGCTTCGAAAAGCAGGGCGGTTGCGATTATGAGGGCTTTTTTCATGAGCGAATTGTCTCAATAAATCTAAGCAAAAGCTAGACTTTTTTGTTCCGTTTTGTATGGAAGCCTCCCATCTGGCCAAAAACCGCCCAAAATTCTCGTAAAAATCGTCTATCAACGGTTATCAGCGGATTCCGGCCTGCCAATGGGACTTTTCATAGGCCGGAACCTCCTGGCGGCTGAGATTATCGGGGTCGGAGGCTTTAAGGCTTCCGAATGCCAAAACCTCGGTGGGGCAACTGCTGACGCAAGCCGAGCAGCGCACGCATTCGACGTCGTTCATGGGGATGCCTTTGGCGGCATAACCCATGACGTCGATTCCCATATGGCATACCTTGGTGCAGATATTACAGGAAATGCACTTCTTCTTTTCCGCGAAGATGCGATAGGGGGAAAACCGGGTGTAAATGTGCATCAAGGCGGCCAGGGGGCAACCGAAACGACACCAGACACGGCCTCCCAGAAAAAAGTAAACCCCGAGTCCCAATACCCCGGCGAAGAAAACATCGATGCTCATCTTATAGGCACCCCATAGGGAATCCGTAAAAAGCGAAGGCGCGCCACCCTGGCGAGCCGCGAAGGCGAGACCCGTGGCGATGAAGGCGAAGAGCAGCACAAATTGACCGATGTTTTCCAGGCTTTTGGCCTTAGGTCCATGCGGAGACAATTGCCGGTATTCGTCTCCGAGGCTTTCGGCCATGCCGCCGCAACTGCATATCCACCCGCAATAGGCCCCTTTGCCGAAAAAATAGACGAGCGCGAAGAGAATCCCGAAGGTTTGCACCAGGGGAAACCAGGTCCAGAAAGTGCTGGTTCCGAAATCGTTGATATTGAGCGGCCAGAAGAGAATGAATCCGAATGAGGACCATTTGCCTTTGGGAAACATTTCCCGCATGAGATAGCTGTCGGCGGCGAAATGGGGTTGGATGAAGGCGTCGAAAAAATGGAAGGGGAGAAGGAACAGAAAAAAGACCTGGATGAAAACCACCGAGGCCATTTGCAGCCGGATATAGCGGGTTTTGCGCACCTGCGCGCGCCTGAAAGCGAACAGGGCCATGGTGGTGCAGTAGAGGAGGCTGTAATAATAGGTGGGCTCTTCCACCCATCCGGCGTTGCGTCCCAGTACCGATGTGAAGTAGATACCGGTGAAAAAAGCGGAGGCGGCGATGAAGTAGCCGTATTTGACGACGGGCCAGATGCCGCCGAAATACCGGTCCCGCCTTTTTACCATGAAATAAAGGGCGGCAGCGCCCGATAGGAGAAATACCAGGGATCCCATCCATCCCAGATAAAAGTTGAGCGAATAATACCAGGCGTGGCGCACGGCCCCCCATTTGGAGTTCAACTCGAAGGGGCCCGCCAGATAAGCTTTAATCGTGTCGGCAATGCCCTCGGTCCCGGCGAACAAATCGACCGCGAAACCCGCCTTGCCGAAATACAACATGCAGAAAAAGCTGAGCATGGCCGTCAGGTACACATACCAGGAGGGATCTTTATCCCCCTGCATGCGCATGCCGCTGCGCTTGAAAAAAGCCAGGGGCAATTCACGGCCGATAAGCACGAATACCAAATCGGCGGGAACCCGCATCTCCCCGCCGTCCGCCGACTCAAGCACCGCTTCGTCGGGAAGCAGGGCCTTGGGTCGGGACTGGAACAGGGGCGTGATGGCGCCTTGCTTCACCAGTGCTTCGAAAGCCCGCAGGTTTTCTTCCTTGGGCCGGGCGAAGGATTTTTTGCGATAGGAATGGGTGACGTGATTTCCGTTGCGGGCCAATGCCACCGAGGCTTCCAAGGCGCTGTCGCCTCCGCCCACCACCAGAATCTTCCGCCCCATGAACTCGCCCGGATCGAATAGGCGGTTGAAAACATGCTCGCCGTCTTCGCCGGGAATATCCAATTTGCGCGCGTCGCCGCTTTTACCTATGGCCACTATCACCCGTAACGCTTCGTATACGGCGACTCCCGCGCGGACCCGGAATCGATCGCCTTTTCGCGTGATCGAGTCGACCCGCTCGCCCACCTTGATTCGCAACGAGGCTTCGCTGATTTGGGTTTTGAGATCGTTAAGGAGCGACTCCTTGGTTCCGTCTTCGATGCGCAGACCGGCGCGCGCGACGTAATCGTCGGGCTTTGCGAGAATCGGTTTACCCTTGGGAAAATTCTCCAGGGTTTGCAACAAATGGCTGGACTCGAGAAGCAGATAATCGAGGCCCTGCTTCCCGCATTCCAGGGCGGCGGCAATGCCCGCGGGTCCGCCACCGATAATCAAAACATCCAACAGGGCGCCTTCCGGTTCATCGCCACCGGAGATGCCGGCACCGGCCACGGCTGCGCCACGAACCGTAGCTTTAGGAAGGGAAGCGGCCCTTTGGCGAAGAGTCCGAAAAGTAGGGTCTTCGGCCATTTGCCGTACCGCTTTCGCCCCGCTTTCCGCGGCCATTTTCAGCAGGGGAATGCCCGTCAAATCGCCGACAATGTATACCCCCTTTACCGATGACTCATATTTTTCGTTAATTTCGGGATATACTTCTACCGTTCCCGTGGGATTATCTTTTTGCAGCCAACGCAAATAGTTCGATATTACGGGAATGGGCATGGAACGGGGTCCTTTCCGACCGGGGTGGGGATTCCGTGGCCTTAGTCTACCAAGTCGCCCCCGACGTTTCAATCGGGCCGAAAAATAGGGGAGAAAACCTTGCCCACTAAGACATCGCAGAAAATCTACTTGGTGCAAGCGGGTATCGCCCACCGTCGCCCCGCCGAAAACCGT
>CAYNXV010000023.1:14427-17612 GCA_964401245.1 uncultured Bifidobacteriales bacterium | reverse complement strand
ACGGATTGCATCGGAACCTGAGTCTGCTTTTCGACCCCGATGGAAAAAACCCGGCGGAATACCAGAAAGTCCACCCCTTCACCTATGGAGGCGAACACCGGTATTTTTCGGGCGGTAACCGCTTGTCCACCTTCGCCTGGCAGGCCTTCACCGTGGCGCCCACCATTTGTTACGACTTGCGGTTTCCCGAAATCTACCGCGCCGGACTCGCCAGGGGCGCGCAACTTTTCACGGTCCAAGCCAACTGGCCCGAAGCACGCCAGTCGCATTGGCAAGCCCTGTTGCGCGCCCGCGCCATCGAAAACCAGGCTTATGTGGCGGGCGTCAATTGCGTGGGGCGGCAGGCCCATCTCGCTTTTGCCGGAGGCTCTTGCCTTTTTTCGCCCCAAGGCGAGTTGGTTGCCGAAGCCGGCGCCGAAGAAACGGTGCTGGAAGCCGACATCGACGCGAAGGAAGTGATCTCCTGGCGCAATCACTTTCCCGCCGTACGCGATCTCAAACCTCCGGAGTTCTATAGCGGACTGGGCGGAAAACCAAGCGACCAAGGAGAAATGCCATGAAAGTGAATACTGAAACCCGTATAAACGCCCCCGCCGAAAAGATCTGGGAAATATTGATGAACGGAGCGGAGTACCCGCAATGGAACCCCTACCTGCAATCCATGGAAGGCGTGCCCGCGCCCGATGCCGCCTTGAAGGTGAAGGTGTTCTTCCACGGCGAAAGCGCCTTTATCCAACCGGTGGCCGTTACGGGTTTCATCCGTCCCCGCTATTTCAGCTTCGGGTGGAACCACTCCCTGGGAGGTTGGTGGTTGCAGGCCGAACAGGTCTTGCGGGCAAAGGAGGAGGAAGGGACGGTCACTTTTTTCAATGAACTTTATATGACCGGACTGCGGCTCCGCTTCGGCCGCAAATCCATGGAACTTGCGGCCCGCTTATCGATGGACCGCATGAACCAGGCGCTGAAGGAAAAAGCGGAAGGTTGAAAAGACCGGGTTGTGAAGGCTGGGTTGACGCGCTACTTTCGGGATGAACTTGCGCGCCGCTCCCAATCGAAATACAGGTAGAAGGCCAAACGGGTTTGCAAAGAGTCGATTTCGGGCAGGGCCTTGTCATATTCCCACAGCCCCACTTCGATATGCTCATGTTCCTCATCGACACCTGCGATGCGTCCTTGCAAAGCGGCGATTTCCGGTTCGTCCAATACGATGGAGCAGGCATAATAATGGATGGCCTCGTCGCTGAGTCCCGGCGAACTGTATAGAGGCCGGGAGCACAGAGGAATGAGGTCTTCGCGGGCCACCTCCACCCCGGTTTCTTCCCGTACTTCGGTTACACCCACGCCGACTGGATCACCTATTGAGGTGTCGAGCATGCCCGCCGGAAATTCCAGGCTCCACCTGCCATGGGCGATGCGCCGCTGGCGTATCATCAGAAACAACTTCTCTCCCGTTCGGCGATTATGCACCACCGTGACCACGACCACGGCATGGCCCCGCACCAGTACATAAGGCATGAGTGGGCGGCCGTCGGGCGCATGGGCCCGCAATTCGAGCAGGGCGAACAAGACTTCGCCGTTACGGCGGCGCAGGATATTGAGGGGCGAAACCGAAGTCAGACGGCATCCCGCCTCTTCCATCCCTTGTTTCCAAAGCTGGAATTTAGGCGCGTCTTCGAGACTGCCCGGACCCGAAGCGCCCGGAGGGACGGGTCCGGAGGCGGAGTCCCTGCTCATGGAGCGACTTGATATTGCAGTCCCAGCCCGATGCGGAAAACGAATTGCATGTCTTTGCCGATAAGGTAGGCGGGCGACATCATGGTGAAGAATTTGAGCTTTTCCCCGACGTCGAAAACCAATTGGCCGTCGCCGCCCAATTCGAAATAATGCAAGGGGGATGTCTCCTTGGTAACGGGATCGGGGAAAGTAGGGCTGCTGTAATAGGTATAGCCGGCATGCACTCCCACCTTGGGAAGGTAGCCTTCAAGCGTCGGGCTGAAAAAGTAGGTGACCAGGCCGCCGTAGGAAGTGACGGTCTCGTTGAGCTCGGAGCTCACGGGAGCGAAGCTGGCATATTGCACGGTCAGGGAAACGTCGGTGCGCTCCGTGAGTCCCCTCAATACTCCCAGTTGGCCTCCTACGCCCAGTTTAAAGCGGCCATCCCAGATTATGGCTTGCGGAGCCCCTTCGATGAGCCAGTCGCCTTGCGCGGCCCGCGCCGTTACCGCCGTCGCGACCAGGGTTGAGAGAAAGACGGCTTGAAGAAGCTTCATGGGATTTTCCTTTCGTGGTGCTATACCGATTCCCGCGGGCCATGCCGCGGAATGAAGAAAAAATATAGCTATCGGGCGTATTTCGCAAATGACATCCGATGAGAGGTCCGAATTGGACCCGATACGCCTCTGGAAGGCTTCGGGCTGCTCCTGGCGACGCTACAGAGAAGCCCAATCCCGCGGCTTAAGGAAATCCGAGGTGAGCTGCGCCTCTTCGGAGCCTTCGGGAGGCTGCCAATCGTATTTCCAGGCCGCCAAAGGAGGCATGGACATCAGAATGGACTCGGTGCGCCCTCCCGATTGCAGGCCGAACAGCGTTCCCCTGTCATAAACCAGATTGAATTCGACGTAACGGGAGCGGCGGTAAAGTTGGAATTGCTTTTCTTTCTGCCCGAAGGGTTTGTCCACGTTGCCTTCCACGAAGGGGCGATATAAATCCGGAAAGGCATGTCCCAGGGCTTTGACGAATGCGAGGCCCGCCGCCTTGTCGCCTTGGACATGATCGAAAAATATGCCCCCGATTCCCCGGGCTTCGTTGCGATGCCGCAAATGAAAGTATTGATCGCAGGCCGTCTTATCCGCGGCATAGTCGCGTCCGTGGTATTCGCACAACGATTTCAAGGCTTTATGGAAACCGATGATTTGCTCCCGCACGGGATAATAGGGCGTGCAATCGATTCCACCGCCGAACCACCATTTGTCGCCGGCTTCGAAATACCTGATGTTCATATGGATGGTGGGCACTCGGGGATTGCGCGGATGGATGACCAGACTGACGCCGGTGGCCAGATAAGGCGTGCCCTCGGGCAAGGCGATTTGCGCCAAGGCGCTGGCGGGCAATGAATCCCCTTCGATGGCGGAAAAGTTGACTCCGCCCTTCTCCCAAACCCGGCCTTCTTCCCAGATGCGCGAAAT
>CAYNXV010000023.1:0-14327 GCA_964401245.1 uncultured Bifidobacteriales bacterium | reverse complement strand
CAAGCGCGAAACCCGCTTTCCCTACGACGACGAATTCATCAAAAGCATTCTGACCTATGCCTTTATAGGGGTATTGGTGGGCGGCCGCCTGGGTTACGTGATTTTCTACAACCTTCCTTATTATCTGCAGCACCCTCTGGAAATAATCCTGCCGTTTCGTTTCGGCGAGGGCGGCATGCAATTCACGGGGATTTCGGGGATGTCGTATCACGGCGGCATTATCGGAGCCATAACGGGTTGCGCGATTTTCACCCGGCGGTTCAAAGCCGATTTCTGGAATCTCGCCGATTTGTTTTTTCCGGCCGCGGCCTTGGGATACACCTTCGGGCGACTGGGCAATTTCATCAACGGCGAATTGTACGGACGGGTTACCGATGCGGCCATCGGGATGTATTTCCCCACTTCTCCCGACCCCACGGTATTACGGCATCCGTCGCAATTATATGAGGCCTTTTTCGAAGGCATCGTGCTTTTCGCGGTGCTGTGGACTTTGCGCCGGTTCTCGTTGCCCAAGGGAACCATGGCGTCCTTGTATATTTTCGGCTACGGCTTCGTGCGCTTTTTCATCGAGTTCTTCCGCGAGCCCGACACGCATCTGGGCCTGCTTTTCCTGGGTTTTTCCATGGGGCAGATTCTCTGCCTGGCCATGATGGCCATTGGCGTGGGGCTGTATCTTTACCTCGCGCGCAACCAGCCCAAAGTGATTTTTGTCGCGACTCCGCCTACTCCCGTGTCGGGAAAACCCACCCCGCCGCCTTCCGCTCAGGCTCCGGCAAAGAAGCCCAAACCCAAGCGCAAATAATCAGCTCAGCGAACCTTCGAGGCGAAGCAACCGGCGCTTGAATTCCAATCCGCAGGAAAACCCCGTCAAGGCGCCGGCAGCGCCCATCACGCGATGACAGGGATTGATAAGCGGCAGGGGATTGGCGCCGCAAGCCGCTCCCACGGCCCGCATGGCGGCGGGATGCCCGATGTCGCGGGCTAGCTCTCCGTAGGTGCGCGTGTGACCCCAGGGGATTTCACGCATGGCGCGCCACACCTTCCGCTGGAATTCCGTTCCCGGCAATTTTCCCACCGGCAAATCCGACAACCTGTCGACGCCTTGAAAATAGGCCCGGAGCGAATCGACGACTTCCCGCAGCCGCGCCTGGTTTTCCCGCCACGAGGGCCCCTCGGTCACGGGATCCTCACCCGCCTGAAAGGACAGCAGCACGACGCCTTCTTCGTCGGCCGCCGCCAGCATCGGCCCGAGGTCGCTGTCGAAGCGGATATAATCGAGGGTCCGCCCCCTTAATACCTCGGTGGGAGTTTGGATCTTTTTCCGGGGCATCACGGCTCTGTCCAATCTTTTTTCCATCGCTACGCTTATCATTCCGTCTCCTTGCGTCCGCGTCTCAAGGCGGGATTGCCCAGTTGCCCGCAGGCAGCCATCACGTCCTGACCTTTGGTGCCGCGAACGCGGCAATATTGGCCCGCATCCATCAGCCAACGGAAAAACCGTTCCACGTCCTCGCGCGTGGCGCGCTCGAAGGGCGATTCGCTGCGGGGGTTATAGGGGATGAGATTGACGCAGGCGCGCAAATCGCGCAAGTATTCCGCCACCTCCAAAGCATGCTCCCGGGCGTCGTTAACCCCGGGTATGAGCACGTATTCCATGAGGAAGAAATCGTCGCGATGCTTGAGCGGATAATCGCGCAGGGCCTCCTTCAATTCAGCCAACGGCGACTGGCGGTTGATGGGCATCAATCGGGAGCGTATTTCGTCGTTGGGCGCATTGAGGCTTATCGCCAATCGCAGGCGCGAGAAGCCGCCCACGCTGGTATCGGAACGGGCCAATTCGGCCAGACGGTCAATTCCGGCGACATTCCCAACGGTCGAAATCGTAATCGCCGATTTGGGTATGCCCAGGCCACGCTGTTCACTCATGACCCGGATAGCCTGCAAAACGTTGTCGAGATTATCCATCGGCTCGCCCATGCCCATGAATACCACATTGGCCACAGGCTCTCCCAGCAAATGGCGCGCAGTCATCACTTGTGCGAGAATTTCGGGAACTTTAAGATTTTTTAGAAATCCCATTTGCGCGGTTTCGCAAAAAACACAACCCCGTTTGCAACCAATCTGAGAGCTTACGCATAAAGTTTTGTAATGCCGCATGGGGATTACCACGGACTCGGTTTCCATGCCGTCGGGTAGTTTGAGCAGAAATTTATAGGTGTCGCCGTCCCCCTTTTTATCGACCAGGGGAGGCAGGGAAAAGGTCAGGCTTTGCCGAAGCGTTTCTCTGAAAGCCGGGTTTTTGTCGAATTCGGTCAAGGCATCGAGATTGAGCTTGCCGGTTTGATGGACTTGGCGGAAAACCGCTCCGGAATGGTATTCGCCTTTGCCCCACCGCTCCCGGAATTCCCGGGCCAACCCCTCGTAATCATGGGACAACAGGTCCAATGGGAGTTTTTGGGCACTATTCGGGTGGGTCAAATCAAAGCCGGGTGCCCTCATCCCGGTAAATTTACATAATAGGTCGGGCCTTTTTTTCGTAGACGGAGTCGGGCGGCAGCCCCGGCTGATTGGCCGCCTGTCCCGCCAGAAAATCGCATCTTTCGTTTTCGATATTGCCGGAATGGCCTTTCACCCAGCGGAATTCCACTTCGTGCTCCTCCAGTAAATCGAGCAATTGGGCCCATAAATCGGGATTCAAGGCCTCTTCCTTCCGGTTTTTCATCCATCCGTTGGCCCGCCACCTTTTGGCCCAACCTTCGTTGATGCTTTTGACCAGGTATTGCGAATCGGTATGGAGGATGACCTTGCAGCGGCGCTTCAGGGAGCGTAATCCTTCGATGGCGGCCAGCATTTCCATGCGGTTATTGGTGGTGAGGCGGAAGCCCCCCGCCAGCTCTTTGCGTTTGTCACCCTGGAGGAGAACCGTCCCATACCCGCCCGGGCCTGGGTTCCCCAGGCAGCCTCCGTCGGTGTAAATGATTACCTGGGGCAGGGTTTCCAGCGGTTCCTGGGATTTTGTCATGCCGGAAAAGTTAGTTTCTCAATGCCATCTTACCTGCGATACGAAGGAGCAGGTCACCAGTTTTTCCATGATGCGGGTGCCGGCCGAAACGGCGTCTTCACGGTGCATTTTGAGGAGGAGGGTCAGGGTTTTCTCCTTGGCCGTCAAATCATAATCCATTTCCAGGCTCTGGACTTTCGCACCCTCGGTTTTTAGGCAGGTTCGCACTTCGTCATAGGAAAGCCCGTCGATATCCCCGGTCACTTTGACGGTGACATACCAATCCCGAGGGAGCTTTGCCTCCAGTCTGGGTAGTACATAAAGCGAAAAAATGGCGATTACCAGACCCACCACGCCCAACAGCACCAAGCCGCTACCGAATACCAATCCCAAAATCGAAGAATACCAGAGCACCGCGGCTGTGGTGACCCCCCTCACCACCGAGCCCTGCCGTATTATCACACCCGCTCCGAGAAATCCCATGCCCGTGAGAATGCCGGCGGCGAGGCGAAGGCGATCGGGAGCGAGGTTTCTCGGGACGGGCAGAACCTCAATGCCTTGGTAAAAGAACGCTTCCGAGAGGACGATGGCCATAGCCGCCGCGACACTGGCCAGGGTGGTGGTTTTAAGCCCGGCGGCGCGACCATGACCTTCGCGCTCCAAGCCCAAGAGCAGGCCGGCGCCCAGCGCCATGCCGATGCGGAATAATATTTCGAGGGGATCCATCCGTCTTATCCAATCCTAGTGTGAGGCGTGTTTCGCATTCGTCGCCGATGGGGTCTATGATTCCGCATTTGAAGGCGCCGGGTTATGACATCGAAATTAAGCATAGCATGCCGGCGGTGTCCGAAAAAAGAGATAAGCGGGGAAAATGAGGGGGTGTGAACGCATAAATCACCCGTAAGAAAATTTTTTCCGGTTGCGATTGCATGCAAAATTCGAGGAATGGTACAATCACCAGCATGAAAAGACCGGCTACGATTGCACCATGGTTAACGCAAGACGAAATGGCGGAATGGGTCCGCACCTCCCCCAATCAAGACGCTTATCAGAAGCGTCTGGCGATTTGGATGACTTGTATAGGAAGCCTGCACGCGCATCGCGTGGCGGAATTCCTGCAGGTATCGAAGCAGGCCATCTGGCTATGGATAAACCAATACAATAACGGCGGCCCAGACGGGCTCGAGCGCCAGGGCCGGGGCGGCAGGCGCAGGGCTTACCTTTCCCCCGAAGCCGAAAAGGATTTGGTCAAGGAATTGCAGAAGCTCATCGCGTCGGGAAAGGTCAGCAAGGCCAAGGAACTTCTCCCCGAAGTTAAGCGCGCCATCGGACAATCGGTATCGGTAGCCTATGTCTATCGCCTATTGCAGCGCAACGACAGGCGTAAAACCCCGTTGAAAGGCCGCCCGGCAAAAACCACGGACATGCTCCGCGAAATGCGCGAGGCCGCCGGAGTCCTTTGAATCGGCTCGGAAACGGCTTCTCTCCGTAGTGCCGTCATTCCTCTACGATTGCATGAAATTAAAAATTTTGGGAAATTTTCTTCCCCCTGTTGCGATCAAAATCCGGAAAATATAGATCCAGGTACGGGAGAGCCGAACAAGGGTCCGTGAAGCTCTTCAAGTCGGGACGGTTGGTGTTTGGGGCATCGATCGTCCGGTTTCCCGAACGATTTCCGACAAGGAAAGTCGGCCAGTACGGCATTGATTATAATCGAATCGGTTCACTGCGAAGTTATCCCCAAGTGAGTTCGACGGCCGCGAGTCCGTCCTGAAACTTTCCTAACGCGGGAGACTCTAATGCAATCCATATTCATCTTCCTGAAAGACATGAAACCCCTAATCGTGGTGCTTTATTTGGCCACCATGGGTTTTTTATGCGTGAGCGCGGTGCAATGGCATTTCGCCGGACAACTCGACATTCTGCCGGGAATCACTTTCACCGGCTTCATTTTCGGCATATACGTTTTAAATCGGTACACGGATACCCGGGAGGATTTCGCCAACGACATCGGTAAATTCTTTTTCTTCTCGGAGCGGAAGTATTTGCTTTACCTGGCCATTGGAACTTTGGCGGCCTGCTGCATCGCCTTGATGGCCGTAGGCAAATTGAACTGGTATCATCTCGGTGTGCTGGGCATAGGAGTGGCCTACTCCTACAAGCTGATTCCGCTGTATCGCGCGCATGGGGGATGGGCGCGGGCGCGCATCAAGGATATTCCCGGACTCAAAAATCTTGTTGTGGCATTTTTATGGGGTGCTTCGGTATTCGCTTTTCCGCTTCTGCATCACACCCAGTCCATCTTGGACATGCAGCTGGCGATTCTGTTCGGAATCGGTATGTTCGTTTCCACTTTGAACAACACGCTATTCGACGATATCCGTGATGAGGCCGGAGACAGGATAGCTCATATCAAAACCCTGCCGACATTATTTGGACAGAGGGTCTGCATATCAAGCCTGGTTTTAATCGATGTGGTCTGGGCGGGTACGATCATGGCTTTGATGGCATCGGGTGCCGTGCCTGAAGCACCTGGTATGGTGCTGCTTTTCCTTGCCGTCTACCCTCTCAGCTATCTGGGATTGCACCTACTGCGCGAGGGGATTAGCCGGAATCTGGAAATTCTTCCGGAACTGGATTTGCTGATTTTTGCAGGAGGAATGGTAGGACTTTCCGTCTGGGCTTGAATCAGGAAATCACTTTTAACTTGGTAGTCGAAGATTTGCGCGACGCTCCTGTCGGACCGGAAACCCTGGGAAGCAACTCCTTTAAAAGATATTCCTCCGAAAATATCACCGGAACGGCATCTGACTTATTTTCCAATGCATAGGCATTCTGCTTATGCTGGGAGAGAAGTACAAGATGAGGGTAGTCGGAAAAGGACGAATAATTTTCCCCTAAAGCCTTGGTGCTCACCAACACCGCCATATTTTTGGCGTTCCCCGGTACAAAGACCATATCGTCCAAGGTTTGTACGATATGGGGATTGACCATGACATTTTGAAAAATCCGGACCACATGGTTCAGATTTTCCATTTCCTTGGTAATAAGCACCACCGGATGCTTGACCTGCTGCCGCTTTTCCAACTCCGCCTTATAAACCGGAATGGTAACGTTCACGATCAAGCCATGGTTTTTCTTTCTGCCGATGTTTTTGGAATAAATACTGATTTTACCGCCATGGATTTCCACGATATTCCTGGCGATGGACAATCCCAGTCCCGTGCCTCCGGAAGACTTCTTGGTCGTATAAAATGCGTTGAAAATGTTGTATAACTCCGCTTCGCTGCATCCCACCCCATTGTCCTCGATGGAAACCAGCAATACCCCTTCATCCTGACTGATGCCCAGTTTTATCTCTAATGGTTCGTCTGCGGTTGCCGACTCCAGAGCATTTTTAATCAGGTTGATGAAGGCCTGTTCAATCTTGACCCACTCCCCGTGAATGAAGAATTTCTGGTCGAACCCCTCCAGGATGAAATTGGACTTATTGCGGGAAAAATTCCGATCCACGAGGTCGCGGAGCATTTCCGTAATGCAAATGGGGTGGCGCTCCTTGAGGATTTGCGTTTTGGAAAGCTCCAGGATATCCTGGGTAAAATGCGACATGCGATTAACGGCTTTGTTGATGCTGACCACAAGCTCCTTGCCCCTTTCCGAAAGCGTTTCGCCGATTTCGAGAAGCTGGGCATTGCCCGATATCATGAACATGTAATTCCTGAGCTCGTGATTCATGATGGCGGTGGATTCGCCGATTTGCTTGAGGGCGTTGGCTTGCTCCAGGTCTTTATAGGCTCCCTGAAGGTCCTTAAAGACAACCTGTTTTTCCTTCAATACCATTAAAAAACGTTCAATAAAAATCATCGACGCCATAATTCCATATCCCAGCGCGCCAATAACGGTGTAACTAGGCATGAATGCCCAGAGGTCATGAGTCATCGTAGTTATATCAAGTATTCCGCAGCCGAAAAGAAGGAGAAAACCCACTAAGTGGAATTTCAAAACGGTCTTTTCCGGTCCAGCGAGACGGTTGAGTTTTCGGATGATGAAATAATTGAGGGAGATTCCGTAGTAGACGGCAAACGGGAGAAACAACGCTAGATAAATTGATGTCGTATAGAGTTCGCCGTTTTTGAGAGTAATGAAAATATTGGTAAGAAAAAGGGGCGCAAAAATGGCGCAAATGACACTTACTATTAAAGTATGTCTACTGCCGTGAAACCCGCACATCATAAGTGTATACCGGGTGGAAAATGCGATATAGGCGCATGCCAAAACGTGTTGCCATTTAGTCCAGAAAACTATGGATTTCATGTCCGTTATGACCGGGGTAATCCATAAATCAATGGAGGTCATTAAGGAAAGAATGACAAGAGCGATACCGAAATATCGAAAACTGGCATCAAATTTAGTACGGAGGTCTATTAATATGAAAAAAATACCGACAGCGGTTAAAAAGCAGCTAAGAACTTGCAAAACTTGAATCATATCCGGCTACCCGCCTGCTACACGGCAGAGAAAGACTATACTATCACCTAACCCTTATAGGGTCAAGAAATTCAATGTTTTATACACAGCAAATGTTAACAAATGTTGAAAACTCGTCAAGAGTCTTCACAACCTCCAATTCCACAATTTCCTTACCTTCGGAAAGGTATCATGTATTTATACCATGCCGAAGCTCATGGAATAACCGCTCCTCAGTAGCTGGCGATGAAAATTCCAAATATCTACTTTCACCGCATGGCGTGGTGGTGGCTTTTTCTTGCAGGACTATTTGAAATTTCCTGGGCGGTCGGGCTCAAATACAGCCACGGCTTTACAAAGTTGGGTCCGACCCTTTTCACGGTCGTCACCACAGTAATGAGCTTTTTTTGTCTTGCGCTTGCGTTAAAAAGCATCCCACTTGGCACCGGTTATGCGGTATGGACCGGAATGGGAGCAGCCGGAACATTAATTTTAGGCATGTTATTGTTTGGTGAATCTAGGGACATCTTCAGATTCGCGTGTATCGGTTTAATTGTACTTGGAATAGCAGGCTTGAAATTGTCGTCCTAAGATATCGAAGGCGCGATAGGCATCAGGATTTCCACAACCATTCCCGTTTTTCTTCGAAACGAGGAGCTCTTCCTGGAAATCCGCAACGTACCCCCACAATTTTCGACAATGGATTTGGCCAACCCGAAACCAATTCCCGAACCCCCTTTGTGTAATTTTGTCGAAAATCCGAACGTCCCCAGGGCTGCCATGGCCGATCGCGTGCACCCGATTCCGTCGTCCTCTATGGATACCAGAATGCCATTGCCCAATTCCGAAACCTTTATGGTAATTTGCCGGGCATTTGCTTCTACCGCATTTTTCATGATATTGAAAAATGCATACTCCAACTGAACCGGGATCCCGACGGAATCCATCGGATTCGATGCAACCTCTATGTTGATAGCTATGTCTGCGATACTCCGAATACGGTCGGCACAGCTTTCCAACAACTCGGTACAGCTTATCTTCTCGCCTACGGCTCCGACATCCCTCCCGAAAACCCTATCCGGTTTCAAAGCCATTTTTTCAAGATCGAATAAGACCCTCTCCGCTCGCTGTAGCCGGATTTCATCAAGGGTACCTTGCTTCGATTTTCTGAGAAGTTTCAAATTTCCTTTCAGAACCGCCAAATAATTTTTCACTTCATGCGTGATGATGGAAGGGTCGGCTCCAATTCGCGAGTCGCTTTGCGAATTCATCATCTCCGCAAGACTTATCCGAATGGCCTTTCTGTCGGAAACGATATCCTGAAATCTATGGACAAGCGCCCATGAAGTGGTCAATGCCAAAGAAGCAATGCCCCAAGTCATAATGGAAGCGAAGTAATGATAATTTTCGGCATGGGATACAGCGACTATAATAACACAAGAAATTCCTGCCGCCCCCACCCCTATCCAACCGGAGGTAAGCAATAATGCATGCCTCCTTACGCTGATATCATCATGGCGAAACATTTTCCACAGCATTAGAAAAATGTTCCCCAAAAATGCCGTTGCATAGGGCAAGTATAGGGGGCCATACAAAGGACCGGATTCCATTGGGCCTCCAGAAACCCTCAAGAACATTCCCGAACCGAAGACCATGTCGCACCCGAGCCCGACAAAAAGTATGGCTGACAGCCACAAATAGATGGAGAAGAATTTGTCACCGGAGTATCGAGATAGCGTACGAACCATAAGCATCATTGCCGGAAAGCATATGAAGGTCGTCAAATGCTGGACATATGTCCAGAAAATGTATCTCTTCGAATCCGTTTCTACGGAAAGTATCCAGGTATCTATCGCCGCAATACCCAGGAGAAGCTGAAGGGATACCCCGAACTGGAAAAAGACGGCTTCTTCTTTTATTCGGATTCCGATGGCGCAAAAGAGGAGTCCTGTTGCAAACATCCCTCCCCACAAGCCTTGGTTGATTAAAAGTAAAATGGGTTCAGCCATTGCTAGGTGCGTGCCACTTCAAATTTGGATTTTTTCTTTTCCCCTTTTCATTCCGATTTATCGGGTAACTCTGCATGGTGCTTTTCCTTATATAAACCGGAAAACTGACTTCCAGGGTTAACTCCACATTCCCGTTTTTGGTCGGAGTCTTCTCGACCGCCATTCTCCCTTTGAATTTCTCGATGATGGATTTGTCGATAAAACATCCGAGCCCAGACCTGCTTTACCACCCAACCCCTCAGTCCGGCGGAGAACCGGCAACGGGGCATAACCCTATATATAGTTTCCATTTTGTTACCGCGGTAGCCGGAAATCGATGACATCAGATCCTAGTCTTCGCTAAATTCTCGGAGCCCTTCCGGACCTTTTTCGGTATGTTCTCCATCACACTCCTTCTCTTGGATTTTTATAAATTCCCTGCCGGTACAGGGGTCGTCGCTTCGTTCTCGATATCCGTGGAACTTGACTGCGTAAATGAGGGAAAGACGAAAATGGACAATCAAAAAGTAACGGGTAAAATCACTCTGGCCCTTGTCGAAGACAATGTCGACTTCTGCATGACCGTGCTCGATTATCTTGCCGACGTCCCCGAGGTGGAATGCAAGGGTTATGCCCATGACGAATCCGCTTTCCAGGACCTGGTCGACCGGGAAAAACCCGACCTCGTGCTCTTGGATATCAATCTTTCCCAGGAGAGGGGGGGAGTGACCCTGCTAAGTTGGCTGCGTGAAAAGCATCCCGGCATCAAGGCCGTAATGATGACCGTCAACGAAAGCGATGTACTCGAATGCTACGATTTGGGGGCACGGGGGTATCTTTTCAAAAGCAAGCTGGAGAATCTGGACCGGGTCATTCGCGAGGTGGCCGAAGGCGGTATCGTAATTCCCCCGGATACGGCCGAAGTACTGGTCAATCTGGCCAGGGCCGATCGCATCCGATGGCAGAAGAAATTGACCCTGATGAAATTTTCGGATAGGGAAATGGCGATTCTGAAAGGCCTGAAAGCGGGCTTTTCCCGGGAAAAAATCGGGGATAACCTCGGTATTTCCTACTTTACCGTGCGCAGGCATGTGCAAAATCTTTTGCACAGGGCGGGAAAGGACCGCGTCAAGGAGGTATTGGAAGAGTATGGAGACGTCCTGTAAATGAACGAATCGAGGATGATTTGCGAAGCCCGGAAAGAGGAGGAGCCCCTTTTTGGGGAAGGGGCTCCTTTATGTGGGTCCGTCCACGCGGGTAAGAATCAATTTATGTGCGGTTCGATTACAGGGAAACACCAATGGGGTTGGTCCATTTTTCGAAACTGGGAAATTCCGCGATTTCAGTCCAAAAACGGCATTCTAGAAACTCAAATTTCTCAATCTCATAGTTCTTTTTCTCATGATTAATGTTCCCATTTCTCCCTTTGTGTTTGCCCGCACCCCCGATATCCATTTCGGGGCGGGTAAATTGGGTGAACTGGGCCAACGAATCAAGCCGTATGGATCGCGGGTCCTACTACTCACCGGAGAAGCCTGGCTGAGGAAATCTGGACGCCTGTCCGGGATTGAATCCGATTTAAGCGCTCAAGGGATTGAATATCATGCCCTCGCCGTTAAGGGGGAGCCCTCAAGTCGCTTCGTGGATTCGGCTTGTGAAAAATTCCGGGGGATGCCATTCGACGCGGTTGTAGGCATAGGCGGCGGAAGCGTAATCGATGCGGCCAAAGCCCTGTCCGCCATGCTCCCTCAGGACGGATCCATACTCGATTATCTCGAAGACGTGGGTCGCGGCCGACGACACGATGGTCGAAAAATCCCCTGCATTGCCATCCCCACCACTTCGGGAACCGGAAGCGAAGCCACCAAAAACGCGGTTATCACCGACATGGGGCCGCGCGGCTTCAAGAAATCCTTGCGTCACGACAATTTCGTTCCCGATTGCATCATCGTCGATCCGGAATTGATGGTAAGCTGCCCCTCCGATGTTACGGCAGCCTGTGGAATGGACGCCTTTACCCAACTCTTCGAGGCCTACCTCTCCCCCGCCGGCTCTCCGCTGACAGAAGCCCTGGCTTTAAGCGGGCTGGAGCGCATCAAGGACAATCTTATCGGCGCCTGCACCGACCAAGCCCAAGACCTGAACACGCGCGGAAACATGGCTTACGCTTCCCTGCTCTCCGGAGTGGTTTTGGCCAATGCCGGATTGGGAATCGTCCATGGACTCGCTTCTCCGTTGGGAGGGCGGTTTCCCATTCCCCACGGCGTGGTATGCGGCACCTTGGTGGGAGCGGCCACCCGGGTCAATCTCCGCGTCTTGCAAAGAGAGAACAACGAAAACGCCTTGCAAAAACTGGCGAAAGTGGGCGCACTGTTTGCCGATGGGAATTCGGGAAGCTCCCAAGGCGATTGCGAAGCCTTGATATCGATATTGGATAATTGGACCCGCTTATTAGCGATCCCGAAACTGGGAACCTACGGCATCCGTGAAACGGACCTCAACGACATCGTCTCCGAAACCAAATGTCGAAACAACCCCGTAAAGCTCTCCCGCGAAGAAATCCGAGAAATCTTGGTCGAAAGGCTTTAGTCGATGGGGACGGAAAAAATCCGCCTGATTGCCTTTCACAAACCCTTTCGCGTCCTTTGCCAATTCACCCAGGCCTCCGATACCGTCGGCAAAGACACCTTGAAAAAGTTCATCGCCGTTCCCGATGTCTATCCCTGCGGACGCCTCGACTATGACAGCGAAGGGTTGCTGCTTCTGACCGACGACGGCAACTTGCAACATCGCATCAGCGCTCCCGAAGCAAAGCTGCCCAAAACCTATCTGGTACAGGTAGAAGGAATTCCGGACGAAGAAGCAATACAAAGGTTGCGAACCGGTGTGGAATTGGATGGACGCATGACCCTTCCCGCCCGGGTCCGCGCCGTAGAGGCGCCTCATCCCCTTCCGGATCGCAATCCCCCGATTCGCGTCAGGCGGAACATACCCGATTCCTGGCTCGAAATCATTCTCACCGAAGGCCGAAACCGGCAGGTACGGCGCATGACCGCAGCCGTGGGCTACCCCACCTTGCGGCTTATAAGATGGGCCATAGGCCCAATAACCCTGGAGGGACTGGTTCCCGGGCAATGGCGGGCAGTGGATCCTTCCCTATTGCTTAAATAGCGGGTTTATCGAGGCAGCAAAATAATTCGGGAGGCGTTACCCCGTTGTCACGGATTTGTCACGGAATGGAAATACCTTTTATACCGAATCGAAACAATCCGCCCGGGAGACAACCTTTCCGGCGGAGCAAACCCTGACAATCGAGGATTTATAATGCGAAACATCGGCTTGTTCTCCGCTTTCGCCTTCGCGCTCACTTTCTCCGGAGTTTCCCTGGCCCAAGAGGCGGCCCCATCCGACAGCGCCGCCATGGCTGACACCACTGCAACCGCCGACGACTCAGTGCGGGTGGTTGTCGTTCCTCCCGATACCCAGGTGGTTGAAATGGTGGAATTGGCGGCGGAGGACGCAGCCAAGGCCCCCGCCACGGCTCCCAAACCCGAACCTGTTTCCGTAATCAATAAGACCCTGGAAAGCATCGACCTGGGAGGCCGAATCCAATTCAAGGGATTCTATCACGATATGACCGCCGAACAGGACGCCGATAAGCGTCTCAGCTTTCAATTACGGCGGCTGAGCCTGGATGTGGGTGGGCGATTTGCCAATCGTTCCGGATTCAAGATGGAGGCGTTGCTCGAAACCAACGACCAGAAAGCCAATCTAAACGCCGCTTACCTGTTTCATGATTGGAACGAGCATTGGGGTATCCGCGCCGGTAAAATGAAACGCCCCATTTCGCAGGAAGCGCTGCAATCGTCCAAAAAACTGTATACTGTCGAACGCGGGACTCTTTATCATGATTTTCTTTCGAAAACCACCGGCTATATCATGCAGGATATCGGTATTATCCTGAACGGCGGCTTCGACGACGACGGTATACCCGTAGGATACCAACTCGGCGTCTTCAACGGAAAAAACCCGGACGCTGCCCAGAATTATTCCAACCAGCATTTGGAAAGCACCGACCGCGGCTTCAAAGCCAAGGATGTGGTGCTGCGGGCGCATGCCCAACCTTTTCCCGAACTTTTCGTAGAAGGAGCTTTCGCCACCAAGGGCGGCGAAGACAAAAGCGACGCCGCCGACTTCGAGTACCGCATGAACACCGCCTACCAATTCGGAGCGGCTTGGAGCCGCGAACGGTTCAAGCTGCTGGGAGAAATGGCCTGGGGCGACAACCATCAGGGCCGCGACGACTTTATCGGCGTCGATAGCTTAAGCACCACCTTCTTCGCTTTTTACCTGACCGGCATATGGCGCAACGAATATCCGCGCAACCGGGCCAGCGAATTGGTGGCCAAGGTGGAGGGACTCGATCCCGATACCCGGCTTTTCTGGCAGGATGAGGATGGACGCCCCAACGATACGCGCCTGCGTTATTATGTCGGCTCCAATTATTATTTCAATGCCTACACCGGAGTGCAATTAGGCTATGCCGTCACCCATCCCATCACCGAAGTGGTAGGCGAAGGGGATTTGCGGCATGACATCGAGTTCATGTGGCGGATGTTCTTCTAGGGAGGGCTCTACGCGGGCAAGCTTCCGGCAAGTGGCGGGGATTTCACCGCCACACCCAGATACGACAGTAAAAGCGACGGCGTCAGCACGAATTCGAAATCATCGGGCACCTCGCGCGTCGCCAGCATTTTCCAGAAAGCCTTGCGCATGAAATCGGGACGCAGTCCCGTCATGGCATACACGACCAAACCGTTGTTTCCGCACTAGCCGCGAAGCTCTTCCGGCTTCACGAACAGCGGAAGCAC
>CAYNXV010000022.1:0-28329 GCA_964401245.1 uncultured Bifidobacteriales bacterium | reverse complement strand
CATAAAAAATATTCTCTTTGTTTTTTTCAAAATTCGTGTTATATAATGTGGCGAAGCTTTTACTGAGTGGCTTCAAGAACCCTAACAAGAGGTAAGGCAAATGAACAAACAAGAACTGGTTGCGGCCGTCATGCAGGATTCCAAATCGGGAATCGAGACCAAAGCTTCGGCTGAGCGGGCGGTCAACGCCGTTCTGGGCGCCATTGAAACCGGAATCAAGAAAGACGGAAACGTCCAATTGATCGGCTTCGGAACCTTCAACATCAAGACCCGCGCCGCCCGCAAGGGCCGTAATCCGGCTACCGGAGCGGAGATCAAGATCAAGGCTTCCAAGACCGTCGGCTTCAAAGCCGGCAGCGCTCTGAAGGAAGTGGCCAAGAAGGCCAAGCCCAAGGGCTGATTTCCCTTTCGGCATAAGGTATGCAAGAGGAGGCTTCGGCCTCCTCTTTTTTTTGGTGGGAAGCGGCTGTTAATGTAATTTTGCCGCATGTTCGGCAACGGCGAATCCGGTGGAGTCGATGCGTCAGGCCCGTCCGCGGAGCTTCACGCGACCGGCGATTTGATCGTGGGAAGGGTCCCCTTCCTGGTTTGTGCGCCCTTTTTCCACGCCTCCCTGATGGGGATGGAAGGTATCCGCTTCGTGGATGGCCCGCCCCGGCTCCTGAACGGGATGCTCGCCCAAGGTTCCGTCCAATGCGCCCCGTCTTCCAGTTTCGAATATGCCCAGAGACATGGGAGTTACCTCCTCCTTCCCGGCTTATCCACTTCCAGCCGTTGGGAAATGAAATCGGTGCTCTTTCTCTCGCGACATCCTTGGGAGGAAATGACCGGGCGAAAAGTGGACCTTTCCCCCGACTCATCGACTTCCAATATGCTCTTCCGGCTACTCGCGAAAAGGCTTTACGCGGTTGAACCGCTCCTGGAAAATCCGGCAGTCGAAGCGGAGGGAGTCGTGGTCATAGGTGACAGGGCATTGCATGAATCACAGTCGGGACGATGGCCCTATCGATATGATTTAGCGGGGGAGTGGCATCGCTGGCAGGGACTGCCTTTTTCCTTCGGCTTGTGGATTCTGCGCGCGGATGCCTCCCAACATCCCGCCCTGCCGCGTTTGTTGACCTCGCTTTATGAATCACTCGAAGCCTTCCGGAGCGATCCCCGGTCGGCACTTTCGGCTTGGAGCGCCCGATACTCTTCGGGTTTCGATTGGACCACGATGACGGATTTTTTCTCCACCGCCGATTATTCCTTTACGCCCGCCCATGAGGAGTCGTTGCGAAGGTTTTTCCGCTGCGCATGGGAAGATGGTTTTTTGGAGGAAGAACCGCGCTTCCGTTATTTCGAGCCGTAGGGCAAAGCCGCTTCCGCATCCTAAATTGGAGGCGGTTCTCCTTCCACGGCCTGAAGCAGAAAGCGGCGTACCTCCTCGGCATGTGAAAGGGATATCAAGTGATGTCCTCCGGGGAGCAGCGTCAATTCGGAGGGACTCCCGGCCGGCCGGATAAGCCAATCACCTTGGCTGTGAAGGCGTAGCACCGGACAATGGGGAGATGCGCCCTTCCAATCGAGCATCATGCGCGGAAATCTTTTCATCAGCGAATCCGGAAAGTTTTCCACCATCCCGTATAGCAGGGTTTCCGAATTTTTCGCGAACACCTTTTTGAATTTCAAGGCCAGCACCACCAGGGGATAGGCGGACTTGGCCAGGCGCACGGGAATGAAGGGCGCGAACCGGGCCGCGAACCGGAAAAAGGGACGGATATCTTCCACGCGGGAGCAGGACGACATCAGCAATACTTTGCGGGCTCCGCGGAGCCGGGCGATTTCCAGCGCTATCATTCCGCCCAGTGAGAGGCCGCCGATGATATCTTCCGGCGTGAAGCCGATGTCGTCGGCCAGGCGAGAAGCATAAGTGGTCAGGGTATCTCCGGATCGCACCGGTATGAAATCGACCAGGTGAAAAGGCGGAATGGGCAAATCGAGCCGCTTGAAGGCCCGGCTGTCCAAAGCATATCCCGGAAGCAGAAAGACGCGCATGCCTATGCCTCTCATTGGTATTTATTTTCAAAATACTCTATATATATTGAGGACAGGTGCCGCATGGCTCCGGAACACGAAAAAGGACAGCCGTATATGGCCAGAGATGATGCCCAATTCGCGCCCTCCCCTTCTATGCCCGGCGCGGCGCTATCCGAATCCGGGGACGGTCCGGCCATGGGCGACGTTTTTGCGGGGCGTTATCGCATCATCCGCAGCCTGGGCGTGGGAAGCCTTTGCTCCACCTTCGTCTGCGCCGATGAGTCGGACGGCGGCCGCGAGAAAGTCCTCAAATTGCTGCTGGCGCGAAAAGCCTCCGATGCCCATCTGGCCGAGAGTTTTGTATTCCTCGCTGAATCCGTCTCCCGCTATCGGCATCCGGGAATCGCTCCGGTATTGGAAACGGGCATTCACTTAGGTTCGCCCTATTACACTTTGCCCTACATTTCGGGAAAGCCTTTGCGCATGTGGCTTTTGGAAAATCTCGAATTCGATCAAAGGGTGGTTCCGGGTCTGGAATTGGTGAAGCGGCTGGCGGAAATTTTCGCTGCCATTCATGAACTGGGATGCTACGGCTGCCTCAAACCGGAAAACGTTTTTTTGACGGCGAACGGGCCTGTCGTCACCGACTTCGGCGTGGTAGGCTTTTTGACGCCCCAGGAATTCGAATTCAACGCCTATGCCCGACGCTACCTCCCCTATATGGCTCCTGAACTCAGGCAGGATTGGAGCAATCTCGTACCCGAAAGCGACATTTATTCGCTGGGAGCCATCACTTACGAAATCCTGGCCGGCCGGCCCCCTTCCGCCACCCTTATTCTTCCGAGTCAGTTCAGTAATAGGTTCGGATGGGAAATGGACGAATTCATTTTGAAAGCCTTGGCGGTCAATCCGGAGAAGCGCTTCCATTCGGCGTCGGCTTTGGCAAGGGCTTTGGACGGAGTGGGAGAAGCACTTGACGTCGCATTGAATTCCCGTCCGGTCCCGGTCGGGGAAGCTACGGAAAAATCCCTGCCCCCGATGTCGGAGGACGTGGCGGGTACGGAAACCATTTGGGGCATGGTGGATGAAAAACCCAGGGAGAATCCCGAGGCTGCTGAGCCCATGTCGTTATCCGACGCGGACTCCGCTCCCGAACCGGCGCTGTCGGTGGAATCCACTTTCGATTTCCGCGTAGATGAGTGGAACCATTCCCCCCCCGCTTCTACGCCCAATTACACGCCCTACTCCTCCCTGCACACTTCCGAAGAAACGGACGCGCCCGTCCCCCCCTGGCTTACGGCCATCCTCATCCTGGGTGGCATCGCCCTGGTGGGCGCATCCCTGCTATTAGGCCTGCTTTCCATGCCCTAATCGCCCCGTGAGCGGCTCCGTCACCATAATTGGCTGGCATTTTCGCGCCGGCAGGGTATAGAATTAGGGCTGCCGGGACAAAAGCCGCCGAGGTTTCCTTCCGGAATACCGGCGGGAGTGGGTGCCTGATCGGGAAAGCGACAATTGCAGAAGATCCGCATTGATGGGGTAAAAGAACTCGCCTTGGGCGATGCCCGTGTATTTGAATTCGAGAAAAGGGGGAAACCTGCGCAAGGATTTCTTCTTCATCATAATGAAGGGTTTTCCGCCTACCGCAACCAGTGTTGCCATTGGCCGGTGCCGCTCGATCTGGGCGACGGGGACTTTTATTATGCGGCCATCGATCGCATCACCTGCAAAACCCATGGAGCCACTTACCTTCCCGCCACCGGTGAATGCGATTCGGGCCCTTGCGCCGGAGCCCGATTGAAGAGCTACGAAATAGAATGGGAAGGCGATACTCTTTGGGTGCGCATTCCGGAGGACGCCTGACCTCCTCTGGGCGGTCCGGGTGCAAGGCATGAAGACTTTACTGGATAGAATGGCCCAACGCGAAGCTAAAGCTTTCGAGCTTTTCTACGACATTTACGGGAAAGCCTTTTACAGTTTCGCCCTGGGAATATGCGGAGACAAAGACGAAGCCGAGGGCGTATTCTCCGAATTCTTCAAAACCGTATGGGATAAGGCGGAAACCTTTTCCCAGGAGAAGACTTCCCTGTTCGGAACGCTGGTATCGCATATGCGCCATCAGGCTCTCGATGTCGTCCGCTCCCGAAAATTCAGGAACAAGAAACAGGAACTCGCGGAAACCGAAGATAACGACTTATTCTCCCCGGGAAACGCCTCCCGTCGCCTGGACACGGTAACCCTCTCGGAGCGGGTGGCCGCCGCCAAACGCGCCTGGACGAGCCTGAGCCAGGAGGAAAGGGATTTTCTCGAAGGCGCCTATTTTCAGGGATTACCCCAGGCTAATTTATCGGAACGATTCGGATTGCCGACGGCGGTGGTCAGGTCGCGCCTGCGGATCGGGCTTTACAATTTTCTCAAAGGCTTGCGGGAATCGATTCCGGGAGAAAGCGTGCCCATCAACGCCTCGGACTTCGCCAAAGACAGTTTCCGGGAGTGGGCCGCGACTTTCGTGGTGGGTTCATTGGATGGCGAAGAGTTGGAGCATTTCCACAAGCGCGTTAAAAATGCCGGCGAAACCGAAAAACGCATCTATAATGATTTGCTGGAAGCCGCGTGGCATCTGCCTCTCACGCTGTCCCAGGAATGGCCGTCTCCACGCATCAAACAGACCTTATTACTCAAAGTCCTTCCCGACGCGAGCGCTAGCCGCGTAGGTGGGTGGGAGCTGGCCCGGTCAAAACCGCCTCGCCATCACGCGTTGCTTTACGCGATAGGGATTTCACCTGCGGTCTTCAATGGATTTCTTCTGACGTTTTTCTTTTTGGCGAGCGTAGGGCTGGGCGGCTACGTTTACGTTTTGAGGGAACAGATTTACGGCAATTGGGGCGCGCTGGCCCAGCAGCGCGAAACGCTCGGCGCCTTGCGCGACAGTCTCGAAAGCCGGGAAGCCATGCTGAAGATACTGCACGCCAGGCGTCTCGAATCCGTGGTCTTGGAAGGTACTCCCCAGCATCGCCAAGGATACGGGCGGCTTTTGTGGATGCCGGGCGCCGAGGAAGGCCTGCTGATGATCCACCGATTGCCCGATCCGCCCGAAGGACAATTTTTCCGCCTCTGGATTTTCCGCGACAACCTTCCGGTAGACGGAGGAAATCTCTCCATTCGCGGAACCTGGGACAAGCCCGTAATTTACCGGATTCCTTTGAAAGAATCCGATCGCCGCCGAATCAACGGTTTCGCCGTATCGCTGGAATCCGATTCCGGGGTCGTGGCGCCTACGGGCCCGACTTATTTACTGGGCAATCCGCTCCTGTAAAGATATCTCCGCCGGAATCCGGCTTCTCCGGAGGATTTCCGGGATTTTCCCGGTGCAGCCCTGCCGGGACGCCTGTAAAAATATTATTTGATATAGATTCCGGATTCTCAGCTTACCTTCAGGTTACCGGTAATGCTGTCTATACCTCGTAAAGGAGAAATACATGTTCGTTCCCAGCCATTCCAGTGCCGCCCTTTACCATCGCAAAGATCGCCTTCCGGTGGTAAACCAGGACAAGCCCGGCAACAAATTGAAACACCCCGCGTCCAAGGCTCCCAGGATCTTCGCCGATTCCGCCACGTGGAAGGATATCGAGCCGCTTTACCAGGCCGGGATCATAAACGGACTGACCACCAATCCCACCCTGCTCAAAAAAGCGGGAGCCAAATCGTGGAACCATGCCAAGGAATTGATGCAGGACCTCTGCCGCAAGCTGGCTCCCAATCCCGTATCGCTGGAGCTCACCGAACTCACCGAGGACAAAATGCTTCGCCAGGCCGAGGAGTTGGCCGCATTGGGGGAGAACTCCGTCATCAAGGTGCCGGTGGGTGGCTATACTGCTATCGACCCCAAGGCCGACCCGTTCACCGGCCTCAAAGTCATCCGCAAGCTTTGGGAACAGGGAATCAAAGTCAATTGCACGCTTATTTTCAACACCACCCAGGCTTTCTGGGCGGCCAATGCGGGCGCCACCTATGTAAGTCCCTTCTTGGGTCGACTGGCCGATTACGGCTACAAAAACGACTTGCCCGAACGTGCTCCGGGGAATTCGTTATACTGGGTGGAAGATCACAAAAACGAACGTGGCGATCAAAAGATGCACAATACCGAATACGTGGCCTCGGGCGGCGCCTTGAAGGATTCGGGAGCCCGGTTGATTCACGAGATAACCACGGTCTTCGCGAATTATCAGATTACCACCGAGGTGCTGGCTGCGAGCTTCCGCAACGAAGTGCAGGTGATGGAATGCCTGCTGGCCGGCGCCGACATTCTTACCGTACCGGCGAATATTCTGGCGAAGGTGGCGGATCATCCGCTTAGCGATTTGGGAATGCTTTCCTTCGTGGAAGACTCCAAGGCGTTTTCGGGCTGAGGCCATTCGCGTGAGCTACGCGGCGAATACCGAAGCTAATTTTTTTTCCGGGTTAATGGTGGTATGGAAGACGATTACAACTTCCACACCACCCAAGCCCAAGCCAGCAGGAAACTCAATCCGCCCAGGGGCGTTACCGCGCCCAGCGCGCGCACGCCCGTGAGGCTGAGTACGTAAAGGCTTCCGGAGAAAACCACTATCCCCACCAGAAACAGCCAGGCCCCCGCCCGGATATCCATTCCGGAACTCTTTCCGTATAATGCCAACGCGAACAAGGCGAGGGCATGAATCAAATGGTAAAGCACGCCCACCTGGAAGATGGCGAACAGATCCGCGCTCAATTTCGTCTTCAACATATGGGCTCCGAACGCCCCCAACGCCACGCCGAGAAATCCCAGCACTCCCGCCACTTTCACCCACACCATAAATGCTCCTTGTAGACCAGGTCCTGAAAGTTAAACTAAAAAAGGACCCCTATCGCCCGGCTTGACAGCGATCCCCCCAATTAAAATATTTGAAAAGCCGCAAGGTACGCCTTGTTACAGGCCATCCACCCCCTTCTTCCGGAGGACTCTCCATGTCCGGCAATATCGACAGCGTCCTCAACGAAACCCGCAAGTTCGAGCCTTCCGCCGAATTCAAAAGCAAAGCCCACATCTCTTCCATGGAGGAGTATCGGGCCCTGCATAAAAAAAGCCTGGAGAATCCCGAGAAGTTCTGGGGAGAGATTGCCTCCGAGTTGCATTGGTTCAAGCCCTGGACGCGGGTGCGTGATTGGAGCAATCCCCCTTTCGCCCAATGGTTCGTCGGAGCCGAAACCAATATCAGTTACAATTGCCTCGACCGGCACCTTTCCACTTGGCGCAAGAACAAGGCCGCCATCATCTGGGAAGGCGAACCCGGAGACAAAGTGGTGCTCACCTATCAGGACCTGCATCGCGAAGTGTGCAAATTCGCCAATGTACTCACCAGCCAGGGACTGGCTGCCGGTGACACTGTAGCCATCTATATGCCGATGATTCCCGAATTGGCCATAGCCATGCTGGCCTGCGCGCGCATCGGAGCCGTGCACTCCATTATTTTCGGAGGATTTTCTGCTCCCGCCCTGGTCGATCGCATCAATGACGCTTCCTGTAAAATGGTGATTACCGCCGACGGCGGATTCCGCCGGGGCAATATCATCAAACTCAAGGACGTCGTGGACGAAGCCTTGCCCAAAACGCCCACCGTCAAGAGTTGCATCGTAGCCAAACGCACCAAGCAGCCCGTGACCATGGAACGCGGCCGCGATTTCTGGTATCACGATTTGATGGAAAACGCCTCGGCCGATTGTCCCGCCGCCCCACTCGATTCCGAGCATCCGCTTTTCATCCTCTATACTTCCGGAAGCACGGGAAAACCCAAGGGAATCCTGCATTCCACCGGGGGTTACATGGTGGGTACCTACCTCACCACCAAATACGTATTCGATTTGCGTGACGAAGACACCTATTGGTGCACCGCAGATATCGGATGGGTAACCGGGCACAGTTATATCGTCTACGGGCCCCTGGCCAACGGCGCCACCTCCGTCATGTACGAAGGCGCCCCCAATCAGCCCGGCCTCGATCGTTTCTGGGAAATCGTGGAACGCTATCGCGTGAACATTTTCTATACCGCGCCCACTGCCATCCGCACTTTCATGAAGTGGGGCGATGAGTATCCCGCCAAGCACGATTTGTCCAGTCTTAGGTTGCTGGGATCGGTGGGGGAGCCCATCAATCCCGAAGCCTGGATGTGGTATCGCGAGCATATCGGCGGCAATCGCTGTCCCATCGTCGATACCTGGTGGCAAACCGAAACCGGTGCCATCATGATAACCCCCCTTCCGGGAGTCACTCCCACCAAGCCGGGTTCGGCAACCTTCCCCTTCTTCGGAGTGGATGCGGCGGTGGTGGATGAAAACGGCAATGAGCTTCCTGTACGCCAGGGCGGCTTCCTGGTCATCCGGCAGCCCTGGCCTTCCATGCTGCGGAATCTTTTCGGGGACTCGGAGCGCTTCAAGGAGGTTTACTGGCAGCGATTCGCCGAGAAAGGTTATTACCTGGCCGGCGATGGGGCGGTAAGGGACGACGAAGGTTATTTCTGGATCATGGGCCGCATCGACGACGTGCTCAACGTTTCGGGTCATCGCCTTTCCACCATGGAAGTGGAAAGTACCCTCGTGGGTCATGAACAGGTGGTCGAGGCCGCCGTGGTGGGATTCAGTCATGGCGTGAAAGGCGAAGGCGTAGCGGCTTTCGTAATTCTGGGTCCGGGAGCAGGTAAGGGATCGGATATTTCCGAGGCCCTTAAAAAACATGTTAGGGCAACTATTGGAGCCATAGCCGTTCCCGATCAAATCCATTTCACCGAGGCTTTGCCTAAAACCCGTTCGGGTAAAATCATGCGCCGCCTCCTCCGCGATGTGGCCAACGGCGTGGAATCCCGCGGCGATATGACCACTTTGGAGGATTTGACCGTATTGGCGAAGCTGCGCGAATCCGAGGAGAGTTAGAACCGGCTATACGGCTGGGTTTTGCTAGAATCCGGGATGGGTGCCGCCCGGAATTGGGCCTCCACAGGCGTTTTTTCTATCCTTTGCCCATGACTTTCGAAGAAATGTTCGCCTTGGCCAAAGATCGAAAGAGGGAGATGCCCTCCGGCAGCTCCACCACCGAGCTGTTCCAAAAGGGCGAGCATGCCATCGGTAAAAAACTGGTGGAGGAGGCGGCGGAAGCCTGGATGGCCGCCCGTTTCGAATCCCGCGAGGCTCTGGCGGGAGAATTATCGCAGGTGCTTTATTACGTGGCTTGCATGATGGCCCAAAAGGGGCTTACGCTCGAGGAAGTGTACGCGGAATTATGATCAAAATAGCCCTTCCCAATAAGGGACAGCTTTGCGAGCCGACCCTCGAAATCCTCACCGACTGCGGATATCGCGTCAACAAATCGGGCCGCAGTCTTTCGGCTCTCGATTTGGAAAACGGAATTGAATTTTATTTTCTGCGACCGGGCGACATTCCTCTCTACATTTCCAACGGAATTTTGGATGCTGGGTTCACCGGACGCGACTTCGTGGCGGAAAAGGAATTGCAACCCTCCTGGCTGCTCGATATGCATTTCGGAAAATCGAAAATGTGCGCCGCGGTTCCCGAAGAATCTCCGGTGCAATCCCTCGACGATGTGGCCGGTTTGAAAATCGCTACCTCCTTTCCCAACATCACCCGCTCCTATTTCAAGGGCAGGAAATTGCAGGTCGTGGATCTTGAAGGTGCGGTAGAGATTTCCATTAAGCTGGGAATAGCCCAGGCCATAGTCGACGTCGTAGAGACGGGCAGCACCTTGCGGCAGGCCGGCTTACGCATCGTGGGCGAACCGCTTTTCCATTCGGTTGCCGCTCTTTATGCCCATCCCGGCCGCGAAACCTCCGAAGAAGTTTTGATTCTCAAAAGCCGCCTGGAAGGCAAGCTGGTGGCGCATCAGCACAAAATGGTGGAATACGATTGTCCGGCGGCCATCCTGGACGCCGCCTGTGCCATCACTCCGGGAATCGAGTCGCCTACGATAATGCCTTTGCAAAAGCAGGGTTGGTTTTCCGTGAAATCCATGATCTTGAAGCGTGAAGCGCATAAAATCATGGACGAGCTTTCCCGCCTGGGCTGCAAGGGAATTCTCCTTTCCTCCGTGGAAAGCGCGCGCATCTAAAAAAAGGAGACCGGATTAATCCGATCTCCCTACTCTTCGTTAGGTGATTTGAGAAAGCTTAAAAAACTTACTTGCCGCCGAAGTAGGTTTTGAGACCGGCATCGGTGGCCTTCATGGCCTTGTCGCCCTTGGTCCAGTTGGCCGGGCATACTTCCCCGTGCTCTTCGGCGTATTGTACCGCATCCACCAACCTTACCACTTCCGCGATATTACGGCCGATGGGTCGGTTGTTGATGATTTGGGATTGCACCGTGCCGTTCTTATCGATTACGAAAACGCCGCGGTAAGCCGCGCCGAAGTCCTCGTCCAACACGTCGTAGGCGCGTGAAACCTTTTTGTTCATATCCGAGATGATGGGGTAGGTGATACCCTGAATGCCGCCCACATTCTTCGGAGTGTTGAGCCAGGCCAGATGGGAGAACACCGAATCGGTGGAGCAACCGATAACCTGCGTGTTGCGGGATTCGAATTCGCCCAATTGCTCCTGAAAAGCGTGCATTTCGGTGGGACAGACGAAGGTGAAATCGAGGGGGTAGAAGAAAAGAACCACGTATTTCTTTCCGCGAAACTGGGAAAGCGTGAAATTATCCTTGATCTCTCCCGCTACCGCGGCCTTTTCCTTGAAATCCGGAGCCTCTTTGCCGACTAATACTGCCATAATGAATCCTTCCCTTGGTGTTTGTGGGGACCGTAAATATAAACATTAGTCGCGACCTGCCTCAAAGCGGGGCGGGAGAGCGCGCTTCGACGAAAAAGACGCCACCCGCTTCGCGGATAGCGGGACTCCAACCTTCGCGCCGTAACAATTTTCCCATGGCTTCGAAAAAGGCCGCTGTGGGAAACGGTTCCCAGAGCAACAGTCTTCCACCCGGCTGCAAATGGGCGCTCCAGGGCTTAAGCTTCCGGATAATCCCATACCTTTCCTCCAGCACGTCCGGATAGTCGGGGCTCTCCTGGTTTTTCGGCTCAGCCAGCCAAGCGTCCTCATCAGAGTTTTCTTCTCCCAGACTGTCGGCGCATAATAAGACCCCGAAGCGCCGGTCGGTTCTTTCGCACTCCGATACTTCGAAGCCTTGCGACCGGAGAAATTCCCGGGCTTCCGCGCAGGCGTCGTAAGCCGCATAGGTTACCTCGGGGTTGAGTCTCTTCAGCAATTCGCCCCAGATGCCCGATCCCGCGCCGACCTCCAGCACGCTGTCCGCCTTGTTCAGCGCCGCGAATAACCCTGCTCCGATTCGTTCCAGCCTCGGACGGCGAAAGCGGAGCAATTCGTCCTGCAAGGCATGGGAGAAGATGAATCCGTAGAATTTCTCCACACTACGCGGGGAGCGATAATGCACGAAGCCGCTGTGGAGGCGTTGGAACCGAACGAAATCGGCGGGGGAGAGTCGGGTTTCGATATTACGTAATACTTTTTCCCAGGATAGGGCCTGCAATCGGAGAGCATCGAGTTCAAGAAGAAAGCGCATAGCCGTCAAAAAATATAACTTGGTAGAAAACAGGCAATTTATGCTAAAATCGAGACCATTGCAGCGGATAAGTTACTTTTTGGAAATACCCATTCGAGGATAGAGCATGATTAAGACCAAAACCACGGCAGCAGCCCCGACCACGACCGTAACCAAGTCGCAGGCGGAAACCTGGAATAAAAACGACAAGGAAGCTTTCAAATCCGCTTTTTACCACCACCTCCAAAGCTCGCTGGGCAAGGACAATTTTTCGGCCACCGATTACGATAAATACCTGGCCATGGCCCTGGCCGTGCGCGACAAGCTCATCGAAAAATGGATAGAGACTCAGCACAATTACTACAAGGTGGACGCCCGGCGGGTGTATTACCTGTCGATGGAATTTTTGATGGGCCGGAGCCTCGGCAACAGTCTGCTCAATCTGCAAATGGAAGAGGCGGTTACCGCGGCTCTCGACGACTTGGGCTTGAATCTGGAGCACCTGCGAGACACCGAATTGGAAGCGGCTTTGGGCAATGGCGGATTGGGCCGCCTGGCGGCGTGCTTCCTGGATTCCATGGCCACGCTGGAGCTTCCGGCCTATGGTTACGGCATCCGCTACGATTACGGCATGTTCCATCAGACCATCAAGGATGGCTTCCAACAGGAGCATCCGGACAATTGGCTGCGTCTGACCAATCCCTGGGAAATATCCCGCCCCGAATATACCGTCGAGGTGCAGTTCAAAGGCAGGGTGGTGACTCGCAAAGACGTCCATGGCCACCTGCTTTTCGACTGGGTAGACACCGAAAAAGTGCTCGCCTCCCCCTACGATACGCCCATTCCGGGTTACGGTAACAATACGGTCAACACCTTGCGCCTGTGGTCCGCCAAATCGGCGGACGATTTCGGTTTGCTTTATTTCAACAGCGGCGATTATATCGAGGCCAGCAAGGACATCGCCTTGGCCGAAAGCATTTCCAAGGTGCTTTATCCCAACGACACCTCCATGAACGGTAAGGAATTGCGGCTCAAACAGCAGTATTTCCTGTGCGCCGCCACATTGCAGGACGTCATCCGCCGGCATAAGAAAATGCACAAGGACTGCTCCAATCTGGCCGAAAAGGCCAGTCTGCAGCTCAACGATACCCATCCGGCCCTATCCATAGCCGAAATGATGCGCATCCTGGTCGACGAAGAGCAAATGCATTGGGAGCCGGCCTGGGAAATGACCACCGCTCTGTTCAGCTATACCAATCATACCCTCCTTCCCGAGGCTCTGGAAAAATGGTCGGTGGAATTGCTGGGCAAGCTGCTGCCCCGGCATCTGCAAATCATCTTCGAAATCAATTACCGCTTCATGAAGCAGGTATCCTGGAAGTATCCGGGGGATCTGGAGCGCCTCAAGCGCATGTCGCTCATCGAAGAGGGCGGGGAGCGGGCCGTTCGCATGGCCTTTCTGGCCATCATCGGATCGCATTCGGTCAACGGCGTGGCCGAACTCCATACGCAACTCATCAAAAGCCAATTGGTGAAGGATTTCTACGAGCTCACTCCCGAAAAATTCAACAACAAGACCAACGGCATCACGCCCAGGCGCTGGTTGCGCAAATCGAATCGGCTGCTTGCGAACCTCATCTCCGAAAAAATCGGGGACGGATGGGTGAAGGACTTCGAGCAAATCAAAAAGGTGGAGAAATATGCCGACGACTCCGCCTTCATCCGCCGCTGGCAGGAAATCAAACTGGAGAACAAACGCCGCCTGGCGGATTACATCCTGCGAACCGAAGACATCGAGGTGAATCCCAACGGCATTTTCGACGTGCAAATCAAGCGCATTCACGAATACAAACGTCAACTGCTCAATATCCTGCACGTCATCCACCTGTACAACGAAATCAAGGCGGGCAAAGGCGCTTCGGTCCAGCCGCGCACTTTCATCTTCGCCGGCAAAGCCGCTCCGGGATACCATATCGCCAAATTGATCATCAAGTTCATCAATTCCGTCGCCGACGTGGTGAATGCCGATCCCGACAGCCGCGAAATCATCAAGGTGGTTTACCTGGAAAACTACCGGGTGTCCCTGGCCGAGAAGATTTTTCCCGCCAGCGATCTCTCCGAGCAGATTTCCACCGCCGGCAAGGAAGCCAGCGGAACGGGTAACATGAAATTCGCCATCAATGGCGCGCTTACCATCGGCACCCTCGACGGCGCCAATATCGAGATTCTCGAAGAGGTGGGCGAGGAGAATATCTTCATCTTCGGACTCACCGCCGACGAAGTCATGCAGAAAAAGGCGGCGGGATACAACCCCATCGAATACATCGACAAGGACGCGAATCTCATGGCCGTGATGGAGTTGCTTCGCACGGGCTATTTCTGTCCGGAAGATCCCAACCTGTTCAATCCCCTTATCGACGGACTCATCTACAAGGACGAGTGGATGCTGATGGCGGATTTCGCCGCCTATCTCGAATGCCAGCGCAAGGTGTCGCAGGAGTACGCCGATTACGACAACTGGACGCGCAAGGCCATATTGAACCTGGCCCGCATGAGCAAGTTCTCCTCCGACCGCACCATAGCTCAATACAACGAGGACATTTGGCGCGCACCGCGGGTCCCCATTCCCAGTCCCAAGGATTGAGGGCGGGGTGCCGGGCGCCTGCGGACGGGTGGGGCGCCTGAAAATCGGTTGTCGGCCATGGTCAAGGTTTCTACATAATCCTCGCACCGGCGGGTCTATCAGCCGGACGGGAAGGGTATGAAGGATTTCATCATAATCGGCAACGTATCGGATGATCCGTTCGCCCTCGATTTGGGGCATATGTCGGGTCAGCTCGAAGAGGTTTCCGACCTCATTTCCCTGAAAACCTATGCCAATTCCGAATTCTGCCCGCGCTTCATAAGCGATGAACAGGACCTGGCCCATATCGGCCATGGGTTGGACGGTAAAAACGTGGTCATCTGCTCGACTTCGGGGCTGCCCCGGGGGGCCCTGGCCATGCGGAATTTCATCTTGGCCCGAGCGGCCAAGGATAATGGCGCCGCCAAGGTGGTGCTGGTCGAACCCGATCTCTATTTCAGCGCCCAGGACCGCGGTCCGCGCCGGTTGCCCGGAGAGGAATCCCGCTCCATCGAAGACCTCAAGAAATTCGATGGCCAGGCTTTTACGGCCGACCTTTACGGCCAATTATTGAAAACCTCGGGAGTGGACGCGGTGGTCACGGTGCACAACCATTCCACCAATGTCCAACGTCTTTTCTCGCAATATTTCGATGGGCAATTCTTCAATTTGCTTCCCAACGAATTATATGCCGACTATATCCGGAGTTCCGACATGGTGAATCCGGGCGCCGATGGCGGCAACCTGGTATTGTGCTCTCCCGATATGGGCGCGGTGCCTTTCATGACCGGCGTCCACGAGGCGCTCAACATGCCGAAAGCCGCCCGCGTCGTCATGCAGAAGGTGCGCTATGGGGAGCGTAGCGTGCGGGTATCCATCGGTCCGGACTCCGACCTGTCGCTGGGCGGCCTTGAGGGAAAGGACGTCATCGTTCTCGACGACATGGTCCGCACGGGTAACACCATCGTCGAATGCTGTAAGCTGCTGCGCAAAGGCAATCCCCGGCGAATCTGCTTTTTCGTGACTCATTTTCTTTCCACCCCCGAAGCGCGCGAAAACCTGAACTCCAAGGTGCTGGATGAAATTTTGTCCCTCAACACCATGCCGGATATCCTTAATCGCGATACTCAGGGCCGCTTGCGCAAGAAAATGGTGGTGCTGAAAATCGAAAAATGGATTGCCCGATTCCTGCTGGAATATTTTGGTAAATCGGCCGCCAAATTCGAAAATGATTTCTACTCGGTGGACATGTCATCCAAGAACCCGCGCTGGCGCCCGGTTCTCCGTTATTGAGAGGTCTCATGCCCGTTACTCCCGCTTTTCTGCTGTCGCATCGCGGAGCGCTGGGCGACTTCCTGCTGACCTGGCCTACCCTCGTATCCCTTCGCTCCCGCTTCAACGGACACCGCTTCATTGCCTTGGGAAAACCCGACTATCTGGAAATGGCCCGCGAATTCGGCTTGGTGGACCAAGTCTACGATTGCGAGTCTTCCCTTTTTCTGCCCCTTTACGAGGGAAGGAGTATGCCGGAAGAACTCGCCGGCGTCGAACATGCGCTGTTCTGGATGGCGGGCTCACAGGAAGTGGAAAAGCTGCTGAAGGAGAAAATATCCGGGAGCGTTCGGATTCATCCTCCTTTTCCCGCCGACGATGCCCATGTCATGGATCACCACCTCCAAGCCCTGCCTTTTTTCAATTTATCGCTGCCGGCCGTGGGCCAGGATTTGCATTTCCCCCTGGGAACCCGCCGCGAAGGCATGGCCCTGGTCCACCCGGGATCGGGCAGCGCGGAGAAAAATTATGACCCCCAATTCTATGCCTTTCTGGCGAATGAATTGAAGAACCGCCGCTATCCCGATACCCGCATAGTGCTGGGTCCGGCTGAGGCCCATCTCAAGCCGGTGTATGAGGGGAAATTTACCGTCGAGGAACCCGCGAGTTGCGCCGAATTGGCGCGTCTGGTCGGGGGAAGCACCTTGTTCATAGGCAACGACAGCGGAGTTTCGCATCTGGCGGGTCTCACCGGCGCCATCACCCTGGCCCTATACAAGCAACCGAATTGGAACCAATGGGGTGTGCGCGGACGAAATGTGCATTATGTCGAAGGAGCCAACGAAGCCCTGGCGATGTCGCGCATCCAGCGGGTACTGTCCGACCAGGATTGATTCCCACCGTCTCCGGTCGTTACCGGACAGGACAGGCGTCAGCGATTTCCACCTTGGTTATCCCCTCCCGACCCATCTCAAAGGCGATGGAACCCTGCCTATCGGTACGGTGGATGCGGTTCGTATCGGGCAGAAAACGCCGTAACGCTTCCAGGGTTTCGGCATGGGGATGCCCGTAAACCGAGCTGTCCGAAGAGATAACCGCCCAGGCGGGCGAAACGGAAGCCAAAAAGGGTAACCCACTGGAGGTTCGCGAGCCGTGATGGGCAATTTTAAGGATGTCGCAGTTCAAGTCGGGTGAAAGTTGCAGCAGGCGCCTTTCGGATTCGGATTCGATGTCGCCGGTGAAAAGGACGCAGCTTTCCCCGGTCTCGAAGCGCAGAACGGTGGAAAGGTCGTTTTCGCCCAGGGCCGGTTCCACCAGGGGTGCCGAGGGGGTGGGCCATAAAGCGGTCAATTTTGCGTCGGATCCCAAATCGAGAAAATCGCCCCTAACCAGATTTTTCCGGGGCAGGACCCGTAATTCCAACGAATTGAGATTTTGCAACCAGGCGGAATCCGAATCGCCGGTGAGGGGCAGGTAGAGTTTACGGATGGGAACGGCTTTTGCCAACTCCGGTAACGCTCCGTAATGGTCGCGATGGGCATGGCTGATGAAAACCCCTTCGACCTCCCCGACCTCCAATCTTTCCAAATGGCATAATAACGCCTGGGAGTCGTCTCCCGCATCGATGAGATAGGCTTTGCCGTCCGGAGCCATGATTAATGCCGCATCTCCCTGTCCTACATTGAAAAAATGGACGATAGCGGCGGTATTCGGCGATTCAGCGGATGGAAAGTAAAGGCAGGACCATAAACCGGCGGCCGCTCCGAAAAGAACGGCGAATCGGACTCCCAAGTTGTAAAATGGGGAAACGGTCACAAATACCCGACAAAGAATTGTTATTTTTGCGATTACCGGGATTGTCATCCAATCGTCCAAGCATCACCCGCTAAAGAGGATGTAACCCGGCAGGAGCGATTATCAACCCGACGAATGTAGCTATTTAGATGGAATTCGGTCGTTACAAAGTTCTCAGCCAATTGGGACAAGGGGGTATGGCCACGGTTTACCTGGCCGAGGATCCCTTACTGCAACGGCTGGTGGCCGTCAAGGTCATCCAATCCCATCTATCCTCCAACACCGGCCTCATCGATCGCTTCATGGTCGAAGCCAAGACCATCGCCGCCTTAAGGCATATGAACATCGTCGAAATTTTCGATTTCGGCATTCAGCAGGGCCAGCAATATCTGGTCATGGAATATATCGACGGCCAGAACCTGCAATTGATTTGCTCTGTGCTGGGCGGCAGGCCCATGCCCAACGACGTAGCGGCCGCCATCATATGCCAAGCGGCGGAAGGACTTACCTCCGCCGAAAAATACAACGTCGTCCACCGGGACATCAAACCCGAAAATCTCCTTTTCAATTCGGAAGGCACTCTTAAGATCGCCGATTTCGGGATAGCCCATATCCAGGACGAGCAATCGAGAACGCAAACCGGCGCCGTGCTCGGCTCCCCCAATTTCATGGCGCCCGAACAAATCGAAGGAGCCAAGCCGAGCCATCAAACCGATTTGTTCGCTCTGGGAGGCGTCTTCTATTATTGCCTGACCGGGCGCATGCCTTTCACCGGCCCCAGTATTCCGGTTACCATGCGCAATATTTGCGACAACCCCTTGCCCGATCCCATGGCCCTCAATCCCAACGCCGATCCCGAGTTGTTGGAACTGGTCAAGACCCTCCTGGAAAAATCTCCTGCCAATCGTGGGGACGGCGCGCGTTGGCTGGCCAACAAGTTGCGCGCCTATTTGGGTCAACGGGGAATAGTCGACATCGTCGAACAGGCCAAAACCTTCATCTCGGGATTGGGCGTCGGCAGCACCACCTTATCCGAAGGAACGGACGGCACCGGGTCCATGGCCAGAGGCGTCAGTTCGTCGAATTCGGGAAGATTCACCTCCCCGACTCCGGTTTCCAGAGGATCTTCGCGGGCCGGTCCCGGCTCAGGCTGGACGGGTTCCGCCGGCGGATTGGGAACCGGTGGATATCATCCTCAGGCCACTACCGGAGCCATGGGCCCTTCCACCAAAAGCCCGCTGTTATGGGTGGGCATGGTATTGTCCCTGTGCATGATCGTATTGGCGGGTATTCTGGTTTGGACCCACTTCGATAAGGGAACGTCCTCCTCGGAAGCCGCGATGGCAAACAATAGTTCGGGCACAAAAGGAATCGGCGGCGCCGCGACAGGTAAAGGCATCGATACCCGGCCTGCCTTGACAGAAAATATCGAAACAGAGGCAATGACGACTCCCACGCCGGAAACAGTTCGTCCCGTGGTCCAGGAACCGGTTACCAAAGTTCCCGAACCTGTCGTGGCGAAGGAGCCTGTAAAGCCGAAACCCAAACCTACCTTCGCCGGTCCTACCGGGGGAGTGCGGCCGCAGCCGGTTTCGGATCCGGTTAAAACGCCCAAACAAGCCGACCCTCCACCTGCGGAGAAGAAAATGGCGTACATAAACATCAGTTCCGCCCCTCCCTTCGCAGCGGTGCATATCAATGGTCGGCGCGCCGGGGAAACACCGATGACCGGATATTTCGAGGTACCCCCTGGAAACTCCCGTATCGAACTCATTCACAGACTGCATCCCCCTTTTGACACCACGGTTCGTCTGGAACCGGGAGCCAGAGCCTCCTATAAATTCAAGCTTTCGCGCTAAAGGGCCTTTCGTTTGACGAAACAGGCCTGAGAATTCATTTTTTCACTCTGTTTTGCAAATAACCCTGTGATTCCGGCATTCCGGAGATAAATTTATTCGGGCAATGATTTGTTCCACCACGGCGGCTGATTGCGGCCACATTCAGGAGTTCTGCACAAATGGAGATGATTAAAAGCTTGCGGCTACCCTCTTGGCTTGCGCTACTCCTTATTCCCGGCCTGGGTTTTTCCCAGGTGCATTTGGTGGAACAGGAAATGTCCGCGGTAGTTCCTCAGACGGGCGTACAATGGAATTCCGGTATTACCTCCTACATGGGTGGACTGGAATATGTAGTCGAAGGTCGCACCTCGCTGGGATTGCGGGTTTCACGGGCGCTTACCGATACCGTGGTTCTCAATCCGACCTTGCCGCCGCTTAAATCCACGGTGATCAATCCCTATGCGGTGTTCGAATTCATCGAGCCAGGTAATCTCTCCATTTTCAGCTTCGCCCTTAAGGCCGGTTTCACCTGGATGGATGCCAGCGGCACGGGTGCCGACCTGAGTAGCTTTGAGCGCACCATTTACAGTGCCGGTCCTATTTTCGGATTCCGGATGCAGCCTAGTCCCGGATTCGCCTATATCCCCACCGTCGGATACGAATTTCAATTCACCAAATGGCAGCGGAACACTTTGATCGACGGCGTCGGGGAATTCGAGGAAGATAATGACTTCTGGCATGACGTGACGGCCGGGGTCCACTTGGTGGCCGTCCTCAATGAATTCCACTCACTCAGCTTTCAGCCCTATGCATCCTTCCTATTCGGAACGGGACGAGAAGCGGCTGATCTCATCAATGTGGGATTGAACGTAGCCTACGCCTGGAAACTCTGATTGGGGTAGCGCTCTCTTAGAGTGCCTAACTTAGTTCAATCGGAAAAGCTCAACGCTGGAAAAGCCCTGACGGCCCGTAGCGTCCGGAGCAGCCTGGCTGCCGGCTGGGCGCCTTCCCATTCCACGCGCATGGACCCGGCCCGCGGGTATTCCCCCTTTGACCAGATACCCGCGCACAGCCACCGCGCGGTTCTGTGATAGCCGATGAGCCGCCAACTCGTCATCGAACTTTTCCGTAACAAATGTTCGCAACTCGACCTCCACCTTGTCATGAAGTTGCAATTTCGCAATCAACGCGTCCAGAATCGGATACGACTCCGGCATGATCCGGTAACCCGTTTGGCTGAACGAAATTCCCGGAACAGAGAGGGATTGCGGAAACTCCTCGGGCTTGGGCCGCTTCTCATGCAGGGAATCCGGCAAGGGCGCTATTTTTGCCACGGTGTCGGGCTTGGCAGGGTGGGGTAGGGCCAGAGAATCCGGTCTGGACGGCGAAGGAGGGCTGCAGGCTTCCACGCTGAGCAGCCTTTGGGCGCAGCTATCCGCCCGGGTCAGCGAGGGGCGGACATCTGGCATGGTCCGGGTCTCGCAATTCGGGCAGTAATCGTCACCTTCACCGGCATTATAATGAATGATGGGGGGAGTGGGGGAGGCAACCGTTTCAATGCTGAAATAAACCCCCGCCCATACGCTGAAGTTCGGCTGGAATCGCGAAGCATAAGTGAATGTTCCCTCATTTTCGACTACGCGCGAAAATTCGAAAGGTGGATTTTCACCCAGCGGCAGACTGACCCCCAACTGGAAACGTCCTGCATGGTCGCCCGCGACCAATACCCCCGCGGAAAACGTGGAAACGTCGCGGCCGATTTTGAAGGAGCTCTGATCGGGGGAGAGCCGGGTCCGGGTTTCCCATTCCCCGTAAAGGGAGAGTACGGCGCCGACCTGCCATTCCACCCCGGTATTCAACAAAAACAAATCGCTTTTCCCTTCCTGATTGAACAGGTGCCAGCCGGGCTGTACGTGGAATTTCAAGGGAAGCACGGGAGTCAGGCGCGCCGGATTCAAGGTGAAAATAAGTCGGGCGGAATAATGGGGAGAGCCTTCGGAAAATTCCGGGGAATTGTCCGTTGCATCCGACTTGAGACCTGCAAGCGAGCGGGGAAAAATTCCCTGCTTCGTATCTCCCATCGGAATTTCCACGCCGCCGAACAGGCCTAAATCCACCGGCGAAGCTTCCCCCAGGGGAATGCGGATTTTGGCGGCGAGCGCCAAGTCACCCAAGCCCGTAGCGGTGAGTTTTTCCGCCTCGGTTTCGGAGATGAAATCCGCATAGACGGGAAGCGAAACCCCCAAATCCAAAAAACGGCTGAGCCCGGCCGCCGCCGAAAAACGCAGCGAAGTGCTTTGGATTTGCTGGATGATAAGAGTGTCCGGAGGAATCCCGGAGCCTTCCACTCGTTGGCGCAGAAAGGTTTTATCGGTCAATTGATTCGCATCGATGTGGCCGTTGACGGCGGCCTGGAAAATGAGACGTCCATGCCCCAGGGATTCGCCGGAATAGGTGCCTCTGACCCCTGGAAGGCCATCAAGCGTCACTCCGGCTGCCAGGAGACTGCAGAATCCCAAACAAAAAAACCAAATACTCCGAGTCATCGAATTTTCCTCTGCTTAGGGCGGGTAGGGGGAACGGTGCCCGCTTGGAAAAGATAATACCGTCAGGCATTCGGATGGCCCGTCTTCTCATTGAATTCGCCGATGAAATGTACCATACTGGAAAGGATCCAATAGGAGTGGTGGGGCGATGGCCAAGAGCCCGGAACAGAAAAAAATCGAACAAATCGACAACTTGCCCACTCTTCCCGAGGTGGCCAACAAGTTGTTCCGTATCATCAACAATCCCACCACCACGGCATTGGACGTAGCCAATCTTATCGCCCGCGACGTCAGTTTGACCTCCAAGGTTTTAAGGCTGGCGAATTCGGCGTTCTACGGGATTCCGCGCACGGTGACCACGGTGCAAAATGCCGTGGTAATACTGGGTTTGAAAGTCATCAACACCATGGTTTTCAGCATCAGCGTGGTCAAGATTTTCCCTGCCGACGGCAACAATGAATTTTTCAGCCGGAAGAAATTCTGGAATCACTCCCTGGCCTGCGCCATCATGAGCCGAAAACTGGCACAGAGCATGAAGCGATTCAGTCTATCCGATCCCGAGGAGTGTTTTTGTGCGGGCCTCATTCACGACATCGGTCGGGTGGTGCTCGATCAATATTTCCACGAGAATTTTCTCAAGGCTATTCAACTCGCGCATCAGGAGAAAATCGCTTTGGTGGAAGCCGAGGACCGCATTTTCGGATTCAACCATTCCCATGTGGGGGATTGGCTGACGGCCCGATGGGAATTGCCGGTGGACATAAGGACTCCCATAGTCCACCACCATTCTCCGCGCGCCACCGAGCAGGGCCAGGAAATCACCCGTATCGTGCACCTGGCGGATTATCTCTGCCATGAAGCGGGATATACCCTGCCCGGCATCGAAACCCCTCCTCCTCTGGATGGAGACGTAGCCGCCCTTCTCGACCTCTCCGTTGCGGACATGGAGAATGCCAAGGCCTGTTTGGCGGATGAGTTGAGTACCCTGCAATCGGCCCTCGAAATCTGAATCGCCGCATTCCACCCGATTTACTCTGTAGGGTAACCCGACCAGAATGTAATTTAGGGTCATGAGACAAAAACCTATGAGGATGCGGACGGCACAGGTATGAAGCTGCCCACAGGATTGCAAATCCAATTGAAAAAAGGCGACCCCGAGTACCTCAAGGGTAGGCTAATCGCTTATGTGCGCATCGAAGGAACCGGAGAAGAGGGGGGATCGCCCCTTTCCGGGGACGGTGAAAGTCCGGAGATGGGAGCGAATCCCTTGAGCGCCATGGTGCGCAATGGAATACTGGCCGTGCAGGCCAATTATGTGGATCAGCGGAATATCCGCGACTTCTTCCGGGAGGAATTCGGGATTTCGTTGGAAAAGGGAATCCAGGAAGTCATCGACCAGGCCAAGCATACCGGAGGGCTCGAGGGCGCATTGGACCCCGACGCGGTGAAGGAGCGGCTGGAGTCGATGAAGAACGCCGATTTCATTCCCATCCCGGCCAAAATCGCCTACTTCTCGTCCGAAGAGGAAATGTCGGCCACGGATGCGGACATCTATTTTCTGGGGGTTTTCACAATCATCAGTCATGCGCACCTATGCGTCAATTCCTTCCCCATCATGTACCAGGCCTATTTTCGGGAACAGGAACACCGGGCGGTGGAGTTGGAAATCGCCACCTTGCTGGAAACCATCGAGAATCCCAAGTCCTCCACTCCATCCGAGGGCGAAGGCGAGGGGGTGAAAATCCAGGATTTCGAGGGGGACATCCAGGACCATTTGCTCAAGGATCTCATTCCCCGCATGATTTACAGTCGGGGCAACGATGAGGAACACGGCGCCGCCCTGTCCCAATTCAAGTATTTCATGAGCGATTTCGGATATCCCGACGACACCCGCGAAATCATCGAGTTGGTGGAAACTCTCCATGAAAATCCCGGCAGATTGCGCAAACTCGAACTCATGGTCGCCAAAATCGAGGCGCTGCAAAACGAGGATTACGAAAAACTCGAGGTCATCAAAAAGGAATTGGGGCAGCAAGGCGGCTGATCAATTTTCCCCGGGAACAAACTCCCTGCACTCGCAATTCCCATCGCGCATTTCCACATAGTTCAGGCGCTGCATCCATTCTCCGGTGCACACGTACCGGCCTTCGGGCAATTCCTTTACGAAGGCGGCATGGGTATGTCCGTGCATCACGATATCGATACCCCGGCCGAGGAGGGTACGAGCTTTTTTCTCGTACTCATCCAGCTTGCGCGGGCGGTTGTCGTGGCTTGCCCGCGATGCGCCGCTTACTCCCCGGGCCAGAGACATTCCCAAATCGGGGTGGAGGAGTTTATACGTGAAAAGGGAGGCGGGATGGGTCATGACTTTTTTGGCCAGCCGTTGCTTCCAATCGGAAGCGGCCATGCCGTCGCCATGGAGAAGCAGACATTTTTTGCCCTGCAGTTCCGCTTCCACGGAACCCGCATGCGTATGCAGTCCCAGCTGATCCTCGAAAAATCGGCCCAGGCTGAAATCATGGTTGCCCGAAAGATAATGGACTTGCACTCCGGAGCGCGCCAAGGCCTCGAGCCCGGCAAGGACGGCGAAATGGCGTTTGGGAACATATTCGCGGTACTCCAACCAGAACTCGAACAGGTCTCCCAATATGTACAGGTGGGAAGCCCGGCCGGGAAGGGTTTCCAGAAATTCCCGGAACTTCGCTTCCCGATTTGGATGACATCGTTGGGGGTTGGCGCCGAAATGTAAATCCGAAACGAAAAAGACGCCCTGGCTCATGCCGCTACTCCTCCCTGAAGGTGGCATCCCCACCCTTCGGCATTTACATTATAACCAGCATGGAAATCCAAAAGACTCCTCATCCCATTCATTTGTTCTTTTGCACGAATACCCGAAAAGATAAAAGCCAATCTTGCGGAGACGACGATACCAATGAGATTTTGGCCGCGAAGCTCAAGGATAGGTTCAAAAAAGCGGGCCTGCGCGTGCGCATAACCCGCTCGGGATGCCTGGGACCTTGCGCGCAGGGTCCCAATATCATGATTTATCCGCATCGCATTTGGTTGCAAAAGGTAGCCCCCCAAGACTTGGAGGCGATAGAGGCGATGGTGCGGGATTTGGCCGCGGAGGAATGACTGTCCCCATGTTGGGGAAAAGGCTCCCGGGGCCACTTGGCCCACCGGGTGGAGCCGACGGCGCGCGGAGAAGGCGTCAACGGACAGCCGGACTTTCCCGCATTTCCTCTATTTCCCGGATAAGGTCGGCATATTCTTCGGTAGCTGTGAAGGCTGCCAGGGTTTCCTTGGGAAAATACGGCGTGAATTCTTCGCTCCAATCCCAATCAGTCGCCTCGGCCACCCGGCGCGCTCCCTTTTCGAGCCGCAAATGAAAGGCGTGCAACAGTTGGTGCCGGGCACCCAGACGGCTCCAATCCGCCTCGTCCAAACTTTCTCCCGAGACGACTTTGAGAAAAGCGCGGCCCCCTTGTCCGTAGATTTTATCGCCGACGATGGGATTGCCCACTGCCGCCAATTGGGCTCTGAGCTGATGCTTGCGTCCCGTCAGGGGGGCCAATACGACCAATTGCCGGCCCTGGCTTTCCGCGACCACCCGGAACAGGGTAACGCAGGGCTTACCGGGGTCCGAAGGGATCATGCGGCTCCGGATGGGCCCCTCCTTGTCTTCCGCCAGCGAGTGCCGTAACACTCCCCTGCTTTCGGAAAGCGGGCGGGAAAGCACCGCCGTATAGAGCTTCAACCAACGCATGTCCCCGCGCTCGGGACTGTAGGCCGAGCAGGCGTCCTTGCCGCGCGCAAAGGCCATCAAGCCTCCGGTTTCGCGGTCGAGCCGATGCAGGGGTGACCAGGCCGGGTCTTCCAATTCTTCGCGAATCAGGTTCACCAGGGTCTGAAAGAAAATGCGGCCGGTGCGATGTACGGGAAGTCCCGCCGGTTTGTGCACCACCATGACGGCTTCGTCGCGGGATACGATTCTGTAATCGGTCGGTACGTCCGGCTCTTCGTAGTCCACCACTTGGTAACGCAATACGTCACCGTTGTTTACGGGGGTGTTCGATTCCCCGGGTCGTTCATTGTGAAATATGAAACCGGCCTCGATGAGGCGCCGCCATTCCTCTTCCGGATGGTAGGTGAAGCGTTCCGCGAGATAGGCGTGCAGCGAAGATACCGCGGCCAGGTTGCGGACGCGAACCGTAAAGGAAGAGTTGATGAGGGGCATGCGGTGCGGGTCGGCTCAATTCCGGACCAGGAAGGTATTCACGTCGGTTTTGATGAGGGAGGGGGTTTCCTGGGGATCGAACTCACGGTAACGCACATATTCCCCTTTCTCGTTCACCATGAGGATAAGGGGTATGGTGCCGGTTCCGTAATTTTCTCCGAATAGCCTCTCGTTATCATGGAATACCGGCAAATGGACCTGATATTCCCTTATGAAGCCGCGCACATCGTCGGGAGAGTTGTTCTTCACCGCGATGGCGATGGTGGTGATGCCCGAAGGCGCCAATTCGCGCGACAATTTTTGGACGAAGGGGAAGGCGGTTTGGCAATGGGGGCATTTGGCGGAAAAATAATAGATGAGCAGCTTGCGTTGCGAGAAATGGGCGAGTTTCATGTCGGCATTCGAAATGGGATTGCTGGCCAGGGAAAAATCCAGGGTCAGCCGACGTCCCTTTTTGTCGGTTTCGAATTTGGGGACGGTGTCAGGGGTGACGCCGGTTTCCCGTACCACGGGGGTATCCGAGCGGGAAAATCCGAAAACCAGGAGGCAAACCGCCAAAAATGTCGAGTATCTGCTCATGAGCGTTCCCTTTTTCCTGTCATAACGAGGGAACCAAAATACAAGGCTGGGGGGAGGCAAGGAAAGCGAATCGACCCCTTAATATTGTATAATTCTACCACTTAACGGAGGGGATGAGGTCGACTCCCTCTTCGCCGGCAAAGGAATCCACTTGGAAGCACAGGCCGATAACGGTGGCCCCCAGGCTGTGGTCAACAGTCTGAAACAGCAAAACGTTCAGCTTCAACATATCCTCAAGTACAAGGATGATGTTGAAATTCCCAATCTCAAGCGCCAATTGGCGCATGTCCAGAGGGAATTGCAGTCGCTGGAAACCCAGTTTACCGACAAGGCCAAACAGGACGAATTCCTCGACAGACGCACGGGTATCATTCACATCGACAAGGACAACCGCATCGTCCGCATCAACAATTACGCCCTGGAGGTGGTGGGCGCCATGCATGCCCAGGCCATCGGCCGTCCCTTGCAGGAAATCGGCACCGGGGCGCAGGCGGGCCGGCCCATTTTCGGGGATATCGAATATTACCTGGAACCCGAAGGCAAGGAAGTGGAATGGGAGAAGGAAATCTTCATGCCCAACGGCGAGAAGCGGTACTTCCATATGCGCTGTGTGCTGCTGAACGGCATCCGGCTCATTTCCCTCAATGAAATCACCAAGCTGCGGATTTCCGAAAGCCGGGTCAAAGCCATCATCGGATCCTCCGAAGACGGCATCGCCATCATTGACGAAAACTCGATCATCCGTTCCACCAACGCCCGTTTCGGCAAACTGTTCGGCCTGAACTGGAGGCAATTCGCCGGCATGCAATTCGACATCGCGGTCGATTTGCTCCAATACCATTTCAAACTGCCCCGCGAATTCATGGATTTCTGCTCCAGCCTGCACCGCGAGCCGCATCTTTACATCAACAAACGTTTCGACATGGTGCTGCCGCATCGCGCCACCTACCAGATTTATACCCGTCCCATCAGCGACGAACACAGCCGCGTCATCGGCCGGGTCTGGTTCATCACGGACGTAAGCCAATTCATCGAAATGGAACAGAAACTGGTGGCCTACGCCGAAGAGCTGGAGGACATGGTGAAGGCCCGCACGGCCGAACTGGAGGACAAGAAGGTCAAGCTCGAAGAGCGTAACAACGAAATGGAGTCCCAGCTCGATATGGCGATGCAGGTGCAGCAAGGTATGCTTCCCACCACCCTTCCCATCGTTCCCGGTTACGAAATGGCGCCTTTGTACGCCCCCACCGAAAAGGGGAAGGTGAGCGGCGACTTCTATGACCTCGTGCTGCTCGACGACGATCACGTCTTTTTCCTCATGACCGACGTCTCGGGTCATGGGGTTCCCGCGGCGCTGGTGACGGCCATGGCCAAAATGACCTTCGACAGGCGGGTGCGCGCGGGGTTTTCGGTGGCCGAAGTGCTTACCCACGTGAACCGCGATTTGTGCGCGGCCATCAACACGGACCATTATTTGACGGCCTTCGCGGCCATCCTGGAAATAAGTACCGGCAAACTGACCTACAGCCGGGTCTGCCATCCCTATCCCATGATTTACCGTCAGAACGAAAACAAAATCGAGCACTTACAGATGCGCGGCGGATTTTTTCTGGGCATGTTCAAGGAAAACGCCTACAAAGAGGAGGAAACCCGTCTGGAGCCCGGAGATCTGCTTTTCGTGTACACCGACGGCATCAACGAAAGTTTCAACACCAAGGATGAGCAATACGGCCGCCGCCGTCTGGCCGAGGTGGTCAAGAAGTTTTCGCCCCTGGGAGCCTTTGAAACGGTGAACGCGGCGCAACAGGACAGAGAACGTTTCTCGGAAGGCTTGCAGAG
>CAYNXV010000021.1:28917-29285 GCA_964401245.1 uncultured Bifidobacteriales bacterium | reverse complement strand
CCACCGTCATACCCAACGCGGAAGGCGCGCGCACCACGCCGTCCATCGTAGCCTTCACCAAAGGCGGGGACAGGCTCGTGGGACAAGTGGCCAAACGCCAGGCCATCACCAACGCGGAGAATACGGTGTATTCCATCAAGCGTTTCATGGGACGTACCCATAACGAGGTGGAGTCCGAAGAAAAGCGGGTCACCTACAAGGTGGTCGGTACGGGCAGCGAACCCGTATCAGTCGACATCTCGGGCAAGCGTTACACGCCTCCCGAAATCTCCGCCATGGTATTGCAGGCCATGAAAAAAATCGCCGAAGACTATCTTGGCGAAGAAGTGACGCAGGCCGTCATCACCGTGCCCGCTTATTTCAACGAT
>CAYNXV010000021.1:6413-28907 GCA_964401245.1 uncultured Bifidobacteriales bacterium | reverse complement strand
AAAGCCGCCGGCCGCATCGCCGGTCTCGACGTTTTGCGCATAGTCAATGAACCCACGGCCGCGGCGCTGGCCTACGGTCTCGACAAAAAGAAAAGCGAAACCATCGCCGTATACGATTTGGGCGGCGGCACCTTCGATATTTCCATCCTGGAAATCGGTGACGGCGTATTTGAGGTCAAGGCCACCAACGGCAATACCCACTTGGGCGGCGACGATTTCGACCAGGCGGTAATCGATTGGATAGCCTCGGAGTTCAAACGCGAGCAGGGCATTGACTTGCGTAACGATCGCATGGCTTTGCAGCGCCTCAAAGAAGCAGCGGAAAAGGCGAAAATCGATTTATCCGGCACCACCAGCACGACCATCAATCTGCCGTTCATCACCGCGGACGCCGGCGGTCCCAAACATCTCGATTTGACGCTTACGCGCGCCAAATTCAACCAGCTCAGCCAGGAGTTGGTGGAGAAGACCATTCAGCCCTGCATGCAGGCCTTGAAGGACGCGGGTAAATCCACCGGCGACATCGACGAGGTAATCCTGGTCGGAGGATCGACGCGTATTCCCGCCATTCAGGACAAGGTGAAGGAATTTTTCGGCAAGGAGCCTCACAAGGGAGTGAACCCCGATGAAGTGGTCGCCATCGGCGCCGCCGTGCAGGCGGGAGTTTTGGCCGGCGATTCTTCCGTAAAGGACGTGCTGCTGCTTGACGTAACCCCGCTGTCGCTGGGAATCGAAACCCTGGGCGGTGTCATGACCAAGCTCATCGAGCGCAATACCACGGTTCCCACCCGCAAGAGTCAGATATTCTCCACCGCGGAAGACAATCAGACGGCCGTGAGCATTCATGTTCTCCAAGGCGAAAGGGAAATGGCGCGGCATAACCGCACCTTGGGTCGCTTCGAACTCACCGGGATTCCCGCTTCGCCGCGTGGACTGCCGCAAATCGAGGTCACCTTCGATATCGACGCGAACGGCATCGTGCATGTAAGCGCCAAGGACAAGGCCACCGGCAAAGAGCAGAAAATCCGGCTGGAAGCTTCATCGGGTCTTTCCGAAGAGCAAATCCAGCGCATGGTGCAGGAAGCCGAAGCCAACGCCGAAACCGACAAGCTGGAAAAGGAGAGGGCGGAAGTGCACAATCAGGCCGAGAACCTGGTATACAGCACCGAGAAGTTGCTTACCGAACACGGAGACAAAGTTGCCGCCACCGAGAAAGAAGGCATCGAAGCGGCTGTGGCCGATTTGAAGAAATTGCAGGGTACCGACGATATCGAGGGCATCCGTTCCGCCATCCGCAAGGTGGAGGAGGTTTCGCATAAGTTGTCGGAGGCCATGTACAAGGCCGCGGCTGAAAGCGCGCAAGCCGACGGAGCGGGCGCAGCGCCGGAAGGCGAAGCATCGGAAAAAAACAAGAAGAAGGATAAAGGCAAGGACAACGCCGTGGATGCGGATTACGAGGTGGTCGATTAGATCGCCTCGGGCCTTCCCCGGGCCTTGAGAATTCTTGTTAACTAGTTTAAGATGAATGCAGGCTGGATTCCCCCTGTCGGGAATCCAGCCAATCTACTTGATTTCACTCCCGGCTGCGCGCAAGGTAGACTATGTCGAATAAAAGAGATTATTACGAAGTACTGGGCGTGCCTCGCGACTCGGACGTCAATGCCATCAAGTCCGCCTATAAAAAGCTGGCCGTAAAATTCCATCCCGACAAAAACCCGGGAGATAAAGAAGCCGAGGAGAAATTCAAAGAAGCCGCAGAAGCCTACGGCGTTTTGAGCGACACGCAAAAACGCGCGCAATACGACCGGTTCGGCCATGCGGGCATGCAAGGCGGCATGGGTTCCGCCGAAGGCTTCAATAATTTCGACGATATTTTCAGCGCCTTCGGAGACATCTTCGGCGGTGGCGACCCTTTCGGCCGCGCCACGCGCGGCGGCAGGCAGCGCTCCGGTCCGCCCCGGGGACAGGATTTGCAAATCGCCCTGGAAGTGAATTTGCAGGAAGTCGCCAATGGCGTAACCAAGAAGGTCAAACTCAAGCGTTATAGCAAATGCGGATCCTGCGCCGGCGCGGGAGGCACGGGAAAACAAACCTGCAAAACCTGCGCGGGAATGGGCCAGGTCCGACAGGTGCAAAGCTCCTTTTTCGGGCAAATCGTGAACGTCACCACCTGTCCCGATTGCCGGGGCATGGGTTCGACCATCCAGTCGCTTTGCTCCAATTGCCGCGGCGAAGGTCGGGTACTCGAAGAAGTCACCCTCTCCATAGACATCCCCGCCGGAGTGGAGGAAGGCCAATACCTCACCCTCCGCGGCGAAGGGCATCGGGGTCCGCAAGGCGGCCCGGCGGGCGATTTGCTGGTGGCCATCAAGGAGCCGCAGGACGATTATTTCGAACGGCGGGGAATCGATCTCTATTGCCAGGTCGAGGTTCCCTTCACCACCGTGGCTTTGGGCGGCGATGTCCGCGTCAAGACCATCGAAGGCGAAGTCGAATTGAAAATTCCCGCGGGAACCCAATCAGAAAAAATGCTTCGTCTTCGCCACAAGGGCCTGCCCGAATTGAGCGGAGGACGCAAGGGCAGCCAATACGTGAAAGTGCATGTTTTCACTCCCGCCAATTTGAGCGCCCGCGAAACGGAGCTGCTCCAGGAGTTGGAGAAAATCCAATCCAAGGAACATCCCAAAGCCTCTTTGTTTGAAAAGGCCAAAACCATTTTTTCCTGATCGCTTCAAGCCGGTACGCGCTGAGCAATGAAAATCCTCATCCTGGACACCGACGCGGAACTGAAAAAAGAGGCTTTCGCCAATTGGTCGATTCCCAATACGGAATTGATGGAAAGCAACGGAGGCCCCAACGCCATCCGCCTGCTCACCCAGGGAGGCATCGGCGCGCTGTTCCTCTCCACCGAATTTTTGACCATCGAGAACCTCGACATTCCCAACTTCGCCAGGGAACATAATCCCGGCGTGGAGGTTTTCATCCTGGCCACCGTGCGCGATACCCACAAAGCGGAACAAGCCGTGGAAAGGGGCGCCCATTCGTTCCTGATAAAGCCGGTGAACGTGAAGCTCCTCGAAGCCCTCGCGCTGAAGGCCGCATCGCGTTCCCTCACGCGCAAAAACGTCCGGGTGCTCGAAGAGCGCCTTCTCGAAGACGTATTGGGCAGTTCGCCGTCCATGAAAAAAATCCTGCGCACCGTCACCAAGGTGGCGCCCACCAACAGCACAATATTGCTGTCGGGCGAAAGCGGAACGGGCAAGGAATTCCTGGCCAATATCATTCACAGGCTGAGCATCCGCTCCGAAGAGAATTTCGTGGCGGTGAATTGCGGAGCCATACCCGAAAACCTGGTGGAATCCGAACTGTTCGGTTCACGCAAGGGTTCGTACACCGGCGCCGTCGCGGACAGGAAGGGCCTACTGGAAGTCGCCGACAAGGGCACGCTTTTTCTGGACGAAGTCGGAGAACTTTCGCTACCCACCCAGGTCAAGCTGCTGCGCTTTCTCCAGGAAAAGGAAATCCGCCGCGTAGGCGATACCGAAACGCGCTACGTTGACGTGCGGGTCATCGCCGCCACCAACAAGGATTTGCACAAAGCCATCGCCGCGGGAACCTTCCGCGAGGATTTATACTACCGCCTGAGCATCTTCCACCTGACGCTGCCCCCGTTGCGCGACCGCAAGGGCTCCATTCCCAATCTGATTCGCACCTTCGTCAAAAAGTGCAACGCCACCACCCGCAAGCAAATCAAGGGAATGGCGAAAAACGCCGAAGCCGTTTTGATGAATTACGATTACCCGGGAAACATCCGCCAGCTTGAGAATATCATCGAACACGCCGTGGCTCTTTCCGAAGGGGAATACATAACGCTGGATGATTTGCCGGAATACCTGGTCAATCCCAATGGCCCCCGACCGATGTTCGCCCTGCCCCATTCCGAAACCGTCGAAGACGGCGGTCCGCCCATCGACAATGTCAGCCTCATGACGCTGGCGGAATTGGAAAAGCGCTATATCAAGAAGGCCCTGGAAATCTGCAACAACAACCATACGGAAGCGTCGCGGCGGCTGGGCATTTCGCGCTCCACGCTTTGGCGCAAATTGAAAGAGCACGGACTGGAAGAAGAAGAGCGCGAAGCCGCCAAGACCGGCTGAAGCCGGAAAATCAGGTATCGTCGTCGAAGTTCGAATCCACCCGGATGATGTTCGAAGTTCCGCCCTCGACGATGGATTGCTCCGAAACCAGGGTCAGCACGGCGTTCTCCGTGAATTCGGGCAGGGTCAAAGCGCCGATATTGCACATGGTCGAGCGCAGCTTCCCGAGGGTAACCTGCAACACCTCGTCCACCGAACCCACGATAGGCACGTAGCCGTCCACGCCCTCTTCGAATTGCAGGCGGGTGGAACCGCCCGATTCCGAATAGCGCTGCCAATTGCGGGCGCGATTCGAGCCTTCTCCCCAATACGGCTTGTACATTCTGCCGCGTATGGACACTTTGGGAGTGGGACTTTCGTTGGTCATGGCGAAATACCGTCCCATCATGACGAAGTCGGCTCCCATGGCCAAGGCGATGATGATTTGCGTATCGTTGGCCAATCCGCCGTCGGAACAGATGGGAATGTAAACGCCCTTCTCCTTAAAATACCGATCCCGTTCGGCTACGACTTCCATCAGCGCCGAGGCCTGGCCCCGGCCGATACCCTTTTGCTCGCGGGTGATGCAGATGGAGCCGCCGCCTATGCCCACTTTCACGAAATCGACTTCGGCCTTTTCCACCAGAAACCGGAACGCCTCGGCAGACACCACGTTTCCGCCGCCAATCACCACCCCGTCGCCGTATTTCTTGCGGATCCAGAGAGACGCGTCCCGTTGGTATTCGCTGTATCCGTCCGAAGCGTCGAATGCCAGCACGTCCACTCCGGCCTCGATCAAGGCCGGCACCCTGTCCTGATAGTCGTGGGTATTGATGCCCGCGGCCGTAGCCAGCCGCTTGCGGGAGTCGAGCAATTCCAGGGGATTGTTCTGGTGATCGACATAATCCTTCTTGAAAACCAGGGAGTCTAGGCGACCGTCGGGCGCGAGCACCGGCAGGCATTCCTTTTTATGCTTATAAAGCATGCTGTTGGCCTCGCGCAAACTGACGCCGACCTTTCCGAATATCACCTGATCGCGGGGGGTCATATGGTCGCGGACCAGTCCGCCCAAATCATCCTCGAATTCCCAGAAGTCCTTGTCCGTGATGATGCCCATGAAACGGCCATGGCTGCCGCCGTCGTCGGTGACGGCCACGGTCGAATGCCCGGTCCGGTTCATCACTTCGAGAAGCTCGGTCAGGGTGGAGTCGGGCTTGACGTTGGAATCGCTCTTGACGAAACCCGCCTTGTGGGCCTTCACCTTGGCAATCATCGCGGCTTGCGATTCGATGGATTGCGAACAATAGATGAACGCCAATCCCCCTTGCCGTGCCAATGCCGTCGCCATTTCCGGCCCCGCAACCGCCTGCATGCTTGCCGACACTATGGGCACATTGAGGGACAGTCGGGGCGTTTCACCCTTGAGATGGCGCGCGATGGGAGTTTCCAACTTTACATTGCGCGGGGAATGGTCCCGCGTCGTCAAGCGGGGCAGCAACAGGTATTCGGAAAAGGTACGGGAAAGATCATCCAGTATTCTAGCCATGCGAACCTCGTAAGACGGGAAGGGCGGGGGCCGAGTAAGAAGGGGAGGCGGAAGAATCAGCCATGGCCAAATTTAGACTTTTGGCGGGAACCTGTCCACTGAACGCCTTTTACGGGAAGAGTTTTTCCACCTTCAGCCGAAAGCGACCCGGGCTGAGATAGGGTGGAAGGGCCTGTGCGGACGGATGGGCAAAATGAGGATAACTCCCCTCAGTCCCTTTTTCCAAGAGTAAAGGGGGCGCGATTTGGATGATATGGCAGGAAACGTCCTCCTCGTCGCGCAAAAAGCCGAATCCTACTCCCTGATGCGGATAATTGAGGTAGATAACGGCGCTATCCGTCGAAAAGTCCCGCTGGTAGGCGGACCCGTAATTGTCCAGAATGAAATTCCGCGAGGAGCCGAGAGTAACTCCTGCTTCATTTCTGAAGGCAGGCAGGTAAAGCGGATGTGAATAGGCCCGGATTCGTATCAGTCCCAATCGGTCGTCATCCTCCGTCCGATAAAGCGTCACATGATAGGATATCCCGTCGAAAAACGCGATACTCCCGTCCGGGGCGATGGCGCTCGGTTCCGTTACGTTGAATAGAGACTCCGCCGTAGCCTGCGCCGTTTGAAAATCGGCTCCCACTCTCACCCTATGCCTGCCGTCAGGGAGTGATATGCCGCCCGCGCGATCGAAGGTGAATTCCTGCGGGACGGCATAATTCGAAAGGGTGTCCTTGATTTCCTTTTCACCGCTCAACACTTCCTGCAGCACGTCGGCCCGTATCCCGTAGCCTACCCTCGCGACGGGCACGATAATGAAATCGCCGGTAGCATCGTCCCAAATCCGTTTCACCGCCCCGGCATTGTTGAGCGCGACCAGTTTCGCAGTAAGATCGAATACCGGGCTACCGGAGGTTCCGGGAGTCACGGTGATGCTGTATTGCAATACCTGATCGTAGAGAGGGCCGGAAGCCTGAACGCTATCGAAGGCTCCCAGGGCGGTGATGGCTCCCTGTCTGAAGGTGGCCGTCAAGGGCTCCGGAAACCGGGATAGCGTGGATCCCGGAAAACCCAATAAGCCGACCTCTATTCCCCTTCGCAACGACAGCGAACCGCTCAAGTCGGGCAGGGTGATGACTTCGGATAAGGATTCGGCCACTTCCAGCGTCGCCACGTCGGCCGAAAAAACCACGCCGTCCCGGAATTCCGTATGTATACCGGCCACGTCAAGCAGCAAGCCTTCGGATACGGCGTCGGACCCGTTGCGCCATGCAATCGGCGTGACCGCGATTCCGCGCTGGCGCAGGAGCAGGGTCCCTTCGAAAAGCGACAATACCACGTGGGCGTTGGTGGCGATGAGGCCGGGACCTACCGCCACGCCCGAACCCACCAGCGAGAATGTTCCCGTTTCGTCTTCGCGTATGCCGATGGCGTAGGAGACGCCGTCGAGGGAATCGACTACCGGTATCCAGACAGGAGAAACTTCTCCGTTACTTTCGTCGACGCCGGAAGTAGGCGAGCCGCCTCGGGAACATCCCGCCAGCAACGCCAACAACAACGCGAAGCCGCAAGAAGCGCTCACCCGGGCCAGGATTCCGCGGTGAGCGGTTTTCACCGGAACGACCTTCTGCGGTACCAGCCGTAAGCTTTGCGGATGGCCCAGCTGTATGCCTTGAATTTCAATATGGATTTGAACAACCAGCGCATTTCGGTCCTGCTTTCCTTTGGGTGCATATAGGAATGGCGCGAATTCGCGCGGCGCGTCGAACGGGGTGAAGCCGCACGGCCGCTCTTTGAAGCGGCTACAATGGGGAAAATAATCTCGCGGGGACGAGGCGCAAAAGAAATATCGGCGACGCCGGAATCAATCCGGAATCGCGCAATTAGTGATAAGGGTAACGAACAAGAGTAACGATGCTTAGCGGAGTTCGCTCATGAAGCTGCGGATGCGATTCCACCCGTGGTCGGGGATGAGCGCGCCCATCACCTGCACCACTTCGGAACCCAGCATGCATCCCAGATGCGCGGAATGGCTCAAGCCGTATCCCTGGGCCAGACCGTGGAGAAAACCCGCGGCCCAGAGATCGCCGGCTCCCGTGGTATCCAGGGCTTCGACCAGACGAGCCGGTACGGAAAGCCTTTCGGAACCGCTGGCCAACAATACGCCGTCTTTGCCCACCTTGACGACGGCCAGCCCCACTTTGGAAGCGAGCAAATCGAGGGAGGCCTGCTCACCCATGCCCGTATAGGCCCGGGCTTCATCTTCATTGGCCAATACGATATCCACGCGCTCGGTGATGAGGTGTTCGAGCAAGTCCCGGCAGGCTTCCACCACCTGAAAGGATCCCAAATCCAAGACAAGCTTCGCCTGGGAACGGGCGGTCAATTCCAGCACCCGCTCGACCACGGGGCGATTGAAAAGCAAATATCCTTCGAGCAATATCATGTCGGCGTCGGCAAAATCGGCGTCGGTGAGATCCGCGGGCGACAATTCGGCGGAAGCGCCGAGATAAGTGAACATGGTGCGCTGGGCGTCTGGCGTAACCACGGACAGCACCCTTCCCGTGCCGGTATCCGAGCGGCTGATGCGTCCCTCGACTCCGGCTCTTTCCAACCCCTGGAGAAAACGTTCCCCCAAATCATCCCGACCCAGCTTGCCCACCATGCGGGCACGCCCGCCCAAAAGGCCGATTCCGACCATGGAATTGCAGGCCGATCCCCCGGCAACCGTGGAAACCGGCGCCGGCGTCATTTGCAGGGCGGATTCGATGGTGCCCTGTTCGACCAAGGTCATTCCCCCCTTTTCGGATCCCAGCCGGGAAATAAAGCTTTCGTCCTCTTCGAGCAATAAATCCATCAAAGCGGCCCCGACGCCGACGATGAGAGGTTCTTTTCGGGGGATTGCGGACATTTCAGATTCCTTTGCAAAATCAGCCGCAAGTGATGCGGTGAACCGGGAAATCTAACAAATTGCCCCTAAATGCGGCCGCAAAGTTAAATTGCTACCATTAAAAAAATCACGCCAGTCGCCGCCGGTTTCGCGCATACCGGTTGCAACCCCGGTCCACTTTTTTGGTTTTTGAGAGATGCCCGCTCCTGGACTTATTATGCAACCGCGAAATTCAGTTCTCCTTATCCAGGCCTCCATTCCCTCCGGCGTCCCGGTGAAGGGCTTCCTCTTCGCGCTTCTTTTCCTGATTCTGGGCGGGTCCGGGCATACACCCGTTCACGCGAATCTGCCTTGGCAGGAAATCCCCTCGTATTGCCCCGAACCCCACCCTTGTTCGATTGTGTCGCTGCCGGTTCACGAAAACCCCCGTTGGATTTCATTGATCGAAGCGGCTACGGATAAGCCCGCTCCTACCGGCTTTTACCAGATCTGGAAAAGCCCTCCGCCGGCAGGGATCGATTCGCCGGAAAATTCCGACTGGGTCCTGCTCCGGGATGGAACCGAAGTCGCCCGCATCGCTCCTTCGACATGGGGCACTCTTTGCATGGAGCATGCAACGGTCGATGATGCGATTTGCGGAAACCCTTATCCGATGGTCGCAGCGGATTCTCCTACGGAGGGGTTTTGGACTCGAAATCGTCCCCTGCTTATCCGATACGGACAATGGGACCGGGGAGTGGCTTTTACCGCCGGAAGCTCCATCAACGCTCTGCCGGGCTATGCGCCCGAATTCGAGAGGCATTTCGGAATCGATTGGCTGCAGGAGATTTACCCCTTGTTATGGCTCGGCGCCGGGGCCCATTGGGGGCATTATGGCGGAGGACTCACCCGCTTTCAACGGGGCGATGATTTCGACGATAACCAGTCGTGGTGGTCGCACCATTGGTGGTGGTCGGCTACGGCCGGTATCCCGGGATTGCGTTATCGGCTGCAACACTCGCAGCGCCCCCATCCGGAATTTTTCTGGCTGCAGCCGGCGCCTCGAAAGGTTCTGATGATTCCGGAGGAGGGGGGAAATTCGCTCCCGCCTCTGTCGGCGGAGCCCCCTGCCGCTTTCGGTCATTCGATTTTATTGCGGATGGGGATGTTGGGATACGGATTTTACACCGAACAAAGCCCGGGTTATCGGCCCCTGCACCGCATGGAGCTTCGCGATCTGCCTTTGGGCGAAGGACGTTGGGCCATGGGGATGTTCCATACCTCCGGCCGGTGGATTCCTTTTTTACGCGCGGAGCTGCTGCCGGTGGCCCTCGATTTTCCGCTACAAGACGACGATGCGCTCCGCTTCAAAGGCACCATGCTGCGGTTCGATTTCCACTATCTTTCCAAACACCAAATGCATGTCGGTTTGGCCTTGTCCGTAGCCGTCGACCATCCCCGGCTTCGTCGGCCCCTAGGAGGAATAAATGGAAGGTAATTCGAGTCGCGCCGAAGAAAGCCCCATACGCCTGGCCTTCCGTGAGCTGGTAGCCATCGGAAGAACCGCATCGGCGGCGGCGTGGCTTCCCCTGCCGCTCATCGTTGCGGCTACGGTGTGTTTTTTCCTCCTGAACCCCGAATGGTATAGCGACATTTTTCTCGTGTTCATCCTGGCGGTTTTCATCAGCGCCCAGGCGCTCGCCCAATTCAACCTCGCTTCGCTGGGGCGCCGCGTCCGCCATGCCGGCGCCACTCTCAAGGTGCTGCGCCCCTTCGGCGAGGAACCGGATTTGGAGGCCTTGCGCACGCGCCTCTTGCACGATGCTCCATCGGGGCATTTACGCGACTTGTTGCTGCGCTGGGTCGATCTCGGATTAAAGGGAGAAACCGCCGGATCGGAAGCTTTGCTGGAAAATGCGGCGGAAAGGCGCGGCATCGACGACGAGGGCATGCTGAGCGTGCACGTATCGCTTAACCGCACCACCCTGAAATTGGGATTCATCGGAACGCTCATTGGTCTTATCATGACCTTTCCTCCCATGAAGCGGGCCGTAATGGGTTTGGGGGAAAGCGAAGGCGAATTGCGCTTCATCCGGGATATCGCGGCCGCCATAGACGGAGACGAATACGCCATTCTCACCACCCTGGTCGCAACCGGCCTATCCATTCTCATCGAACTCATCACGATTCAAATCCTGCAACGGGCTTACGGGGGATTCGATACGGTGAACAGTCATCTCAACGATTGGAACATCACCACCCTCCAACCCTGGATTCGGAGAAAATACGGTCCCGAGGCCAGGCAGGAGAATCTCATGGAAAAGCAGGCCCAATTGGAAGCGCGCCTGCTCGAAGCGCAAGCGGCCATGGATGAAAATCTCCGGAAGCTGGTCAAGGCCATGGGGCATACGCGCGATCAGGTCGAGGCCATGGGGAAGCTGCAGGCGTCGACTTCGGAACGGATTCGCGAATTGGGGGATTTCGAAAGGCAATACCGGAGTTTTCTGCACGGCAAACAGCATGCCGTCGCCCCCGCCCATTTACGGATTCTCGAGGATGAAAAAAATTGAGACCGAAACGCCGCAGGAGGATCCTGAGTTTGGGCGAAGCCATCTCGGTGGAAGACGTTTTGGCCATGATAGCCGTCATCATGGTATTGCGATTGGTGCTGATGGTCCCGCTGGTGAACATAGACCGGGCCAAAATCGTGTCCGCAGAGGCCGATCCCTTCTGGAGCCGCCAAGCCGCATGGATTCTCGCGAATGGAAGGGACAGTCTGGGGATTGTCGAACCCTATCGCACCGCATTTTCCCTCGAAGGACGAAAGCTTTGGGCGCATCGGAACGTGGCCGAACGGAGAATCCTAGTGGAAGCCGTGGACGCCGATAGCAATATTCTGATTCTGGAACATTCGCTTCCGGGCGGCGATTTCATCGCCATGAATATTCAGGATCGAGGTAATTCCATCAGCTTTCGCTTGGGGAAGTTACTGTGGAGCAACTTGGAAAAGGAATGGTTTTCGGCGGGGGACGCCCTTGATTACGGGAAAAAGCCGGAGACGCGGCGTCTGGAAAATGAGTTCCGCGTTTTCACGAAAGAGAGCCGCGGCTATTGAAGGCCGCCGCCTTTCAGGATATTCCCTCACCCAAATGTCTCCGCGCATGCGTATTCGCTTAACCACCCTCCTTCTCGTTCTCATCGTCGGCATGACCGAAAACACCCCGGCCCAGAACGGTCGGGAAGCGGTCAACTATTATGCCCTCGCGTCCTTGGAAGATAAGGGGGCCGGCGAGAGATTGGCCGCGCGCTTCAAAGCGCAAGGCGAGCCGGTATTTCTCATCCATAATCCGAATGTGGGGGTGACCCAAGGCGATATCATGCGCTTTCGCGACAAGGCCGTGCTTATCGACGCCGACGTATGGCAAACCCTGAAAACCGAAGGCGCTTTCGCATCCCTCAAGTCGGCGCCTTTGGTCAAGGTGCAGGCCCGCGCCGCGACCGAAACCTGGAAATCACGGGCTCAAATGGTGGCATCGCCGGCGGAAAAAAAGGCTTATCATTTCGGAGCCCGCCTTATCGAGGCGCTGGAAGAGAATTTCGAAGTCCTTCCCGACAACCGGCAACTCGTCATCCAATTCGAAGACAGGCATTTGCGCCTGCTTGCTCCCGCCGAATTGCTGGCGCAATTGACCTTGCGCGATATCCGCCGGGTGCCGTCCAGAGGCAAGCCCCATATCGTAAGCCTGCCGCCTGAACGGGGCTTTGTCGGGCGCGATTTTTTCTGGCAGGCCTGGGCCGTCGATCCCACCGTGCCATCGGAAGCCCTTGCCTATTCCCTGCAGGGGGACCTACCCGAAGGTTTGGTGTGGGACGCTAAGCTCCACGCCCTCAAAGGCCGCCCCGGCGCTTCGGGAAAATGGCCCCTGCGCCTCACCGCGCGCAATGAAAAGGGCGGCACGGACACTTTGCGCTTCACCCTGGAAACGCGCCTTAACGCCCTACCCCGCCTGGCCCAGGCCCCGGACGCGCGGGCGGTGGCCGGCAAACCCTGGCGCTTCGAAGCCGCCATAGTCGACCACGACCATGCGGGAGCGAGCGTAAGCATGGAAGTGTTGCAAATGCCGGAGGGAATGCGCTTCGACGCTTCCAACCGCACCCTGCTCTGGGAAAACCCCCGCGGCGCCAAGAACCCGGACTCGCTTCAGCCTCTGGTATTGGCCTTGACCGATCCCGAAGGCGGGCGCACCGTGCACCGCTTCTCCCTATCGGTTCAGCCCTCCGACGATTGGATTCTCAGCCAGGGCCTTCATTCAGCTCTGCCCTGGGACACTTTGCGGCAGGGGCGACGCTATGAGTGGAACGCGGCCGCCTCTCTCAGGTCCTGGGCCGAAAGGGAACTGATTCTCGAGGAGGTGACAGGAGACGACAGCACCCATTTCTCCGACGGCATGCTGACCGTGAAACCGAAATCGGGCCTGGCGCATGTTCTTTCCTTCCATTTCACCGAGAACGGTCAGCCCTTGGAACACCGGCTCGTTTTCGAAGTGGCGCCGAACCGTCCACCGGTTTTCACCAGCGAAGTCGGCGTAGCGCATATCCGGACCCAGGAACATGCAAGTTACCGTCCCCTCGCCCATGATCCCGACGGCGACAGCCTGTTTCTCGACGCCCGGCTACCGGAGGCGGGACCGTTCCGATGGGACGGCGCGCGCCTGCATCTTCTCGCCGAAGCGCCCGGGCTTTACGCCGCCGAACTCATCGCCCGGGATGCCATGGGAAATATCGGCAGCCAGCGGGTGGCTTATCGCGTCATGCCGGGCAATCCCTTGTTTTTCACCACCGAACATCGATGGCTGGCGGGCCTGAGTCTGTGGAACGCCTCCATGACCTTGGGCCAGGGGCGCGTGGGAATTTTCATTCCCGACCTGCGACGCCAAGTGGGATGGCGGGAATGGTCCGAGCAGGAATGGCCTTTCGTCTATTTCGGAAGCAATCTCTATCCGCACAACCCGATGGTCCGGTCCCGCGAGCGCCGCTCTTTGTGGGTGGACTTGGGCATGACCTTGCGCGTGCCCGACCCCAAGTTGATTACCGGGGGCATCCTGGCGCGCCTGCAGGGACATTGGCAATTTCCCTCGGGATTCGTGCAGCGCGTCGAATTGGAAATGCATGCCTCCGTGCATCAGGCCATCGTGCTGACCGATACCACCGGATTGCATTTTACGGGAATCGACTCGGGCCTGGCGCTGGGCCGGCGTTTTCTTCCCCATGCCCGGCGGATTACGCGCGACGCCACGGCCAAGGAGAATACGGTGTTTATCAGCCGTCTGGAAGCCTGGCGCAATATGAATCACGGCATGTGGACGGGAATCGGCCTTTGGCGCGAAGACCTGCCCATGCGCGGCGAATACAGCCAGCGCGTGGGAACCGGCCTGCGCTACGAGGCCCAATGGGCGGGGTTCGGCGTGCGCAACACCTTGCGCGGCGGCTGGGGACCCGACGGGGCGGGTTGGGCGCTGCAGTGGAATTCGGAATTGGGTTTCGGCCGTAATTGAAGCGAGGTTATTGAGCCTGCCGGTTATCAGGCCTGCTTGTTGCGATATTCGTCCCAGCTGATGATTTTTGATTTCTGCTTCCGCTTCAGCTCGCTGGCCTTCTGAAGCTTCTCCTTTTCCTCCTTGGTCAAGGAACTGATGCCCGTCTCCGATATCTTTTTGAGGATGGGATCGATATCGACCATGACCTGTTCTATCACCGTTTCGGACTTTCGCGCTTCCTTCTCCATGCGGTTCTCCCGCCGGTTCCTGAAGGCATGGACCGAGTCGAAAAGCTTATCCTCGTATCGGAAATAGAGATAGGCGAAAAGGGCTCCTCCCAGGTGGGTTATGTGGGCGATGCCGTCATTGGAGGTGATGAGCATCAGCTCGATGGCTCCGATAATCAATACCGCATAGCGGGCCTGCACGGGAAAGATGAAAAACATCAGGAATTGCTGGGTGGGGAAGAATTTGGCGAAAGCGAACATCAATCCGAAAATGGCGCCCGACGCCCCGACTACGGGAGTGGTGCTTCCCGTAAAGGAAAAGAACACCAGCGAGCAGAACGCCGAAAAAATGCCCGCGGAGAAATAAAACCACCAGAACTTCTTCTCTCCCAGCGTGTGCACCAGCGGCACTCCGAACATCCACAGCATGAGCATATTGAAAAGGATGTGGATGAAGGGAGGGTTGGTGGAATGCACGAACATGTAGGTGGCCAGCCGCCAAATCTGGAAGCGTTCGCCCACGGCCTCGGGATCGAGCGAGAAAATCACCCGGAAATAAGCGCCGCCGGTGAAATAGTCCAACAGGAACAGTCCGATATTGGCCCCGAGCAGTATTTTGATGATGCGAGGAAGCGCTGACATGGAATCCAACCTCAATACCGGCTCAGCCGGCTTTTTTTCCCAACTTGAGTGCGAGAGCTTTTTCCACCACCGGGGGAACGAATTCGGAAACCACTCCGCCTAAAGCGGCGATTTCCCGGATGATGCTCGAATTAAGATAAGTGTATTGCTCACTGGGCATGAGATAAACCGTTTCGCAATGGGGATCGAGTTTCTTGTTCATCAGCGCCATTTGGAATTCGAATTCGAAGTCCGCCACCGCCCGCATGCCGCGGATTATCACCTGGGCGCCCCTATCGCGCAGGCATTCCACCGTAAGACCTTCGAAGGAAGATACCGTGACGTTCGACAGATTTTCGGTGCAGGAGCGTATGAGTCCTATGCGCTCTTCCACGCTGAAAAGCGTGGCTTTCCGTACGTTCATGGCTACCACCACGTCCACCGACTCGAATAACGAGGATGCCCGGGTCAAAATATCCAGATGCCCGTTGGTGACGGGATCGAAAGTGCCTGGATAAATCGCTTTTACCATGAAATCCCTGGGGGATAAGGGTGGAACAACTCTAATCTACCTCTTCGAAATCTACAATTTTCGCGACATCTCCTATCCCAAGTGAAAATAAGCCAATCCCGATTCTCCATATTCCCGGATGGAATGGGCCTCTGCCAGCCACAGCGGCCTTATCCGGCTGGGAAACTGCAATACGGCGCACCCCCCCTCGGCCACCAAGGGCCTTACCTTGTCCCATAGCCGGGAAAAATCGTCCTGAAATGGGGGGTCGGCGAACACGATGTCGAAGTAACCCGCAAAGTCCGTCTTAGCGCCCAATTCCGCGGCATCCGACTTGACCGTCCGCAAAACACCCATGTCCGGATTTCTTTCGCGAAGCAGGGTGCAATTGGCTTTGAGTCCTTCGAAGCTGCGTACGTCCTTTTCCACCAGAACCACCTCCCGGGCGCCCCTGCTATAGGCTTCCAGACCTACCGACCCCGAACCCGCATAAAGGTCCGCAAAAGCGGAACCCGCCACCCGAGTCGCCAGGGTATTGAACAAGGCTTGCCGCACCTTGGAGGACGTGGGTCGCACCTTGGTCGAATGCTTATCCGTCCAAAGCTTATGCCCCTTGAAAAATCCGCCCGTGATGCTCAGTCCCATTCGCTATGCCGCCCTACTCGTCGAATAAAATAGTTCCGACAACGATAAAATAGTTTTGCGGTTCCCGGGTACAAATGGAAAGGGGATGAAAAGAGGATGGGGATGCGCCGGGCGGGACAAGCCTGCCGTTCAATCCACGTAGAGCAGCAAATCGAGAGTGGCGACCATGGTTCCGTCGCCTTTGGCCTGCAAGGCGAATTTAAGCAGGCCAAGCTGGGAGCGTTCGCTGTGCATTTTTCCCAATAATCGTTGCAATTGGGGGTAATTGCACACCGCCTGGGCAACGTAAATCCTTTTTTGGTATTGACCCAGAGGCGTATTCGACCGGAGCTCGGGCGTTTTGAAATGGATGCCCAATTCGGCGGCTGAGGAACGAAAAGCCTGCAATACGGCGGGCAGGCGGGATTCCTTTACCGCGCGCTCCGAACCGTCCAGGATTTGCACGGGCAGATTCATTTTCCCGTATATGGAAAACTCGCGCGGCGAACCGCCGCTGTTTTTTGTGACACCCGGATCGATTTGCACATGTTCCATCGCGGCCAGGGCTTTGCGGAATTTATCCAGGCTTTGCGCGTTCTGGGATAGTCCCCGGATATAGAACTCTCCCGGGGCGGTATAGATGAAATCCGCGAAACCCACCGAACCCGGGACCGCATCGCGCACGGTCTGCAAAATCCGGCTCGAAGCCCAGTTTTGAAACTCGATTTTTTCGGAGGGGAATAATTCGTCATAAGACAGCAAAGGGGCGCGCAAAGCCTGTTCGTCCTGGATTTCGCGGACGATTTCCTCCACGGCCTGATGGGTCACCCGCGGCGGATGGGACTGGGGATGCGGAGCCGAAGACTTGGGCTTGCCGTCCTGAGTCGATGAGGCGGCGGATTCGGAAGTCGCCTCGCCCAGGCCTAGATGTCCCCCGCGATAAAGAAGGAATCCCGTAGCCCCGACTACAACCAGGAGAATGACCAGGACAAGCGCCCATTTAGGGCCGGCGGACATGCCCGGTTCGTCGAAAAGCAGCATCGGCTTTTCGGTTTGAAGGGGCTTTAAAAGATTTATGCGAATCATTCAGCAATCCCCGACGCGGCGCAAGGCCAAGCCCACCGCGGCGGCGCAATGGGGAGCGGTGGGAGCGAAGGCGGCGGATTTGTCCGGCCCCAGGGCGAAAGCCACTTCCTTGAAGGCGTTGAGCGGTAGAATTTCCATTGATATGCCGGATTGCAAGGCGGCGCGAAAACCATCGTCCATGGCGAGGTCTCCGCACAATACCAATTCATCCACCTCACCCCATTGCCCGGCGGCGAGATCCAGGCCGTCCCTTACCTTTTCGGCCAATTGGGCCGCCATTTCCGTACGGGCTTCGCCTTCCATGACCGCGAATTCTTCGGGTATGGCCAGGTTTTCGAGGCCTAGAAAGCGCCCATGCTGGGTACGCAGGCATTTGATGCCATGGCTGTCGGCCTTCACCAAAAAGGTCCGTGAAGCGCGTTTTTCCGGATAATTCACCTCGAATGCATTCTGAGCCGCGAAAACATCCACGTCCATAACTGCCAGGGGATAGCCCGACTGCTCCAATACCTGACGTAGGCGCACGACTTCCGTGCGACGATAGGCCGCCACCAGAAAATTCCGGGCGGTTTCATCCGGGGAAGAACCCAGCGCCTGAAAATCGATGAGGTATTCTCCGATCGGCGCCACCAGATATTGCTCCAGCTCCCATTCAATGGCGTCTACGAGGTTGTCTTCCTGGTTGGGGATTTCGATTTCCCGGATGATGGTATGTTCGCCCGGAACGCAGGCCACGAGTTCAACGCCGCTTTTCTTGACGTATTTATTGAGACAGGTCCGGATTTCGCCGGCGAGGTATTCGTCGTCTTTCCATCCGGAGGGTTCGAGCGGCCTGATGGCCACCACGGAAATCTGGTTTTCCCTGGGCAGAAACTCCACCATTTTCAGATAGGTAGGGCTGAGTTCCAACCCTACAGTACTGCCCGACTTCCTTGCCATAGAGCCTCGATTGAAGATGCCACAAGTATACTATTTTCGAGGCGCGGAAGTCCGCCCTACTTTGACCCAATCCGATTCCCAACCCGAAGGTTGGAGCCCGGTACATTCAAGGAACTATCCATTCCCTGATATTACTCCCCTGATATTATTACATGAGGCCGCATACTTTCCAGCTTTTTTTTGCCTATGCCCTTCACATTCAGCAAGTCATCAACCTGGCGAAAAGGCCCGTTGGCTCGGCGATATTCCACGATCGCCGCCGCTGTTTTGGGTCCCACGCCTTTGAGTCTGTCCCACTGGTCGACATCGGCGGAATTGATGTCGATGGGAAAAGGCGCTTCGGCTACCGACGGCTCTTCCGGCGCATATTCTCCCGTTGATTCCGCCGAATCGATGGAAGCGTCTTCATGTCGAAGAGAGTCGGGGCCTTCGTCGGAGCTCTGGGAGTGGGAGTGGCGCATGGTTTCGTCCGGTGCGCCGGAGCGGGATTGGCCGGTAAACCCGCCCAAGGCCTCCAGCGATGCGGACGCCAATTCGGGAGAAGGGTTCCATTGTACCTGACGGCGATCGATGAATCGGGCCGAAGCGCCTATAACCAGGAACAGGACCACCAGGGCCAGGGATTTTTTTTCGGTGGAAGTAAGATGCATGCTGGCTTGCCCGGATGAAAATCACGGACCCCGGCGGATTCACGTTCGACGCTTATCCGTTTCGGTCGAGGGCCGCTTTCACAAAATGATAGAAAAGGGGCGAAGGATTGCGCAGATTGCTCGTGAGCTCGGGATGGAATTGGCTTCCCATGAAAAAGGGATGATCCGGAAGCTCCAGTACCTGCATGATGTTTTCGCTGGGTGCTTTACCCGAAAAAACCATTCCGCCTTTTTCCAACGTCTCAATGTATTCGGGATTCACTTCGTAGCGGTGCCGGAAGCGTTGGCGTACCACCCGCTTATGGCCGAAAATCCGGAAGGCTTTGGATTCGGGCTTTAATTCCACGTCATGCCCGCCCAGGCGCATGGTGCCGCCTTTTTGCAGCAGGTGCCGTTGCCCAGGTAACACATCGATGACGGAATGCGCTACCTTTACGCCTTCTTCTTCCACCTCGCTGGTATTGGCGCCGGCAAGTCCGCACACATGGCGGGCGAATTCCACCACGGCCAGCTGCATGCCGTAACATATGCCCAGATAGGGAACTCCCGCTTCGCGCGCATAGCGGATGACCCGGATTTTACCTTCGATGCCCCGATGTCCGAATCCACCCGGCACCAGAATGCCGTCTACGTTTTTCATCGCTTCGGCCACCGACGCGTCGTCACTCAAAGCGCCGGTATCCACCCAACGAATTTGCACTCGGATATTGAGATGGGCTCCGCAATGGGTAAGCGCTTCGACCACGGAGGCGTAGGAGTCCTCCAGCTTGGTGTATTTGCCGCATAGGGCGATGGTCACGATGCGGTTGGGGGTTTCCAGATTGGTCTTGATGTTGTTCACCCATTGGGTCCATTGGCCCAAATCGGGTGGCGAATAAATGCCGAGCTTCGAGTGGAGAATGCCCGTCAATCCCTCCTGATCGTATATGAGCGGGATTTCGTAAACGGATTTCACATCCACTCCCGAGATGACCGAAGTGGGAGGAATATTGCAATAGGAGGCGATTTTCTCCTTGATGTCCGGATTGATGAATTCGGAGCAACGGCCGATGATGACGTCGGGTTCAATGCCCTTTTCGTTCAGCAGGCGCACCGACATTTGCGTGGGCTTGGACTTCTGCTCGTGCACGCCCGCAGGAACCGGGATATAGGTTAGGTGGATGTAAATGACGCTGTCTTCGCCGACGTCGCGCTTCAATTGCCTTATGGCTTCGAGATAGAACTGGTTTTCCAAGTCGCCCACGGTGCCGCCCACTTCGATGAGCATGACGTCGGCTTTTTCTTCGCGCGCAATGTCGAAAAAACGCTGCTTGATGCAATCGGTGACATGGGGAATGAACTGCACGGTTTTTCCCAGGAAGTCGCCGCGCCTTTCCTTCTCCATGATTTCCTTGAACACCTTGCCCATGGTGAGGTTCCAGTCGAACCGGGTCTCGATGTTCATGAAGCGTTCGTAATGGCCGAAATCCATATCGACTTCGCCGCCGTCGTCCTGGACGAAAACCTCGCCATGTTCGATGGGATTCATGGTGCCGGGGTCGGTGTTCAGGTAGCCGTCGCATTTGACGGGCACCACCTTGAGGCGATCGGAAAGCAGGGTGCCGATGGAAGCCGCGGCGATGCCTTTACCCAGGCCGGAGAGGACGCCTCCGGTAACCACGATGAATTTCGCTTCGCTTTTTTTGGGACGGGGGGTCATGCTGCCTTACCCGATGGTCTTGGGAACGCTGAAATGCTCCAAATTCACTTCGGGCGCGTTCCGCAAGGCTTCTTCCTTGGTCAGCCCCGGCTGGATTTCGTCCGGGCGCATGGGCCGGGGCGAATTGTCGAAGGTGAACATGGGTTCGACATGCTTCAAGTCGAGCTGCTTCAGCATGTCGGTGTATTCCACCAATTGATTCACCGATAGGGTGATCTTTTCGAATTCTTGGTCTGTGAAGGTAAGGCGCGCCAGCTTGGCGGCCCGGAGTATGTCTTCGCGGTTGACTAACATGGTGCAAATCTAATCGAGCAATTCCAGTTTAGCAAATTTGAGGACGAGGCGTCTCCGGGTGCGATCCTGGAAGAAAACCTCCACGCGGGCCGATTCTCCGCGGCCATCCGCGCCGACGATGGTTCCCAGCCCGAATTTGGGGTGTCGGACCTTTTGCCCCGGAAAAAAGCCTTCATTTTCCTGGCTGAAATCCTCATAATCGGGAATTTCCCCCACCCCTTCGTCCGAGGCGGGTTGGCTTCCCCCGAAGCCGCTTCTTGTTCCGGAAAACCGCCCGGGCGTTACCGCTCCGGAAACTTTTACGAATGCGGGATCGATTTCCCGCAGGAAACGGGATCCCACGGCCTCTTGATATAAACCATAGCGACGTCGGCGGCGCGCGAAGCTGATATGCAATTCTTTTTCGGCCCGGGTCACGGCGACGTAAAACAGCCGCCGCTCCTCTTCCATGTCGGCCTCCTCGCCCCGGACCAGGGGAAAAAGTCCGTCTTCGAGACCCGTGACAAAAACCCGGGGAAATTCCAACCCTTTGGCGCTGTGCACCGTCATCAAAGTCACCGCTTCATGGCCGGTTTTGACTCCGTCGGCATCCGCCATCAAGCTGATTTCCTGGAGAAAGGCGTCGAGGTCGGAATTTTCCTCCTGAGCCATGAATTCCTCTTCGGGAGCCGGGTCCTCTCCGCGGGCGCGGCGCTTGAGAAAGTCCTGGGCGGCGGCGACCAATTCCTCGATATTCGACAGCCTGTCCATGGCTTCGTCCGTGCCTTCTTTTTCCAGGAACTCGCGATAGCCGGTTTTTTCGATAACCGCTTCGATGAGATCGGGTAGGGGCAAATCCCCGCTCAGCGCCTGCATCTCCTGCATATCGGATACGAATCCCAAGACCAGCCGGGAGGCCCGGTCATTCAATCCCGCCTCGGCGCAGCGCTGCAAGGCTTCGAACAGATTGATACCCTCGCGCTCAGCCAATTCCACGCAGCCGGCCACCGATTTCTCGCCGATGCCGCGCTTAGGAACATTGATGATACGTGCCAGCGACACGCTGTCCTTCAGATTCCCCAGCACGCGCAAGTAGGCGAGCAAATCCTTCACTTCTTTGCGCTCGTAGAACCGGATGCCGCCCACGATGAGATAAGGGATGCGGCGGCGGCGCAATTCATCTTCGATGATACGCGACTGCGCGTTGATGCGATAGAAAACGGCCGTATCTCCGGGAGCGAACCGGGTCTCCTGGCTTATCGTGCGGGCTATCCAGGCGGCTTCGGCGGTGTCGTCCTCCACCTCCATGAGTTCGACCTTGTCTCCGGAGTCGTTCTGGGTCCACAGGGTCTTTCCCATGCGGGCCTTGTTATTGCGTATGACCGAACCCGCGACTCCGAGAATGTTGGAAGTGGAGCGATAATTCTGCTCCAGCTTGGTGACCTGCGCGTTGGGGAAATCCTGACGGAAGGTGAGGATGTTGTTGATGTCGGCGCCCCGCCATCCGTAAATGCTTTGATCGTCGTCTCCCACCACCACGAGATTGTGATGCGGCCCCAGCAGCAATTGGATAAGCTGGTATTGCGCCTTGTTGGTGTCTTGGTATTCGTCGATGAGTATATAGCGGAAGCTGTCGGCGAACACGGCGCGGATCTCGGGGCGTATTTTCAAGAGGCGGATGGTCATGTAGATGAGATCGTCGAAGTCCATGCCGTTGTTCTTCAGCATTTCAGCCTGGTAGCGTTGATACAGATGCCCCAATTTTTCTTCGTAGCGATCGGCGGCGTTAAG
>CAYNXV010000021.1:0-6313 GCA_964401245.1 uncultured Bifidobacteriales bacterium | reverse complement strand
TTGGTGAAGGTGACGGCGAGAATCTGAAACGGCCGTAAACCCATCTGCTTGATAAGCCAGGCGATTTTGAAAGTGAGCACGCGCGTTTTGCCCGACCCCGCCCCGGCCAGGATGAGTTGGGGACCGGGATGGTGCAGCACGGCCTCGAGTTGGGGCGCGTTCAGGGTTTTGGCTAGGCTTTCGGAGTCGAGGCGGACCTGTTGGGGAGAGTCTATCATGTGTTCCAAATTTAGTAATCGGGGGCGGAAGGTGCACCCCGGTTGGAATGGGCAAAATACACAAAAGATGGGGTTCAGGCCTTCCCGAAAGGGATACCCCGGGAATGATCAGTATGTTCGGGTTGTAATAATTATAATGGTTTCGAATTATAAACGTTGCCACGTCGATTTGTTTTTTCCTAATCCCCCAGCGATACGCCTAGTAATCGCGCCGAGCGCAACCATGCATGGTCCATCGGAACCATTTTCAACTTTCCTGCCGTTTCGGAAAGCGGAACGGGCACCACCGAGTTTCCCCGTAGGGCCACCATCACGCCAAACTTTCCTTTGTGCAAAAGCTCTGCGCAAGCGGTTCCCAGCAAGGTGGCCAGATTCCGGTCCGCCGGAGAAGGGGTACCGCCGCGCTGCAAATGGCCCAGGATGGTGAGCCGCGATTCCATCCCCGTCAATCTTTCCAATTCCCGGGTCAAACGCAGGGTATGATCGACGTGTTCCCGGTCGAAGGCTTCCAGCTTTTCGGAGAATTCGTTTTTCTCCTTTTTATTCTTCGCCTCCTTTTTCTTCCGCACCAAGGCGTCGACTTCCTTCGCCACCTCTTTCGACTTCGCCCCTTCGGCGACGGCCACGATGCTGAAACGCTTGCCTGCCTGCTTGCGCGCGATGATGGCCTCGGAGGCTTTGGCCAGATTGTAGGGTATTTCCGGAATCAGGATCATGTCCGCGCCACCCGCCATGCCCGCTCCCAGCGCCAACCAACCGGCCCGGTGGCCCATGATTTCCACCACGATGATGCGGTGGTGGCTGGTCGCGGTCGTGTGGAGGCGGTCGATGGCCTCGGTGGCGATGCCCAGCGCAGTGTCGAATCCGAAAGTCATGTCGGTGCCGGCGACATCGTTGTCGATGGTCTTGGGAAGGGTAATGATATTGAGTCCCTTTTCCGCCAGCCGGTTGGCATTCTTCTGGGTGCCGCCTCCGCCGATGCATACGAGCGCGTCCAGATGATGGCGCCGATAGGTCTCCACCGTTGCGTCGGTCATATCCAGATTTTTACCGCCCATGGGCATTTTATGGGGCTTGTCGCGGCTGGTTCCCAGAATGGTGCCGCCGTCGGTGAGTATTCCGGAAAGGTTGCCGCTGTCCAAGGGCAGGGTGCGGTCCTGAACCAGTCCCCGGAAGCCGTCGCGGAAGCCGATGAACTGGATGCCGAAGGAGTCCTGGCCCGCGCGCACGACTCCGCGTATGGCGGCGTTGAGGCCGGGGCAATCGCCGCCGCTGGTCAATATGCCTACAAGTTTCGCCACTTTTCCGCCTTTCGATGGGATGCCCTTCCGGCCGTATTCGGCGGGTCGGGGTAAAAATGCACTCTATCGCGGAAGATTCAAGGAAAAAGGCGGTGGGAGTGGAGGTGGATCGCCGCCTTTTTTAGGACCGATTGCGTCGCGTGCTGCCATGGGTACTCGACTGGGCTTCTTGGGAACTACTACGGCAGAAACTCAAAGTCCCACTTGCTTCTGTATCCTAAATGGGGTACATTTACCTTATCTAACCAAGAGGTAATTTATGTCCAGAACAGCGATGATTAGGGCCAGGACCGATTCCCGGCTAAAAGAGCAGGTGGAGGATATATTTGAGAAGTTGGGACTCAATACCACTTCCGCTATCAACCTGTTTTACAAGCAGGTCGTTCTCAACGAGGGTCTGCCCTTCGAGGTCCGTGTTCCCAACGCCACTACCCGCAAAGCCATGAAGGATGCAAAGGCCGGCCGTTCCGTTAAGCGCTTTAAAAACGCTGACGATATGTTCAAGAGCCTGAGCGATTGATGTGGCAACCGGCTTATACGAACCAGTTCAAGAAGGACTATAAACGCTGCCTGAAGCGCCAACTCAAAGAGGAGGAGATCCAAGCGGTGATGCGCACTCTACTTACAGGCAAGCCGCTCGCAGCCAGACATCGCGACCACACCCTCAAAGGAATCTACAATGGCTTTGGTGAGTGCCACATCCGCCCGGATTGGTTGCTTATTTACGCGAAAGACACGGCTACCCGCACGCTGACATTTATCCGGACAGGCACACACAGCGATCTATTCGATCAGTGAGGCCCGGAAAGAGCGCCTTTTTCTTCTTATCCTTTGACCCCGATAGATCAAACGCGAGGCGCTAAAACGCCTTATAGAAACAAATTCCCAAAGTCGCGCCCTCACACCCGGATTCAAGAATGTGAACCTGTAAGAATGTTTACATTCTAAACATGATTCTTATTACTATTCTAAGGCGTTAAGTTAAAAGGTATCGATGTGATGATTCGTTCCTCGATGAATCGACTGATCCTGGCGGCATTGCCTGCATGCCTTCTGTGTGGATGCATTTTTCAATCCCAGCAGATGACTGCCCCCATAGGCGGTCCTGAAAATATTATACGCGCCGTAATTTTAAGCATTCCCATTGTCGGACCCGAAGTTCACCAGGAAATTCATGTCCCTATGCTCCCCTACCATGATCCATCCTCTCCGGATACTTTGGCGGACAATATGGAGGATGTTTGGCACATTCGCCCATATACTGCAGCTGTTACCATTGTTTCCGTCAACCGCTATAGGATTCGGTATCGCATTACCGATTCGGGTAGGACCAGAACCTATGCGCTTGGAGAAACGGATTTTGGATATCGCGGTGAATTAAAGAACACAAGGCGTTATGTTCCAAAGGGGATCGATGGAACATTGCTTTGGCCGATTGAAACCGTAGCGCCTTTTTTGGCGAACGAATATTTGGAAGCGGGGATTTACTTCTGGCAATTGGAATTTTCCTTCGACAATCCAGACCTCGATTTTGTATACGAACTCCCTTTTTATATCAGCGAATGGCCTTGGATTGACGGCGCCGTATACCGAAATAAATGATTCACTTTCCCTAGGGGATTTATATGATATCCAGCGAACATAAGGTTCACTTAAGAAGAAAAACCTCATTTGGAGTGGTCATTGCCCTATTTTTGGCATTGAATGCCGATACGGCAAACGGTCAGGCTATTGGACTGGGCTTAAACCATGGCTTTTCCGAATTGTCGAATGTCAGCCCGCCCGACATCCGCTTTTCCTGGAAGGGAAACGCATCGCGCTATGAAGCGGAGGCAGGATATAATTTTCAGCATAGCGCCCGCGGCGGTGATGACCAAACATTTACGGAAAAGCCTGAAGAAACAACGCATTACCTGCGCTTAGGTCTAGGCTCTTATCAATACAAGCAGGGTTCCATTATCGATGTTTATGTTGGATTCAAGCTTTTCTACCAAATGCTAAAGGTCGATTCCAAATCGGGAGGTTTCACCACATTGAGCAACATCAATCATTTTGGAGGAGGCCCGGCACTTGGATTGGAAAAAGAATTAACCGATGGCCTTAGTCTCGCAGGCGAATTACATGCTTTGTATGGCTACGCCATCTCGAATGAAAAGTCAATGGGCAGTTACAGGGAAACGTATCATTCACTGGGAACTGCCACTTCGTTGGTATTTCGTTGGCGCTTCGGAAAATACTAGGTCGTAAAGCTGTTAGGTAACTTTGCCGAACATTTCCAAATGACGAATTAAAAAATCCAACTGCCTTTGTGGTTTTTTCTCAAGTCCCGCATCTCCAGCGACCATTCGTATTCAATCAGCCGGGGATAGGGCGCAACATCGTGTTCCACATGCGAAAGAAGAATTGGCTTTGCCCGGAACTGACAAAATTGGCTCCGGGCTCCACAATGACGGGCGAAAGCATGATCGCGGCCAGGAGTTCCAACAGGGTAAATCTGCGGGGTTCACTACCAACTGGATGGCCTTGGCCTGGTGATAGGCAGGCTTTTTCCCGGCCGCAGAGTTGGCTGCTGTCTAAGGGCAGGGTGCGATCCTGAACCAATCCCCGAAAGCCGTCGCGGAAGCCGATGAACTGGATGCCGAAGGAATCCTGACCCGCCCGCACGACGCCGCGTATGGCCGCGTTAAGGCCGGGGTAAAATGCACTGTATCGCGGAAGATTCAAAGAAAACAAGGTATCACCGTCATCTCCGGCCAGATCCTGGTTTTGGGCCTTGCTTTTTCGCCCCGCAGGCCGTATCTTATGGTTATAACATCTATATAACGAGGCAAACCCATGATCAAGCAACTCACTAAGATCGGCAACAGCCAGGGGCTCATCCTGGACAAAGCCATTTTGGAACTGCTCAACATCAAAGAGGGTGCTTCCTTCGAGATCACCACCAAGAACGGCGGCCTTTTCCTCAAGCCCATTGATATCAAGGAGGTGTACGCGGACATCTCTAAGCGCCACCGCAAGAGCCTGGACAAGCTGGGCCGATGAACGAACCCTTTTTCCTCACCCTGGAGCATGTGCTTTATATCCAGGCGTTTGAGGCCGACCGCACGGGCAGTCCCACCGTAATCCGGGATCAAGGGTCCTTGGACGCCGCCCTAGCCGCGCCTCAAGCCAGTTTCGGCGGTCAGTATCTTATGGATCTTTTTGAGATGGCTGCGGCGTATGTCACCGCCATTGCCCAACACCATCCTTTCCTGGATGGGAACAAGCGCTGCGCTGCGGGTAGCGCCTTGGCGTTTCTCTCAATCAACGGCTATCACGTCGAGGAACGACGGGATGAAGAGTTGGCGGATCTCCTCTTAGACTACCTGAACAAGGTGGCCACCAAGGACGACCTAGCTCAGTACTTTCGGGATCGATCCATTCCCAAAGAGCCCTGACGCCTTCCCAGGGAAGCCGCCACCCTTCTACCCTCCCCCGGCCGGCAAGGCTTGTCCCGTGGCCCTCCCCGGCACATACCGCCAATTCAGCGCAGCCAACTGCCTTTGTGGCTCCTTTTCAATTTCCGAATCTCCAGCGACCATTCGTATTCAATCAGCCTAGGTTGAGCGGCGGTTTTCCAGGGTGTAAGCAAGCCCGCCTCGTCCAATTCAAAGCACTTGAAGTTCATGTCGTGCAATCCGGGAAAGCGCTCGTGGAGCAAGGATACAACATCGCGATCCGCATCTTTTATCCCGACACGCAAAGTCCCTGTACCGCATTGAAGGATTTCTCCCTCAAGATGGGCTCTAAGTGTTTCTTGCAGCAGGAACTGGCTGTGGAGCAATTCATTTTCCCCCATACGGAAGAGGAACTGGCGTTGACCGGAAGTGAAAAGATTGGCTCCGAGTACAACAACGATGGTGGAGATTGTAAGCGCAGTTAAGAGTTCCAACAGAGTCATACCCGCCTGGGTAGTGCCCTTGTGCCTATCCCCCGTCCGCAGTAACGGTTCACCGGTCATGGAGAATCCTTCTCTCCGAAGTGGCTAAGGGTCAGACGCCCAAGCACCGGACCCTTGGGGCTTAGCACCTCTCCCTGCAAGCGGATTTCATCACCTTCGCGCAAAGCATTGATTTCTACCCGACAAGCGCAGGGTTCCTGAAATTCCTGGATGCGGAATTTTTGCTCCCGCTCCAGAAAAGCCCGGTTCATTTCCCTCTCGAGCAGGCCCAGGGCGCAAAAGCGATCCAGCGCGCGTTGGTTGACATGATTCTTGTACAGCCAGCCGCTGAGGGGAACCAGGAAGCCCGATACCAGCATCAAGGCGATCAGAATTTCCACCAGGGTAAATCCGCGGTCACCACCCTGATCCAACAGAGTCGGTGGCAATTCGGAACTGGGGCGAAGGCAGGATTCCCGGTGATTCACATCCACTCCCTGTAACCCGCCTCTGCGTTTAGGCCAGGAAAGAGCAGCGGCACGGGTATGCGAGCCTGAGATGCTGCGACGCGGGCATGCATGAGATGACCAATCCAGATGGTGCCCTTATGTTCGAAACGCAGATTGCGGCATAGGAAGCTGCCCTCCATGCGCCCTTCGAAGCGGGCCAGTCCCGGTGTGAAAACCAACCCCTGCAAAAAAACCGAAGGCTCCACCACCACCTGGATTCCTTGATTATGCCCGGGTCTTTTCCAGGCCGCATGCATAAAGATGCCTTCTCCCTGGTATCGGCGGGCATGCAATTGTCCGGTATACAAGGTATCGCCAATCTTGCTTATATGTGGGCGGCCCTGTACGAAAAAAACCGGGTAACCC
>CAYNXV010000020.1:0-30373 GCA_964401245.1 uncultured Bifidobacteriales bacterium | reverse complement strand
TGGAAAGAGAAAAATCCAAATCATGTCCACCAGATGCCAATACAAACCCACGGTTTCGACTGGAGTATAATAGGAGGTCCCGAATCTCTGCTTGCGGGCCAGAACGATGAGCCAGCCGATAAGGAACATGCCGATAAGCACGTGTATTCCATGCAGGCCCGTCATCAGAAAATAGAGGCCTATGAAAATATGGGCCGTATTGTTCTCGAAGCCTTCCGCCGTGAAAAACTTTCCCGGAAGCATGCCATGGTCGATTTTCGAGGAATATTCGAAATACTTTACGACCAGGAACACGCCCGCCAGTATCAGTGTCAGGGTCAAATTGCGCCAAAGCCATTTATGATCCGAAAGTTGTGCATTGCGAACCGCGCTGACCATGGTAAAAGAAGAGGTGATGAGCACCAGGGTATTCAAGGCGCCCAATCTCCAGTCCAGGTGCCCGGCGACTTCGGCGTACATTCCGGGAAACCAGACCCGGTAAATCACATACGCGCAGAAAAGGCCTCCGAAAAAAAGCACTTCGGTGACCAGGAACAACCACATTCCCAATTTGGCCGCGTCGAATTGCTCGTCCGCGGAAGAGAAGTGATGCGCGGTTTCATGAATTATGCCCTTTTCGGGGCGGGTGGAAGTGGTGCTCATTAGACCTTCTCCGACTCGTAGGTGCTCGCCCGGACCGAGTTGCGACTTTTCTCCGAATCAAAAGCATAGGGTCCGGCCGTAACGACGACTGTTTCGGGGTGTTCGAAATTCAAAACGGGCGGAGGCGAAGGCGATTGCCATTCCAGGGTTTTCGCTCCCCACGGATTGCCCGGAGCCTTTTGGCCGGACCTGAGCGAAATCAGAAGATTGAACAGGGCCATGAAAAGACCCAGCCCCACCACCCAGGAACCCACCGTCGAAAAGACGTGGTAGAACTGGAATTCGGGGTCGTAAGTATAATAGCGACGCGGCATTCCCAACGAGCCCATGACGAATTGGATGAAAAAGGTCATGTTGAATCCCACGAAGACCAGGCAAGCGGCCAAGGCGCCCCAGAATTCGTTGTACATCCTGCCGGTCATCTTCGGCCACCAATAATGGACGCCGCCCAAAAAGGCGATGACGTTTCCGCCCATCATTACGTAATGGAAATGCGCTACGACGAAATAGGTGTCGTGCAAATGGATGTCTACGGAAATCATACCCAGCATGACTCCCGTGAGTCCCCCCACGGTGAAGAGGAACAGAAAAGCCAGGGTATAAATCATGGGAGTCTTCAATTCTATGGAGCCCTTATAAAGGGTGGCCATCCAATTGAAGATTTTGACCGCCGTGGGAATTCCGACGAAAAAGGTCAGGAAGGAGAATATCATACTGGCGTATAAGGCCTGGCCCGCCACGAACATGTGATGTCCCCATACCAGAAAGCCGATAAGGGCGATGGCTATGGAGGAGAAGGCGATGAAACGGTAGCCGAATATGTCCCGTTTGGAAAAGGCCGTGATAAGTTCGGAAATGATGCCGAAGGCGGGCACAATCATGATGTATACGGCAGGATGGGAATAGAACCAAAAAAAGTGCTGGAAAAGCACCGGGTCGCCGCCCAGAGCCGGATCGAAAATGCCGATGCCGAAGAAGTTTTCCACGGCGACCAAGGCCAGGGTGATGGCCAGCACCGGCGTGGCGAGCACCTGGATGACGGAAGTGGCGTACAACGCCCAGACGAACAGGGGCAAGCGAAACCATGAAAGGCCTGGCGCGCGCAGCTTGTGCACGGTTACGATGAAGTTCAAACCCGTGAGAATGCTGGAAAAGCCCATGATGAAAATGGCCAGGGCCACCATGATCACGCTGGGATTCTGGGAAATGGAATAGGGCACGTAGAAGGTCCAGCCGGTATCCACTATGCCCGGCATGAAGGCGATGGCGAAAATAATCATCAAAGCGCCGGTAGCGTACAGGTAATAGCTGAAGAGATTGAGGCGTGGAAAAGCCACGTCCATGGCCCCCAATTGCATGGGCAGGATGAAGTTCCCCAATGCCGCCGGTATGGCGGGAATGATGAACAGGAACACCATGATGATTCCATGCAGGGAAAACAGCTGGTTATAGGCGTCGGCGTCGAAAAACAGTTTGGTGGGAGTCAAAAGCTCGAAACGGAGCAGCAGGGCGTATATGCCGCCCAGCATGAAAGCCATGGTGGAACTGGCCAGGTACATAAGGCCGATACGCTTGTGATCGAGGGTTATCACCCATGACCAGAAGCCCCGGCTGGCTACGAAATAGTTGATGTTTTCACCTTGCGACATGATTTAACCCTTTGGAATTCCCGGTGGCTCCCTATTGGAGCGATTTGTAAAATTCGATGATGGCGTCGATTTCCGCGTCGGTAATGATGCCCTTATAGGTTGGCATCACCGGTTGGTATCCTTCCGCGATTTCCCCGGCCGGGTTGAGAATCGAATTGCGGATATAGTTTTCGTCCACCTTAACGGTTGCACCCGACTTCAATTTCCGCTGAATTCCCCATACTCCCTTCCAGGTAGGACCGATTTGATTGGTGCCGTCGAGATTATGACAGGCCGAGCATCCCTTGGATGCGAACAGCTTCTGTCCGAATTCAACCGGAGTCAACCCCTCGCCCGCCGAGGTGGCGTTTTGCAACCATTCTTCATACGCCGTATAATCCACCACCCGTACGGATGACAACATGTCTGAATGTCCGGTGCCGCAATATTCCGTGCAGCGGATGGGAAATTCGCCCTTGGAAGTGGCTTCGAACCAGAGGGAAGTGTACCGGTTGGGAACCAGATCCATCTTCACCCGGAAGGCGGGAACCCAGAAGGAGTGCAGGATATCCCTCGAACTCATGATCAATTTGATCGGCTCGTTGACGGGAACCACAAGGGTATCGCTGGTGGTGCCGTTGGGATATTCGAAAATCCAGCTCCACTTCTGACCGATTACCTTCACCTCCGTCGCATTATGCGGGGCGATGCTCATGGACAGATAGCCCTTGAAGCCGATCCAGAACAGCGCCAGGACGATGAAGAAAGGGATGATTGTCCACCACAGTTCCAAGTGGAAGTTATGGGTGATTTGATCCTGGGCTATTTGATCGGGATGCTTCCTCCGGAATTTAACCACGAAGTATATCACCCCGAAGGTAACAGCCAATAGGAAGAACAAAGACATCCACATGACCACGTTGAACGCGGGGTCTACGACATCGGCGAAAGTCGATGCCCTGGTGGGAAGCCAAAAAGTCTTAGTGGTATCCATTTCCTTGCCGCTTATTCTTGGTTGTGCGATTGATCGATAGTCTCAGGCATCGGCCGAGGCTTTCGGGGATTTTCTTTTGATATCCTTGTACCAGAACGAACCCAATACGCCGATGATTCCCATCATGAAAACGAAACCCGCCGTCCGCATCGATTTATGCGCCAGCAGCACGTAACTATTGCTGTCGGGATCGTAGCTGTAGCAGAAAAGCAGGATTTTCTCGCCGACGGAAGTACTTTTCTCCTCCTTGGCTTCCAACAGGGCCAGTTTCATATCCTTGCCTTTGTATTCAGTGCCGTAGAGATAGCGGGAGATTTTTCCGGTCGGTGACAGACTGATGAGAGCCGCGGCATGGGCGTATTCCCCGCTGACGGAATCCAGCGAATATCCGAAACCCACGGAAGCGGTCAACTCCCGGATGTTTTTTTCATCGCCGGTCCAGAAATGCCATCCTTTTTCGGCACCGACCAATCCCAGATTTTCGATATAAGTCTTCTTTTTCGCCGAAGCCAGTTCATGGCCTTCTTCCGGATCGATGCTCAGGGTGAGTACTTCGAATTCCTGACCGGGCGTCCATCCCGATCCCTTGATGCCCTTGAGAAGACCGTTCAGGACCAGGTTGCAGAGCATCGGACATTCGTAGTATGCGAGATTGAGAAGCACCGGCTTGCCGGAGGTGAAAATCTCCCCCAATTTCACGGGCAATCCCCCTTCGTCCCGGAATTCCAAATCGAACGAAACCTTTTCCTCCAATCGCTCCGATATGCCGACTTCGTCGAGAATAGCGGGCGGCCCAGGCTCCGAAAGTTCACCCGGCCGGGAACCCGGACCCAATCCGAATACCGTGCCACTCAGGGCTAGGAGCATAAACAGGATTGTCGAAATGGGCGCCATTACCGATTGCCGCTTTCGGGGGAAGTTTCGGACGAGGCGGGAGAATCGCCGCCGGATGGCTGGATCAACAGCTCCATGGCGCGTGATACGGGAATTTGCACGATTCCTTTTTCCTTATCCAGCCATTTGTATTGTTGCATCTGCTCGGCACCCTGGAGATTGATCAGCTGCAAATCGCGGGACGGCACCACATAAGCCTGTTTACGGGCATGCTCGGAATCCTTGGCGGATAAGAACGCATAGTGGCCGACGATTTGGACGACACCCAGAAACAGCAGGGTAATCACCGTATATATCCAGATCGTTCCCGAATGGGGCTCGGTGGCGTCGCGGCCGGAATGTTCGTTGTGTTCGGTTGGCATCATTTTAGACTTACCCGTTGTCGTAGTTGAGGCATTCCTGCATTCTGGGATCATTGACCGGTATGAGCGGTTCTTTTTTCATCCTGTTCACCAGAAAATACAGGAAGAACCCGCCAATGGCGATGAAAGCCGCGGCATCGGCATAATGGAAATGCAGATGGTGGTGGAGATTGGGCATTATCAGCCAATAAATGTCGATATAATGCATCACCAGCAACCAGACCGCTCCCGCGAAAAGCAGGGGAAGGCGTCGTTTCACGTTTCGCGACATGAGCAGAATGAAGGGGAGGGCGAAATGTCCCCAAGGCAGGATGAGGCTGAATTCCTTCCAGCCACCCTCGGTGCGATGGAGGAAAAAGAGGGTTTCTTCCGGAATATTGGCGTACCAGATAAGCATGAATTGGCTGAAACCGATATAGGCCCAGAAAATGTTGAAGCCGTATAAGAGCTTGCCCATGTCGTGATAATGCTCGATGTTAACGGCATCACGCAGGAATCCGGCCTGACGCAGAACGTAGGTGATCACGATGAGCGAAGCCATGATGGCCACGGCCGAACCGGCGAAATAATAAACGCCGAACATGGTCGAATACCAATGAGCGTCCAGAGACATGATCCAATCGACGGCGAAAAAGGTTTCGGTGATTCCGTATAGAAGCAGTCCCGGCGCCGCCCAGCGGGCCAGACGCTCCGAAATCGAAGCATCGCCCGTCGCGTCCTGACGCAGGGACGCTTTGAGGTAGAAGCGGCTGAGGCCTATCCAGACAAGAAAGTAGAAGGCGACCCGCGCCAGAAAGAAGGGCACGTTCAAATAAGGCGCTTTTTCCTGCAACAGGTGATCCTGGGCCACCGTAGCCTCATGCGACCATTTGAACAAATCGAACAGACCGGGCAGCAAAGGTATCATCAGCAAACCCATCCAAAGAAGATTGGCCGACAATTGTTCAGCGATGCGTCGAACGGTGACGCTCCAGCCCGCTCGGGAAAGATGCTGAACCATAACGAAGAATAGCGCGCCCAGGGCGATGGACAGGAAAAAGCAATAGGCGGTCAAATAGGAGAAATAAAATTGCTTGGAATCCTGGAAATAGGCCAGAACGCTTCCCAGCGCTCCGACTATACCGAGTCCCAGCCCTATCTTGCCGCTTTCGGCGAGCTTCCCGGTAAGACGATAGGTATTGTCAGACATGGTCATCCCGTCAATTCAGTTGATTGAGTTTGTCCGCGGGCACGTCCCCAATGGACGCATTCCTCGCGCGTTGCAAAGCCCTTACATAGGCGACTAAGGCCCATCGATCGGCTGGAGTAATCTGCTTGGCGTATCCCGGCATATTGCGTACACCATGGGATACGATGGCGAAGATTTCCCCGTCCGCCAAACCCAGAATGCGGGGGTCGACGAAATCGGGAGGCGGCAGAAATCCCCGCTTCACCACGATTCCATTGCCGGAACCGGTAGGCCCATGGCATACCCCGCAATAGATTTCGTATTGCTCGCGGCCCCTTTCCATGACTCCCATGGTAATCCGCACCGGATTGCTTTTCACGAACTGGGAATCCACGTGGCCTTGGAAATAAACATTGTCCTGGTCCAAAACGGCATTAAAACCCGCTTCGGCATAATAGCCCCCAAAATCCTTTTGCAACTGGTTGGGAACCGTGCCTGCGGGTAAAGGACGCATTCCCCTCCGGTCCGGAAACAGGGAATTTGCTTCATAGGGATCGAAACGGGGCCCGTCGTCCATGTTGGGATTCAGGTGGATGGGCGGTTTTTCGGATACCTGTCCGCGGCAACCGAGGAGCAGGAAACCGGCCGCTAATAGGCTGGATAGGAGTTTGAGCGAAACCAAGGCTTAATCCTCCACTACTTCGATATTTGTGCCGCCGATATCACCCAACAGCTTTTTGGTGGACGCCAAATCGAATTTAGGGTCGCGGGCTTCGATACTGATGAAAAAGGCGTCGCTGGAAAACCGATTGAAATTCTTGCTTTTGAACAGGGCGTGATAAAGCGTCGGCAAACGGTTCAGGAAGAACATGCCGAACACGGCTCCGAAAGCGGTCAATAGGATTCCCGGCTCGAAAGTGACCGGCACGAAGGCGGGATAGCTGTTGAACGGCTTGCCTGCGATGATGAATGGATTGGCATGGACGCTGACCCAATATTGCAGGGAGAAACCGCCCAGCGCTCCGCAAAGACCTCCGGTCCAAGCGATGAACCCCACTTTGGATTGGCCGATACCCATGGCCTTGTCCATACCGTGAATGGGGAAAGGGCTATGCACGTCCCAATGTTTGTATCCGGCATCGCGCACCTTCTTGGCCGCTTCATATACATCCCCGGGCGAAGCGAACTCCGCCAACATCCCGAAGGGTTTGGAACCCGGGGGGGTGCCGCTGGATCCGGTGGCGGGAAGGGTATCGACTGATTTCGTATTGTCCATGTTAGTGCCCTCCTCCCGTGGTCAGCGCCTCTTTATCGTGGTGCCCGTGATGGGGACTGGCCTCAGGCATGACTCCTTTGACCTCGGAGATTGCCAAGGCAGGGAGAAAGCGCAGGAACAAAAGGAACAAGGTGCCGAACAGGCCGAAGGTGCCGACATAGGTCAGGACGTCCACCCACGAAGGCCGGTAATAGCCCCATGAGGAAGGCAGGAAATCCGCATGCAAGGTGATTACGATGACGAAGCGCTCGAACCACATGCCGATATTGATGAATATGGTAATGATGAAGGTGACCAGCAGGTTGTGGCGGATTTTTTTCCACCAGAACAGTTGCGGTGAAACCACGTTGCAGAACAGCATGATCCAATAGGCCCATCCGAACGGGCCAAGCGCCCTGTTGATGAAGGCGAAGCGTTCGTAGGGGTTTCCGCTGTACCAGGCCACGAAAAATTCCATGGCGTAGGCATATCCCACTATCGTGCCCGTAGCCAGCATGAACTTGTTCATGTTGTCGAGATGGTGCATGGTTACGAGTTTTTCGAGCCCATATACCTTGCGCGCGATGATCATGAGAGTAGACACCAGGGCGAAACCCGAAAATACGGCTCCCGCTACGAAGTAGGGCGGGAAAATGGTGGTATGCCATCCGGGAACATTCGAAACCGCGAAGTCGAAGCTGACGATACTGTGCACGGAGAGCACCAGCGGGGTGGAAATGGCGGCGAGAATCAGATAGGTACGTTCATAATTCTGCCAATGCCGGTTGGCTCCGCGCCAACCCAGGGCGAAAATGCCATACAACGTCTTCTTCAATTTGCCGGTGGCCCTGTCGCGCAACGTGGCCAAATCCGGCACCAATCCGACATACCAGAAAAGCAGGGAGACGGTGAAATAAGTGCTTACCGCGAATACGTCCCATAAAAGCGGGCTGCGGAAATTGGGCCACATGCCCATGGAATTCGGCAGCGGAAACATCCAATACGCCACCCATACCCGGCCCACATGGAGGGCGGGGAAAATAAAGGCGCACATCACCGCGAAAATGGTCATGGCCTCGGCGAAGCGATTGATGGCGGTACGCCACTTCTGCCTGAAAAGGAAAAGGATGGCCGAGATGAGCGTGCCGGCGTGGCCGATACCGATCCACCACACGAAGTTGACGATGGCCCAGCCCCATGCCACCGGCATGTTGACACCCCAGATTCCGGTGCCTTCCCATACCAGGTAGGCGAGCATGACTCCCAGCAGGCAAAGCAGGGACAGACTGGCCAGGAATAGGATATGCCAAGTCTTGGGAGTCCTTACCGGCTCGGTAGGAGAGCTGATAATCGCCGTAACCTCGCCGAAGCTATCGCTTTCAACCAGCGTCGGTCTGGGAAGGGTATTGTCGCGTCGAATCATTTTCCGTTGGCTCCCCTATGCCTTTGTCGCTGCCTGAGAAAGTTTCACTATGGCCGGATTGGGATTTCGCACCTTGGCCAGATAACTGGTCCTGGGCTTGGTATAGATTTCTTCCAAGACTCCGTAATTGCGCGGGTGGGCTTTCATGGCGGATACCCGGCTCTTGGGGTCGTTGATATCCCCGAAAACGATGGCATCGGTCGGGCAAGCCTGCGCACAAGCGGGAACCACCGCGCCGTCGGGGATGGATTCCTTGCCTTTGTTCTTGTAGGCGATACGCGCCTGGCTGATGCGCTGCACGCAATAGGTGCATTTTTCCATGACGCCCCGGAACCGCACGGTAACATCGGGGTTTTTCTGCATCTTTTCGGATTCGGTATATTTATTGGTCAAGTTGAAGAAATTGAAACGCCGCACCTTGTAGGGGCAGTTGTTCGAGCAATACCGCGTGCCGATGCAGCGGTTGTACACCATTTCGTTCAAACCTTCATTCGAATGCACCGTAGCGGAAACCGGACATACCGCTTCGCAGGGAGCGTTTTCGCAATGTTGGCACAGCATGGCCTGGAATACCAGTTCCGGATTTTCGACATCGCCGGAGAAATACCGATCCATGCGGATCCAATGCATTTCGCGCCCGCGAATCACCTGGTCCTTGCCGACCACGGGAATATTATTCTCGGCTTGGCAGGCGACTATGCAAACGGAACATCCGTTGCAACTGTTCAGGTCGACGGTCATGCCCCATTGCATGCCTTTGGAATAGTTATGCTCCTCCCAAAGCGCCTTCAAGGGCGGATGGGGATTCATATTCTCATCGCTGGCGAAATCGGGACGCTTATCGTAAACTTCCAGCCCGGCTTCCCGGACAATGGGCCGCGATTCCATCGACCAATGGTCCTGGGTGCACGCCAATTCGTATTTCTTTCCCGTCACTTCCACTTTGACGGCCAGGGGTTGGCCGACGCGGTTTTCCAGCAAAGGATAGGCGTCGAATCCGGCGCCGACGGCTACATCCGATCCCTTGGCGCGGCCATATCCCAGGTGGACGACAAGGGTATCAGCCGCCATTCCGGGGACCACCCATGCCGGCAATTCCAGGGAATGCTTGCCCCGGCTTACCCGAACCATGGGTTTGGCGAATTGGCCCAGCGGGGTGCCCTTTTCACTTTTTGAAATAATCTCGTTCTTGATGCCCAGCTTCTCCGCCAATTCGGGTCCGATATAGGCGGCATTGTCCCAACAGATTTTGGTTATGGGCTCGGGCAGTTCCTGCAACCAGGAATTCGAGGCGAAGCGGCCATCGTATAAATTGGGATGCTCAAGAAGCACAAGCTCGATTTCACCCGCAGCCGTTCCGGTTTCAACTCCGGTGTGCGCCTTCAAAAACGGCTCCATGCCGACATTCGCATCAGCCCCGACTTGGGGCAAAGCGCCGGTTTCGATAATCCCGTCGTGCAGCCAGCGGCGCCACGCTGAATCGAATCCCATTTGCCCGTTGCGGCTCATCCAAAAGCCTTTTACGATATCCAGGCTGTCCCGGAAACGGTAATCGAAGAGTCTGGCCAGAACTTCGGACTGGGACAAGGTTTCGTAAAGAGGCGAAATCAAAGGTTGGGCTATGCTGGCGGTGCCGTCGAAGCTCAAGGCATCGTTCCAATGCTCGAGATAATGGGACAACGGCAAATGCCAACCGGATGCTTCGGCCGTCTCGTTCACCTCGGAACCCAGATGAACGGCATGGTTTACCTTGGCCAGGTGCCCGGAAAAATTCACATCGGCCGGAGCGGTATAAACCGGATTGACGTCAAGCATCAATAGAGTGTCTACGGCTCCCTTTTCCATGTCGGCGGCAAGTTCACGAATGGCCACGGAAGAGGCCGGTGAGTCTTGATTGAATCCGAAAGTGGGAGACAACTTGTATTGCACGGTGGCGCCTACATTGCCCAATGCCCGGTTAACCGCATGGCCAAGCGCATGGGTAAGAGGAGGTTGGTGCTTCCCGACCAGAACCAATGAGGCTCCCCGATGGGCCGCCAAATCCGCCGCCAATGCGGAGATATAATCGGATGATAGCCCTGCGACATCGCCGTCGCTCCCGGAGAGAATGGCTTCGATAAGTTGGGTTTCTCCGGCATTGAATTGAATGCCCAGCTTGGACAATTCCCGGGCCACCAGGCCCAGTGCCGCGGGAATGCGCCCGTGTTTGACGCGGATACGATGATCCGCAGCCCCACCGGTTACGGAATAACGGGCTTCAATGGCATAAAGTCGGCTCATGCCCGCCAGACCCAAGTCGGGATTGCGGGTTTTCGCGAATGACTTGGCGTTGGCTACATGATTCAATTCGGAATCGAGAAAATCGCAATCCACGGACAGGAGGCGCTTGGAAGCCTCAAGGCGATAATGGGCCTCAACCGGCTTCCCCACCGCCCCGAGCAATCCGATGCGGACATTGTCCCGGTTCACGGGTTCATAGACCACCCAGCGAGCCTTGGGGAAAGTCTCCTGGATATGCCGTTTAACCGCGGCGAATGAAGGAGAGGTGATATATCCGCTCATTATCCGCAGACCTTCGCCGCCATTTTGCCGAAAACGTTGGATTAGCGGCGCCATTTCCTGCCAATAACTCTCCCAACTGGAAGCCGCGCCTTGTTTTAAAGGACTCTGGCTGCGAGTGGGGCTATAAAGGTCGAGTATCGAGGCTTGCTCAAACTTTCCGGTAGCGCCCTGACTGGAAGGGTGCTGGGGATTTCCCTCGATTTTGGTAGGACGGCCTTCATGGCTTTCCACCAAAACACCCATGACTTCTTCGCCCAAGGTGGTCGTGGTCGCGTAGAACTGGGGTTTGCCCGGAATCAGATGTTCCGGCATTTGATTATACGGAAGGATTTCGTGCTTGGGACGGCGGACCACATCGCATCCGGTAAGGCCTGCGAATGCGAAGGAAGCCCCCATTACCTGGAGGAATTGGCGGCGATCCACTCCGCTTGATGTATCCGCGCCGTCGGGAAATTCACGGTCCAAACCGGCCATGAACTCCGGGCTCATGGCGAGTTCATCCAGGCTTTTCCACTGCATGGGAGCGGACTTTTTCGGATCCAGGTTCAGCGATGACATGTCGTGCAATCCGTCCGGGGTTTAACGTGATACATATCCATGAACTTACGTCCGGACTCAAGGGCGTCGCCCTCGGGTGTCCAGGCCAACTTGGTGACCAGGCTTTTATCCCGGATATTGGCGGCCGGCGCTTCGTGGCAATCCATGCACCAGGCCATGCTCATCGGTTCGGTTTGCCGGACCACGTCCATCTGGTCCACGCGGCCATGGCAGCTGATGCAGCTGACGCCTTTGTTCACATGCGCGCTGTGGTCGAAGTAGACATAGTCGGGCAGCTTATGCACCCGAACCCAGGGCACCGGCTTCCCGGCGGCATGGAATTCCCGCAATTTCACGATTTCGGGAGAATCCTTTTTGATTTGCGTATGACAGTTCAGGCAGGTTTCGGTGGCGGGAACACCGGCGAACTTGCTTTTGTCGACCAGATGGTGGCAATACCGGCAATCGATGCCCAGTTGACCGGCATGCAGCTTGTGGCTGTAATCGATGGGCTGCCGGGGTTGATATCCCACTTCAAGGTGCTTTGGGGAAGCCCAATACCAGAAAATGAAGACAATAGCGCAGACCAGTAAAGTTAAGGTTACCAGTAACCAAAACGGTACCTTGTTCGTCCATCGCGGAAATACCATTAATCCGCTCTCCCGGAAAGGGCTACACCCTTGATTGAAGTTGTTGCCGAGGTTATAGGCGCCGGCAATATTGCCTGCATTGTTCTAATTGAAAACCCGCCAAATTATACTTTCAAGGTTTGCGCTTTTCAATGGCGAACCTTCTGACAATTTGCCGAATCTACCGATTCCGATTCGGCTGAATAATCCTATCAAACCGTATGACAAGTGTTTACAGCACCATCTTGCTCAAAATCAACATGAATAAAAGACTCGGTAAATAGAGAAGCGACGCCATAAACACCCGGCGGGCGGCCTCGCGGCTTCTCTCCCGATAAAGTACGATGCCCGTGTAAAGAAAATATCCGCCCGCCATCAAAGCCACCACCAGGTAATAGGGGCCTGCAATTCCCGCCACGAAAGGAAATAGCGAGATCAGGATGAGGCAGAGCGTCTGCAGCAGAATATGCCGGAAACATGCGGCGCCGCTGGGATCGGTGACGCTGAGCATGCGAAATCCACCCGCGGTATAATCGTCTTTATACATCCAGGCCAGGGCCAGAAAATGCGGGATCTGCCAGAAGAAAAGCAGAAAGAACAGAACCAGGCCTCCATATCCAAGCGAATTCTGAGCCGCCGTCCATCCCATCAGGGGAGGGAGCGCTCCAGGCACTGCGCCGATGAGGGTATTCAAGCTGGAAAATCGTTTCAGCGGAGTGTATACCGCCGCATAAAGAATCAAGGCCGCCGCGCCGAGAATGCCGGTAAGCGGGTTCACCATGAAATAGAGGTATCCGGTACCCGCGAAAAAACAAAGTAACCCGAAGGAAAACGCCTCCGTCTGCCCTACCCTTTCGCTGGGAACAGGCCTTGCGCGGGTTCTGAGCATCAATTTATCGAAACGCTTTTCGATGGCCTGGTTCAATGCGAACGATCCGATAACCAGCATCGCCGTTCCGAGCATGACGTGAAGCAGGATGAAAAACCGGAAATCATCTCCGGCGCCCAGCAAATAGCCGACGAAGGTGGTGAACAATATCTGCACCGCCATGCGCAGCTTCATCAATTCGATGAAACCGCCCACTTTGACCGGTCTGGGAGCGATGCTTTGCCGCTCTCGCGCTATGGACTGCATTTTCGCCGAGCGTCCTTTGTATTCACCGGGTTTGGAAGCGGGTAAAAGCCAGAAAAATTAAAAAACTGACCCCGAAAATCAAGGCGCCGACGGCCATGTGCAGCGAAGCGATAAGCGGCGCTTTACCGCTCCAGATGGTGAAGGCGCCCAAGGTGATTTGCAAGGCCAACAGAAACAGCAACAAGCCGCCCAGACTGCGGTGGAGTAGCGCTTGCGGGCCGCGAGCGGAAAACATCCTGACCGAAAGGACTCCTCCCAATACCACGATGAATAGCGCCCCGATGCGACTATGAAGAAAGTGAAAGAATATTCCCGTATTCCAGAAGGGAGGCACCCAACCTCCGAAAGCCGACGGAAAGGTGGGAATAGCCATTCCGGCCGCACTATGGCGCACGATGGCGCCCGCCACGATTTGGAGGAAAATCATGCCGCACAGTATCAGCGCCAGGCGGATTCCCGTCGCATCTTTCGCGACCGTGGAATCGGATTCCATCCAGATTCTGGAAGTGGCGAAGGCGATCATCACCGTAAGCAGGAAAAACAACTCGGCGACGGAAGCATGCGCCACGGAAACGCCCAAGGGCAGTTTATAGATAACCGTCAATCCACCGAGAACGCCTTGGCCGATAACCAGCAGAAGCGCCGCGAAACCCGTCCAACGCAACCAGGCGCGACCGTCGAGGCGAAAGAGCGCCACGGAAAGGAGGATCATCAGGAATCCCACCAGGGAGGCCACCAAACGATGTCCATGTTCGTAGAAAATGCCTCCCACCATCATGGAAGGTGGAAACGTGAACATGTTGTAGTTATAGGTGGTAGGCCAGTCCGGAACGGACAGGCCCGAGTCGGTGCTGGTGACCATTCCGCCGATGAATAGCAGTCCCAGAGTCAGCAGGCTGATGGCCACGGCGAAATAATGTAGCCCGGGGCGGTAGTTCGATGCCTTTGGATGAGTCACTTTAACTTCCGGACGATGGTAAACGGGAGTCGGCGTCAATTTAGAAATTTTCCCCGGCGACAACCATTCCCAGGGCGTTGCGCACGGTCCGGCGAATGTCTTGATTGCGTGGCTTCATGAATAGACCTTGAGCAGAACGAAGATGGCGACTCCGGTGACCGAGACATAGAGCCATATCGGGAAGGTTATCCGGGCTATTTTCTTATGTGCCGGAAACGATCCTCTCAAGGCGAAGAAAAACGAGGTGAAAACCATGGGCAGAACCAGGATGGATAAAACGATGTGCGATATCAAAATGGCGAAATAAATCGGACGAATAAGCCCTTGGCCCTGGAATAGAGTGTCGCCATGAAAGGTGTGGTAGAAGATATAGGCAATCAGGAACAGGGCGGAAAAAACCAGGGCCAACTTCATGCAGGCTTCGTGCAATTCGCGTTTGCCGGCATGTATGGCCATCATGCCTCTGACGAGAAAAATCGCGCTCAAACCGTTGAGGCCGGCGTTGGTAGCGGGCAGAAAGCCCAGGGAAAAAGCCGCTTCCTGGGCTTCGCGGAAATAGATGAGCCACACCAGCAGGGTCACCGCCGCCGCGCTTACCAGCAGGTTGAGCACCATGAAAAGCCGGGTCGACATATCAGCGTTCTCCGGGATGGGCGCAACGGCGCTCGAAATTCAGTCGCATGATCCCGGCATCGAAACGGGTGGCTCGGCATATTTGAACATGGCGTCGATGCATTTATGCGCCCGGAGGCGGATGCTCTCTTCGATTTCGATGCGGTCTTCGGGCTTGGGATTGATAAGCACCCGCAGAATCTCGCGCAGCGAATTCGATTTCATATAACGGCACATGGTACAGGAGCCGACGAAATGTTTTCCCGGCAGCTCCACTTCCAATCGGGAGGCGAGCCCGCATTCGGTGAGCATGAGAAAATTGGAGTCTTTACTGGCGGTTACGTAATCGAGCATCTGGTTGGTGCTTCCGACATAGTCGGATTGCCGCAAAATCTCCGGACTGCATTCCGGGTGGCTGACCACTTTGAGATTGTCGAATTTGGCGCGCATGAAGCGGACCATCTCGGGCTCGTATTGCTCGTGCACGTAACAGACGCCGTCATGCAGTAGGATTTCCTTCGCCACGCCCCTCCGCGCCATTTCGTCGCGCAGGTTGAGGCCCATCAGTCTGTCGGGCAAAAAGAAAATCTTGTCGTTGGGAATGGCTTCGACGATGCGGTAAACGTTGGATGACGTCACGCAGACGTCGCATTCGGCCTTTACCTCGGCCGTGGTGTTGATATAGCACACGAATGTATGTTCGGGATGCAGCGTCTTGAGCCGTCGTACGTCGTCGCCGGTGATGGAGTCGGCCAAGGAGCATCCGGGGTCGGTGGCCGGTATCAGCACCTGTTTTTCGGGACTCAATATCTTGGCGGTTTCTCCCATGAACCGGACCGCAGCGAAAATAATGGTATCCGCCTGGGTGGCGGCCGCGTCCTTGCTGAGTCCGTAGGAGTCGCCTACGAAATCGGCCACGCCGTAGACAATGTCGGGGCTGACGTAGGAATGCGCCAGGATGACGGCATTGCGCTGTTTCTTGATTTCGTTGATGGCATTGATGACCGGAACCAGTTCCTCGCACTTTTCCAAAGTGTAGGTACAGGCCTTGCCCCCTATTTTAGAGGCTTTGAGGCGTTCGAATAACTCCGGAGCGGTCATCATGGCGTTGGGAGAAATTTACATTCAATGACGAGGATTCCGGTGGAATATCGCGTCGGAACCGGTCATTCCCGAACCCTCACGGGGCGGGCTGATGCGCGCCCATCAAGGCCGGCCCGCAAGTCCCGGATTCGCTCCCCAAATCTTGAAAACCAACCGTTGACCGGACCCCTCAAGACTCAAAAAAGCGGGTTCCATCGAACCAGTAGGGCGACTCCAGGGTATGAACCCGCTCCCACCCACCACACCGGACCCCAGCCGCCTGCCGGAAAGGCTGTGCAATACCCAAGGCAGGCCTTCGATGCGTGTGCCGGGTAAACCCGTCAGCCTTATCCCGCCCGCAACGGGTATTACCCTCCAGGTGCCCCTGGCAAGCGGTGTTATCACGCTTTGCGGCGGATCACTGATATACTCCGCAGCCCCCAACAGCAGGGCCCGGGCAGTGCTGTCGAAATGGGTGGCCAAAGGTGAATTAGTGTCTTCGAAAGTCAGGGCCATCACCGAATCCCCGTGGCGGCTCCAAAAAAAACCTTCCGGATATTGCATCCCTGTGCCCGACTTCCAAGTGATATAGAAATCCCAGGGCTTGATGCCGGCCGGGAAAAATCCCCGCACCTTGCCGATAAAGGATTTTTGCAGCTCTTCAAATCTACCGGAGGTCCCGTTGGCATCGTGAAAAACAAAGAATCGGGTGCCGAAAGTCACGTCGGAATGCAGGTTGAGAGCCACGCGGATGGGATTGGGCTCCTTCATCAGTCCTTCGAAATGGGCTTTGAGCGCAGCCACTTCCGGTTGGATCACCGGCTTGTTCCAATTGCTTTCCAGGTCGATGTCGTTGGCATTTTCCCGCGCCTTCTCCAATTCCACACCATCGGGATTGAACATGGGAACCAAGTGGAAAATATACCGGCTGCGGAGCGAGACCGACTCTTCCCCGTCTCCCAGCAGCAGCGCCATCATTTCTCGCGCTATCCACGAGGTTTGCACTTCGGCCGGATGGGTGCGGGCATGGATGAAAATCCTTTCCCTATGCTCCGGGAGAGCGGCATGGGAGGCCGAACCGCGGGCCAGGGGTATCGCCTGCGTAACGGTCACCCTCCACAGGGCTCGCCCCTGCACCGAGGATCCGATGGAATCGATGGCGACATGCGGAGAAGCGCTCCACGCAGCCAGGTCCGCCAGGAGAGAATCGTATCCATAACCCCAGTGGGGAATTTCGGGAGGGGCCAAGGCGGCGCCTGCCTTGGCAAGATGATCCGGTAAATACCCGCATTTGTCCCTGCCTGCAGAGGAGAATTCCACCGCGGGGTGGCCATACAGGGCTGAACATAAAAAAAGAACGGACATGCAAGCGGACGTATAAGCGAATTTGCCAACGGATTTGCGGAAGGTACGCCGGATTGCCACGGCGAAAAGATAACCTGGGTTTGCTAAGTTAAGGGAATGCGCAAATTGGTGGTCTTTGATTTGGACGGCACTCTCGTCGATACTCTTCCCGACATCGCCGCGGCCGTCAACCATGCCCTGGCAAAGCTTGGGATGCCGGAGGTGACGGAGCATGTCGTGCGCAGCGGTATCGGCGACGGCGCGGAACAATTGGTGATGCGCTGCCTGCCCGAAGATATCGCCGAATACGGCCATGCCACAGGCGACGGGATTGGGCTCCCCCAGCGGGTGCTGAGCGCCTTTCTTGCGCATTACACCGACAATTGCACTCATCTCACCCGTCCCTTTCCCGGCGTAAGAGAAGCCCTCGAAGCCTTGGCGGGCATCCCATTGGCCGTCCTTACCAACAAGCCCCTGGCGGCAACCCTTAGAATCCTGGAAGAGCTTCGCTTGGCTGCTTTTTTCACCCAAGTGCTGGGTGGGGATAATCCCTGGGGTAAAAAGCCCGATCCCGGAGCATTGAGACATATTCGGCAACAAATCGGCGCCTCCTCGCGGAACACTGTGTTGGTGGGAGATGGATGGCAGGACTTTAAGGTTGCGCAAAATGACGAGGTCGGGTTTGTGTTGTTTAAGGAAGGATACGGCTCGGAGGCCGGGGAATTCCAAGATTATTCCCCTGCTTTCTCCCATTTCTCCGAATTGCCGGAACTCATCGGCCGCCACGCCTTTTAAATTCAAACCGATAAGACCAGGGCGTGCCGAAAAAAGTTAAATTGCACACGCTACCCATTATGCAAAAATACCACCTGGCCACCTATGGCTGCCAAATGAACGTTTACGACTCCAACATGATTGCCGAGATGTTGGAAAAGCGCGGTTTGCAAAAAATCGAGTCGCCCGACGGCGCCGATATCGTGGTGGTCAATACCTGCTCGATTCGCGGAGGCGCGGAAGACAGGGCCTATGCCCGCATCGCCGCCATGCGGTATTACAAAAAGCTAAATCCCTCCATGCGCATCGCGGTGGTGGGCTGCATGGCCCAGAATCACGGCGAAAAAATTCCCGTAGCGCTCGACCATGTCAATTTCGTAGTGGGCCCCGACAATTACCGGGAACTGGAAGAAAAGCTGTTTGAGCCCGCGCAAGGGATTCCCGCCATCCTGACGGAGCAAAGCTCCTTGGAAAACTATGACGGCTTGATGGCCAAGCTCGATTCGCCGGTGTCCACCCACATTACCATCATGCGTGGCTGCAACAAACAATGCACCTATTGCATCGTGCCCCTGGTCCGCGGCGTGGAGCGAAGCCGGGACCCCGAACTCATTCTCGAAGAGGTGCAGAGGGCGGTGGCCGCGGGCGTGAAGGAAGTCTGCCTGCTGGGTCAGACCGTCAATTCCTATCGCACGGAGGGCGCCGATTTCGCCGGGTTGCTCCGTCTTCTCAACGAAGTCGAAGGCCTCGCCCGCATCCGCTTTACCTCTCCCCATCCCCGACATTTCGACGCCGAGGTAATAGCCGCCATGGCGGAATGCCCGAAGGTGTGCGGACATGTGCACCTTCCCCTACAATCGGGTTCGAATCGCATGCTGAAAAAAATGCGGCGGCAATATACCCGCGAAAAATATCTTGCGATCGTGGAGAATCTGCGCGCCGCCATGCCCGGAATCGGGATTACCACCGACATCATCACGGGTTTTGTCGGCGAAACCGAATCCGATTTCGAAGAAACGCTTTCGTTTATGCAAGAAGTGCGCTTCGATAGCGCCTTCATGTTTTCCTATTCACCCCGCGAAGGCACGCCCGCCTTCGCGGAACCCGAAACCCTTTCCGCCGAAGCGAAGCAAGAGCGGCTGGAACGGGTCATCGCCTTGCAAACGGGCATCAGCGAAGCGGCGTTGGACGCCATGGTGGGAGGCGAAACCGAAGTCATGTTGGAAGGACCTTCCGCCCGTTCGACCGAGGAGTGGATAGGCAAATCGGATTGCTTCAAAAAAGTCGTCGTGCCGGCCTATTCCGGCATCGCCGCCGGGGATTTGGTGCGCGCCCGCATCGCAGCGCGAAAAGGCACCGTGCTGCGCGGCGAGCTCCTGCCTTCGCATAGCTGAAAGAGGGACTGCCATGGACGTATTCAAACGCCTGCTTTTTTTCATCATCGTCGCCGTCATCCTTGTTTTCATTTTTCAAAACCAGGGCTACCTCGGCCAGCCTGTAGAGATGGTTTTCATCAAATACCGCTACTCGATGGCCTTGGGGTTCTGGCTTGTCCTCAGCTTTCTGTCCGGAGCCCTCATCTGGTTCGCCTTGGACCTCAAAAGAGCTTACGGCTTCAAACGGGAGTTGCGGCGCAAAGACGATCGCCTGGTGGAAATGCAGAACGAATTGGCCGAACGGAATGGCGATATCACGCGGCTTAACGGCGAAATCCATATGTTGCAATCCGCCCAGCAGGATGGGGCCGTAAAGAAAGCGAAGACTTCTCCATCCGGCCCGGAAAACCCCTCTTCCCCCAAACCCATGGCATGAATTCCATTCTGGTGCGGAAAGTCTGGGCAATATGCGCCATACTGTCGGCTACGGGAGTCGAGACTCTCGCGCTTTCCTCCCCAAGCCATCTGGAAAAGCTTATTCTCTCGGGTCAGGTGGATTCCGCCCGCAACTTGAGCGAATCCGCGCTGAAGAAAAACCCCGACTCGCAGGAAGCCCGCTTCCTGGCCGCCAAGCTTTCCCTGGACGGTAAAAAATCCCATCGGCTTTTTCGCGGTGTGGCGGACGGAAAGAAAAAGGGTCCCGAACACGGGGAAAGCCTCTACCGCACGGCCCAGTATTTTTATGCCGTGGGACAATACCATATGGCCATCCCCTATTTCCGGGATTATCTGCGACAGTATCCCGAGGGCGATTGGATGGAACCCGCCCATTATTGGATGTCCCATGCCTGTTTGATTTTTGCCCAGGCCAACTCGCCCGGGAAGAATGACTATATCGACTCGAGTCGGATCTATCTGGAGGGATTGCATAAGAAAATCACTCCCGGCAATTATTATCATGCGCTGGCCTGGGAAGGTTTGGCCCGCACCTCACTGGCTCAAGGAGATACGGCGGAGGCGCTGCGCTCCGGCCGCATCGCGTTGGAATCGGCTCCCGACGATGCCCGTCCCGCCTTGTTGCTGCTGCTGACGCGCATCGAAGGCCCTGGAAGCCAAGCCGGCAGCCGGCTGGCGGCATTGTTAAGGACTCAATTTCCGGGAGCAGTGGAAACCGGTTTGCTCCCGCAGCAAACGCAGGCACCCGGGGCTTCCCAGCCCGAGAGGGTTAAAGACGGCCCGTATGTGTTACAAGTAGGGGCCTTTTCCCAAATGGAAAATGCCCGAAATCTCGAGACGCGCTTGCGAGACCTCGGCCACCAAGCCGACATCATCCGGGATTTGGATGGAAAAAGACTTTACCGGGTGTTTGTAGGCGGCTTCCCCACTCGCATCGACGCCGAAACCTGGGCGGAGCGGCACTTGAGCCCACAGGGTTGGCAGGCCCTTGCCATAAGGCGGTGACAAGCCCGGTACCGAACCCAGGACTCCCACGCGAATAACGGATGGGTCGATCCGGGCGAATTTCATTGAGAAATATCCCGGTTAAGAACTATATTTCCTTCCCGCTGTGCCGAGGTGGTGAAACTGGTAGACGCGTCGGACTCAAAATCCGATAGGGGCAACTCTGTGGGGGTTCAAGTCCCCCCCTCGGCACCATTCCTTTACCCGGTAAAGAGAACAGTTCGAACCCGAAGGAAGGAAAATCTCCCCATGCCCGTTCGTACATTCCTCCCCTTGCTCGTTTTTCTGGCCCTTTTGTCGCCTATATCCGGTTTTTCCCAAGTACCCGATGAATGGGAAGGGCTTACCTACGAGGATCTTGGAATATCTCAGGAAGAATTCCAAAAGGTGCGGGAAAGCGGCATGTCGAAGACTCGGCTATATATGCTTTTGGAACTCGGCATCACTCCCAACGAATATTTTTCCGAACCCTGGAAGCGGCTGGGCGTCACCAAGGCCCATTGGCTGAACGAAAAAAAGGCCGGCATGGAAGACGACGACATAGACAGGAGCTATCGGAAAGATGCCGGCAGCAATTTCTCCCCCTTGATTACCTTCGTACTGCCCGGACATTACCAGTATCGCACCGACAGGTTCTGGTATGGATTCACGCTCTCGGCCATTGCGGCCACCTCCGCCATCCTCACCTTCGCCCACACCCATAGCGTTACCGGCGATATCCAGCCGATATATCCCATAGTCATGTTAGGTTCGATGTTCTGGAGCGCGGCCGACGCGTTTCTGGACACCCGCTACGTAGATAATCAGGAGGCCGGCAGGTTCAGCATGCAGGCTCCGCTCCCCCTCCCCGCGGGACCGGGTAACGGTTTGTTGGCATTCGATTTTTAGTATTTTAATCGCCTCTTTGAAAGATACCGAAACGTGTTGCGAGAATTGTTGAAGTCCAAAATCCATCGTGCCACCGTGACCGATGCCAACCTGAATTACAACGGGTCGATTACGTTGGATCCGGTTTTGATGGAAAAAGCCGATATCCGGGAATTTGAAAAGGTCACCGTGGTCAACCTCAATAACGGTGAGCGTTTCGAGACCTATGCCATCGAAGGCAAGCCCAATTCGGGGGATATCTGCATCAATGGAGCCGCGGCGCGCTTGGTGCAAATCGGGGATATCGTAATCGTTTTGACCTATGCCCTATTGGACGGACCCGAATGGGCGGCGCATAAGCCCAAAATCGTGCATGTGGACGCGAAAAACTTCCCATCGACCTGAGCCGGTGTTATATTAATAGGTAGCCATGGGTGCAAGTAAAACCTTTCGATTTTTGATGTCTCTGGGGTTTTTAGCCGGCATTTTCTCCATTCCAGCCCATTCCGAGGTATTCAGCCCCCAAAACGCCGAATCCGGGGTATCTACGGTATTGACCGAACGCAGTGGATTCGACAAATCCAGTTTGATTTCCCCCCAATTCCAGCCGGCGTCCGAAGTGGGCTTTTCGTTGCTTAATCCCAACCGATTTTCCATGAGCCAAAGCTATTCCGTGGGTTTTTCCTCCGGTGGGGGAAATTCCTATTCCTCCGGCGTCTATTTGAATACCCTTTCCTATCAACTCGCCGATCCCCTGCTTTTGCGGGTGGACCTGGGCATGCATACCCCCTTCTATTCCAATATGGGGGGCAACGGTGATTCGCGGAATTTCGCCAATCACTTGCAATCGGCCTCTTTCATCATGCCCCATGTGGGATTGGAATACCGTCCTACCGAAAACAGCGTCATTTCGCTGCACTGGTTCAATGGCGAGGATGCGTCGAAAGCCTACGGACCCTTCGCCCCTTTCCGACACAACGGTCTACGATAATTTGCCGAACCGTAGACAATTCCCCGCCTTTTTCCCCATCCGCATCTTACCCCTTTCGACTTGGGCAGGCGTGGTTGTGGCCTTATGGTTGAGCGGGTGCCGTAAAGAAGAACAACGGGATTTCATTCCCAATACGGGGCAAATCCAGGTATTGAATGGATGCGGAAAACCGGGAGCCGCGGAACAGTTCCGCAATTACCTGTCCGACCTGGGTTTCGATGTCATTGAATTCGGCAACGCCGAAATGTGGAATTATGAGCGCACCCTGGTGGTGGCGCGAACGGAGTCGGCGACCATCGCGGAAGATTTGGCGAAAACGCTGCACACAAAAAATCTCGTGCACCTGGCCGATACCCTGGCCATGGTGGACGCGACGGTATTCGTAGGCAAAGATTATGAGGAGCTGATGAAGCGATGGCGAAATCCGGAGTAGTAAAAAACAAGTCCGTCGAAGACATGGAAGTGGTCCGCCTGGCGGCACAGGTACTGTTTTCCAAAAAGGTTGAGGATGCGGTGCTCCTCGATTTGCGGGGGCTGTCCACCATCACCGACTTCTATCTCATCTGCACCTGCCAGAACGAATCGCAGATGCGCGCCATCATCAACGGCACCACGCGCGCGTTGAGCCGGAAGGGAATCAAGAGTCTCCGCGCGGAATACCACGGAGGGGTGCGCTGGGCCATCATCGACTACGGCGATCTCATCATCCATCTTTTCGAAAAGGATACCCGGACCTATTATTCCCTGGAAAGACTTTGGGCGGACGCCAAAGTCACCAAATTGGATCCCGCCGACTACGCCAGTCCAGAAGAGGAACAAGAAGACGAGCATGAAGAGCTTTAAAGAGGAAATAGCGGACGCCCTTTCACCTCTTCTGCAATCCCCTCCCGAACAAATCCTCTCCTCGGTAACCCTGCCTCCTTCGAGGAGCCAGGGCGACTACGCTTTTCCCTGTTTCGTTTTGGCGAAAACCCATAAAAAAGCCCCCGCGATAATCGCCGCCGAGCTGGCGGAGAAAATCGCGCTGCCCGCGGCGTTCGACAAGGCGGAAGCCGCCGGAGGCTATCTCAATTTTTTCGTCAACAAGCCGGCCTTCGCCCGCTCCGTCCTCGGCAGAATCGTCAAAGAAGACAGGGAATACGGCCATAACCGACAAGGCGCAGGAAAAACGGTGGTACTGGATTTTTCCTCTCCCAACATGGGCAAGGAGCTGGCCTTCCACCATTTGCGCGGAACCATGTTGGGCCGGGCCCTGGCCTGCCTCTACCTCGCGTCCGGATACCGCGTAGAGCGGGTCAATCACCTGGGTGATTGGGGAACGAGTTACGGCAAGTTGATAGTCATGTACCTGCGATCGGGCCGAGCCGAAGACAAGGAAAGCCTGGGCCGGGTAACCATCGAAGAACTGAACCGGCTCTATAAAGAGTTCGAAGAAGCGAGCCGACAGGATCCCGAACTCGAAAACCGCGCGCGCGAAACCTTCCAACAATTGGAAGCCGGGAACGAACGCCACCTGAATCTATGGAAAGCCTTTCGCGACATCACCTTATCCGAATTGCGCAGGTTATACGACATTCTCGGAGTCGAGTTTGAACATTATACGGGTGAATCCTTTTTCCTGGACCGGATTCCGGAGGTGCTGAATCTCCTCAAGGAAAAAGGGTTGTCGTCGCAAAGTCAGGGAGCCCTCATCGTCGATTTGGAAAAGGAAGGCCTCCCTCCCCTGCTCCTCAAGAAATCGGACGGCTCCACTCTTTATGCCACCCGCGATTTGGCGGCGGCCCTGTACCGGAAGCAGACTTACGGCTTCGATCGCTCACTTTACGTCGTGGACAACGGGCAATCCCTGCACTTTCAGCAAATATTCTCTACTCTCAGAAAAATGGGATACGGGTGGGCGGATCAATGCGAGCACATTCCCTTCGGTCTGGTTCTCAACAAGAGCGAAGAGGGAAAATGGGAGAAAGGCAAAACCCGGACGGGCAGGGCGAGCCTTTTGAAAGACGTCATCGATAAGGCCGGCGAAAGAATCCTGGAGATAATCCAGGAAAAAAATCCCGCCTTGGCGGGAAAAGAGGACTTGGCACGTAAAATCGCGGTGGGCGCCCTGGTGTTCAACGAAATGAAGAATCGAAGGTTGAACGACATCCGCTTCGATTGGGACAAGGTATTGAGCTTTGAAGGCGATACCGGTCCCTATGTACAAAATGCGCATGTGCGCCTATGCAGCATTTTGAGAAAGGCCCGGGGTGAAGACGCCAATCGGAAACTCTCGGCCGATAATCTCGATTTCGACAAACTGATCGATCCGCCTTCTCTGGACTTGATTTACCTGCTCAGCCTGTTTCCCGACCGGCTGCTCTCGGCCTTGTCGGTCGACGATCCTTGCGGATTGGGTCAATATGCCTTGGAAATCGCCGAAGCGACGCATGGCTTCCTGCATTCCTCCCGGGTTTTAGGCAGCGCCGAAGAATCGGAAAGATTGTACCTGGTAGATTGCGCCCGAATAGTCCTGCGCAACACCTTCGAATTGCTCGGAGTTCCCGTCATCGAAGCCATGTAGGCGAAATCGGCAGGCGTCAACTTTGTTGACGCTATTGCTCCATCCCCGATAAAAATTCCTTTCAACGCTTGAAATGAGGCAATCCATCCGGATTACCCGTGTCGCCTTTTGGCAAAATGCGAACGGGGGGATGAATCGGAGTCGCGGATGTCGCCGGCGTTGGCGTGGCTCGAGGGTAAAAACACCCCCAATAGAAAAAGGAGGCCGGCGAACCGGCGCTCCTTATAAGTGAATGATATGTAAAGAATTAGGGCGAATTATTTCTTCTTCGCGACTTTCTTCTTTGCAACTTTCTTCTTAGTCGCCTTCTTCGCTACCTTCTTGGTTGCTTTCTTGGCGGACTTCTTAGTTGCCTTCTTGGTTGCCTTCTTCTTAGCGGCCATGTGATCACCTCCCTCCGGATTAAGAAATTTCACTTGGAATAAAATCTCTATCGGCTCCCGTCCTTACGGCTGTAAGGTTTGCAGAGGTAGGGAAACATTCATGTGACTGCTTCTCTGCTTGCTTGATGTCGGTGCTTGATTTCAATTTCATCCCGCCAAAAATCATTTGGTAATTAAATGATAAAGTTGTTGACTAAAATAGTCAAGCAAATCCAAAAAATAATTTTTGAAAGGCGAGAGTCGGAGGACCTTTTGCTGCTACGTGCTCAACTCGTTTCTCAACGTGTCGATGATCTTTTCTATGAGATCGGGGGAGGTGATCTTCTGATTGTAGATGTCGGTGATGTAAAAGGAATCCATCGCTTTGTCCGCTTCGGTGGTAAGTATGGCGCCGTGGATGTTCAACTCCAAGTCGCCCATGACTTTAGCGGCCTGATGCAAAAGGCCGATTCGATCCTTGCAGGTGAGATCAACCGTACTGAAGGAGTCGGAAACGGTGTTCGAAAATGAGACTTCGGCTATTACCGGCAATTCCTTTTTCTTCCCGAAAGGCGCCGCCTTGCTCATGTACTTCGACCGCAATGCGTTGAGTTCTCCCCGTGAGAGGCGGAAATTCTTCTTCAGTTCCAGGCCCAGGGAATCTTCCAGTGAAGCGCAGGTATTCCTATTGTCCTCGGGCACGGACACCAGGAATTTGTCGATGGCGACGCCGTCGATGCGCGTGTAGATGCGGGCGCTGAGAATGGAAAGCTCCATGTGGGTAAGGGTTCCCGCGATCTTCTGAAGCAATTGGGAGTCGTCCACCGCGACCACGGCCACTTCCCAGCAGGCCGGTTTTTCGGAAACCCTTACGTTGAAACGCTTGGGCCGCAACCCGGCCAGAAGACGGATGTCTCCTATGATGTCTTCCGGAGAGGTCGAAGAGGCGTATTGGCGGGGCAGCGACTGCAAATGCCGGCGGACCTCCTGCTCGGATACATGCCGCGAGATGTTTTCGATGAGCATGTCCTGCATGGACTGGGAAGAAATTGCCGCATGGAAGGGAGTTTGCATTTCCATCAAGGCCGAATCATAGAGCTTCTGCAGGAGCGAGGCCTTCCAGTTGGACCAGGCGTCGGGGTGAACGGAGGAAACGTCGCAATAGGTGAGGACATAAAGCTTGTGCAGCGTGGCCGGGCTTTGGATCTTGGTGATGAAATCGCGAATGGTCTTGGGATCGTCCAAATCCCGCCTTTGGATGGTCTCGTTCATGAGCAGATGGTACAGGACCAGATTCGAAGCTTCCTTGCATCGCGAAGCCGAAAACCCCATCTTTTCCATGTATGCGTAGACCATCTTCGCTCCGGAGATGCTGTGGCGCGGGCCCACTCCTTTGCCGATATCGTGGTAGAAGCAAGCCAATATCATCACGTCCATGTCGTTGACCTGCGCCAGGGCTTTCCGGAGGGAGGAAAGTTCGGGGCTATCCATGTTGGGGAGATAGGCCAATTGGCGGACCACGGTGATGGTATGCTCGTCGGTGGTGTAGATATGGTAGATGTCGTGCTGGCTATGGCAGTAGATGTAATGGAAATCGGGAATCAGGAGTCCGATAAGCCGCACGTCGTTCATGGCGCGCAGCATCCGGCCTACTCTTTCGGGCCGCCGACATAATTGCAGAAACTCGGGGAGGTATTCCTTTGGGTTGAAATCCGGAGCCGCGGACAAGGTACTTACGGCCTGCTTGATGCGTAGGAAGGCATGATTGGAAGCTCCCAACCCCAAAGTGTTGCCGAGGGAGAAGTACTCCAGGATAAGCCCTAAATCGTCCAGGAAGGGATTGCCTACCCTAGCTTTGATTTCCAGGGTACCGTCCAGAGATTTGAAATGGGGATGTTCCTTAGCGACGGCGACCTTGCCGTTTTTCCGGGGCTTCAACCAACGACCGATTACGGCTTCGGTGACGCGGTTCAGGGTTTTGGTGTGGTGGTAGAAGACTTTCAGAAAGACTTCCACGGGTTTCTGTCCGTTCTCCTCCGTGAATCCAAGTTCATCCGCCACTTCGGGTTGGATGTGAAAAGCCAAGAAGTCGTCCTTCTTATCTGTGATGAAATGTAGGCAGCACCGTACCTGCAACAGGAAATCGTATCCCACGCGGAGATCCTCCAGCTCCTGCGGGGTTATCAGGCCTTCGCGCACCAGGTCCTGAAAAGTATCGCAATCGTGCTTCACCTTGGCTATCCACATCAGGGAATGGACGTCCCTTAGGCAGCCTATCCCTTCCTTAAGATTCGGTTCGAGGTGTTGCACCAGAAAGCCGAGCTTGCTCTTGCGTTTTTCCCTTTCCTGGATTTTGGATTCGATCAGCGACGAGGTCCGCCAGGGATAAAGCGGTTTGGACATGAGCTTGACGAATTTACGGTAGAGGTCGTGATTGCCGGCCACGAACCTTTCGTTCAGAAACGAAGTCCAGGTTTCCGGATCCTTGATGGAAGCGGCTTCGCATTGGGCCAGGCTGCGCACCGAAGAACCGAGGATGAATCCGTAGTCCCATAAATTACGGATGATGTTTTCGGCCTGGGCGATTTCTCCCGGACCGGGGTTATTGGAGGTAAGTACCAGCAAATCGATGTCGCTTTGCGGACAAAGCTCCATCCGGCCGTATCCGCCGACCGCCACGATGGATACGAGGCTATCTTCGTTGGGGACCGTCATTTCGATGTGATCCCACATTACCCTAATCAGGGTATCGGCCATTTCGGAAATGAAGCGGGCCGTTTCCGCGCCGGAGGCGCCGCCCTTGTTGAGCCGGCGGATTTTCTCGCGATGCCTGGCGAGAACCGTTTTGATGGCTGCTATCTGCTCGGAAGCCGCCTTACGGTAAAAACATTCCCTCAGCGAATCCACCAGGTCGCCTTGCAATCCCGCCATGCCCACATATCGTTGAATCATGCTGTCGTCCTTTCCGGAAATCACCTCGGCTCCGGAGCGCCTTTCGATCTCGGTGAATCATTAAAATAGGAAGTCGAACCGCGGTTTTGCGGAAAGGGGCGACAAGTAGCGGCCCGTCAATTCAGCAGAAAATGGGAAATAAGAAACCCGGAGATGAGTACCGATACGTTGGAGGCCACCACGGAGGCCATGGTCGCCTTCCCCACCCCTTCGGCTCCGTGGGTACTGTGGTAGCCGAAATAACATCCGAAAACGGATATGATGATGCCGAATACGAAAGCTTTCAACATTCCCACGAACATATCGAGGTCGGAATAGAACAGTCGGACCCCTCCGAAAAACGCTTCGGGCGACAGGTCCTTGAAAAGAACCACCACCGCCAACGCGCCCAGGATGGCGATGAAGGAGGAAAAGATGGTGAGCAGCGGCAGCATCACCATACCGGCGGCCAGTCGGGGGGCCAGTAGAAAACGGAAGGGGTTGAGCGAGAGGCAGCGCATGGCGTCGATTTGCTCCGTAACCGCCATGGTTCCCAATTCGGCGGCCATGGCGGCGCCCACCCTACCCGACACCACCAGAGCCGTCAACACGGGTCCGACTTCCAGCATTACGGACTTGCCTACGGCGGTTCCGATGTATCGCAAGGGCACGTAATCCGCGAACTGATAGGCGGCCTGCCAGGCGGCTACCGCCCCGGAAAAAATGGAGGTCAACCCCACCAGGGGAAGCGAAGTAATGCCCATGAGGTACATCTGCTCCACGGTGAAGGAGAAGTTCTTGAAGATGAGCGGGAGGTTCAACGCCATTTCCGCGAAAAACTTCACGAAGCGCCGAACACTGTCCCATAATCCGATCAGGATTTCTCCGAACCGCACCGCCAAGCCGTCTATCCGTTCAAAAGCGATCATAATGCCGTCACCGGGTCATAAGGGTTTGGTAATACTCTTCCAGCATACGCTTTTGCGCTTCGGACAGGTCGAGATTCCGGAATTCCTTGCGGGCGTCCTCAAGCATGCGCAGGAGGGCGTCGGGGGGGTCCAGGGGTGAGGCGTCGGGTAGAGCGCGTTTGTCGGAGGCGATTTTCCCTTCTCTTTCCTTTTCCTGTCCCCGGCGTTCCATCGCTCGGGCCGCGTCCAGCATCCGGGCTTGGAAACGCTCCTGCCGGTTTTTCATTTCCGGCGGAGAAAACCGGCCGGTGCGCAAATCGTCCTCCAAACCACGGGCCTCTTCGGCGAGGCTTCGCAGGTTTTTCGCCGCGCCGGCTTCGTCGCCCGCCTGTTCCGCCATGGCTTCCAACTCTTCGCTTAGGCGGCCTTGCTGATTGGCCAACTCCCGCATGCCCGGCCCCTCTCCGCCTCCGCCCGGACTTCTTCCTTCGAGCATAGCCTTGAGCAACTGATAAGTAGCTTGGTTGACTGCCATTTGCTTGCCGCCCATACCTTTGAGCCGATCGGCGAAATCATCTCCTGCCGAGCCTCCCTGGCCTTTCCCCTGCCCTTCACCTTCGCCTTCCGATCCGGATTCGCCTTCACCCTGCCCGCTTCCGGACATGGATTGCGCCATGGACTGGAGCTTGAGCAATTCGCGGGTAACCCTTTGATTATGGACAAGGGCGCGTTGCGCATTTTCCGCCCGCCAACTTTGCGACGCTTCCAACGAAGCCTCCACCAGATTCCGGGATTCGTCGAGAAGCACCCGCGCGGGAAAAGGCAGACGCCCCGCTAAATCCCTGATGTCGCCTTGCAAACCCCTGGCGATTTGATGCACGGAGGAATACAGGCCGGTTTCGCCGCCCTGCCAG
>CAYNXV010000019.1:0-30427 GCA_964401245.1 uncultured Bifidobacteriales bacterium | reverse complement strand
CCTTGCGCATAGGGACCCGCCTTGGCGATATGCTGCTGCTCATGCCGCCGCACCTCCCGGTCGCGCTCCTTCAACTCCTCCACGCGCTTTTGCTCCTCGGGGGTAAGCGCGGACGATGCTTGAGAGCTTAATTCCAGCTTATATGCTTGCGGGGGAAAGGCGTGAGGCTTGACCTCTTTTGCCGGCAACGAGGAAGGAACAGGCTGGCTGGGGCCAATCAGCCAAACCCCTTGAGAGGAAAAGACCTGCGCAATCCTATCCAACATGTGCCGAGATTCTCCCTCCCCATTCTACCCGGTGGCGCCGTTTTTCATCCCTATAATGCGATATTCACGAAGTTTTTATTATTTGGGGATGAAAATATCCCAACTCCTCGTCAAAACCTTGCGGGAAACTCCCGCCGGCGCCGAAATTCCCAGCCACATTTACCTGCTCCGAGGCGGCTATATCAAGCAATTAGCCTCGGGACTTTATTCCATTCTCCCGATGGGAAAGCGCATTCTCAGCCGCATCGAAACCATCATCCGCGAAGAAATGAACGCCATTTCGGGCCAGGAAGTAGACTTGCCGCTGGCCCAACCCTGCGAAATCTGGCAGGAATCCGGCCGCTATGATGCCATCGGTCCCGAATTATTGCGATTTAAAGATCGCTCCGGACATGACATGGTTCTCGCCATGACCCATGAAGAAGCCATTACCGATTTGGCCCGCAGCGTTTTATCATCTTACAAGCAATTGCCTTTTATGATTTACCAGTTCAAGCTGAAATTCCGCGACGAACCTCGGCCCAGAGCGGGATTGGTACGCGTCCGCGAATTCGTAATGAAGGACGCTTATAGCTTTCATGCCACCGACGAAGATTTGGATGCCTATTACCAACAGGCCTACGCCGCCTACCAACGGATTTTCGCCCGCATGGGTATCAGCCCTATCATCGTGCAATCCGATACCGGGATTATGGGCGGCAAGCTCGCGCATGAATTCATGCTCGAAAGTCCCAATGGCGAAGACTACCTCATCCTTTCCGAAGACGGCACCTATTCCGCCAATCAGGAAATCGCAGTATTCGACCGCGAGTCCGTGAAGGAAAACCTCTTGCCCTTGGAAAAAAAGGCTACTCCGGGAAAAAAGACCATCGAGGAAGTCTGCTCGTTGCTCGGCGTGGAAAAACGGCAAACCGCCAAGGCCGTATTTTTCGACAATGCCGGACAGTTGATTCTGGTCCTGGTGCGCGGCGATTTGGAAGTGGCGGAAATCAAAGTGAAGAACTTTCTCGGCTCCCCCATTCTGCTTCCGGCGGGCGAGGAGTTCATCCGGAAATTCGGAATCGTGCCCGGCTATGCTTCCTCCCATGGCATTTCCCCCCGCCCCCATCTTCGGATATTGGCGGATATTTCCCTGTCCGAAGGATCCAATTTCGTAATCGGCGCCAATGAAGAAGGCTTCCATTTTCTCAACGCCAACTTCGAGCGCGATTTCAACGCCGATGCGGTGGGAGACTTCGCCTTGGCGCAAAGCGGCCACAAGCAAATCGATGGAAGCAGCCGCCTCCGGGCCGTGCGCGGCATCGAAATCGGCAACATTTTCAAACTGGGCCGTAAATTCACGGAAAGCATGGGCGCCACCTATCTCGACGATAAGGGCAAACAACAAATCCCCACCATGGGATGTTACGGTATCGGCATCGGCAGGTTGATGGCGGCGGTGGCGGAAAACAGCCATGATGCCTTCGGCCCTATTTGGCCCCGCTCCATCGCGCCTTTCCAAGTGCTGATAGTGACCATAGGCACGGACCCCGAGGTTATGGAAGAAGCCCAACGCCTGTACGGCGAATTGGAAGCCCAAAGCTATCAGGTCCTCCTGGACGACCGGGATGAAAGACCGGGTGTCAAATTCAAAGACGCCGACTTATGGGGAGTTCCCCTCCGACTCGCCCTTAGCAAGAAAACCCTGGCTACCCGCGAAGTAGAGTGGAAAGTCCGGTGGGAAAAGGACTTTTCCAAAATTTCCTGCGATGAGGTCTTTTCCCGAGTGAAGGATTTTTATGCCGAGGCTGAAAAAGGGCATCTTTGAAGGTAAGTTCCTCGTACCCAAAATCTGTCCCCCTTTACCTCAATTTAACGTACCCTGGGATTTTTATCGGGAATGGGGTACAATATCTGCAAGTTGTCACAAAGTCAATTCAGTAGGCAGGCACAAGGATGAGTCTGAATGAAGGTTAAATTCTGGGGAGTCAGGGGCAGCATTGCCACTCCTTCTCGCAAAACGGTTGAATATGGCGGCAATACCTCCTGCGTATCCGCCGAGTTGGACGGTCATGTGGTCATCTTCGATTCCGGCACTGGAATCCGGCCTTTGGGGCAATATCTGGCATCCAAATCCCCCCGCCCGGGCATTGACTTGTTTCTGAGTCATGTACACTGGGATCACATCCAGGGATTTCCATTTTTCGCTCCCAATTATATGGGCGGGTTCCATATCAAGGTGCATGGGCGCGGCAAAGCCGAAGCGTCCCTGCGGCAGATTCTGGCGGGCCAGATGGAGGGACCGAATTTTCCGATTTCCCTCACCGATTTGAACGCGACGCTCACCTACCGCGATTTGGCAATGGGAAAGGGCGAGGATATTTTCAAACTTAACGGAGTTCAGGTGGGATCGGTTACCCATACCACCGGACGCCATCCCAACGGAGTCTCCATTTACCGGCTTACGGAGAAAGCCACCGGCCATTCCGTAGTCTATGCCACCGATACCGAGCACGCAGACGGAGGCCCTGACAAAAACATCGTGAAATTGGCTCAAGGGGCCGACGTATTGATATACGACGGCATGTATACGCCGGAAGAATACGAGTCCAAGTACAAAGGCTGGGGACATTCCACCTGGGAAAAAGGCGTGGAAATCGCACAGGCGGCAGGGGTGAAAAAGCTTTGCATTTTCCACCATGACCCCGATCATGACGATGAATTCCTGGCCTCCCTCGAAAAGGAGGTGGTGGAAATCTGTTCAGAGCGCGCCCCCGCTTTGCGTGTCGTATTCGCCCGCGAAGGTATGGAAATCGAGCCTTAGAGCTTTTAACATCATTGCCATTTTAGTAAACCTGGTTTACTTTATGGATATGCACGCCGATACCAGCCACTCCTCAGCCGTAAAACCCTTCGAAATCGACAAACGGGAATACCCCTTCGAAAGCCGGTGGCATCAAACCCCCGAAGGCAGGATGCACTATCTCGATGAGGGGCGGGGGGAAGTGATGCTTTTCGTGCACGGGACGCCCACTTGGTCTTTTCTCTATCGGAACATCATCCGGCATTTTTCCAAGCGATTCCGTTGTATCGCGGCGGATAATCTCGGTTTCGGCCTTTCCGAAAAACGACCCGACGCGGATTACCGACCGGAGGCCCATTCCCGCCGCCTGGAAGAGTTAATCGAGTCGCTCGGGTTGGAGAACATCACCTTGGTAGTGCATGATTTCGGAGGTCCCATCGGATTGAATTACGCCCTTAGGCATCCGGAAAACATCAAGAAAATGGTGATTTTCAATACCTGGATGTGGTCGAATCAAGACGATGGCCAAAAGGTGAAGCTGGCGAAAGTTCTTGGGGGGGCTATCGGAAAATTCCTCTACCGGTATGTGAATTTCTCTCCGAAATTCCTGCTCAAAATGGCTTTTCATGATAAAAGCAAACTCACGCCCACTCTCCATGCCCATTACCTTCGGCCCTTCGCAGAAAAGTCGCAACGCGAAGCCCCTCTGGTTTTGGCCCAAAATTTATTGAGCGATTGGTTCGGAACCCTTTGGGAGCAGCGTGAAAAAATCGTCTCGATTCCTGCGCTGCTTCTCTGGGGCATGAACGATCCGGCTTTCGGGAAAAAGGAGCTGGAACGGTGGGAAGGGTTCCTAAAAAATACATGGGCGGTGCGTCTGGAAAAGGTCGGGCACTTTCCGCAGGAGGAGGCGCTTCCCAAGGTGCTATCGGCAATGGATGAGTTCGTGGCAAAGGCGGTCTGAAGGCGATGGTCTCAGCCGACAAATCTGCCGGTAAATCAGGCGACAAAACCCTCCCGGACTTCTCGGTGGAAAGCGCCGGCGACGAGCAGCCTACCGGTCGGTTGTTGATTCTGCTTTTCCGGGCATTCGAAAAATCGTTAATCGACAGGTTGGAAAACAAGGGAGTCCAGGACTTCACCTTATCGGACCTGAATGTGCTGCGCCATATCAATCCCCAGGGGGCGCAATTATCGGAAATCGCCCGGCTATCCGGCCTGACCAAGCAGGCGATAGGAAAAATGGTGTCCGGTCTGGAAAAAAGAGGGATTCTGTTATTGGCGACCGACCCCGAAGACGCGCGGGCGAAGCTTGTGCGCTTCACACCCAAAGGGGCGAAACTGATTGGGATTTGCATTCACATCATCAAGCAAATCGAATCGGAATATCAGGCGATGCTGGGAGACAAACGCCATAAAGAGATGCGCCGATCGCTACAAATCCTGATCAATCGCCGAATATCCGCCTGAAAAAGTTTTTCACGCCCTTCACGCCGGGAATCTTTCGCCAGAATCCATGGGCTTCGCGAACGCAATCCTCCCACGGCACCCCTCCGCTCATGCGCCAATCCGTGTACGAACTGTCGCAAAAAGACTGAGCTCGCTTGCCGGTCAACGCGCAGAAATTCGCCGGTTCCACGCTTTCGGGCCGGGAGAAATCCTCGTGCGGCAAATCGTGGTGCAGTTTTTTCATGATATCCAACCAGATGGGCAGCGCCGCGCTGGTTCCCGTAACCGACGTACCCATGGTGGAAAAATCGTCGAAACCCACCCAAACCCCGGTGGTGTATTGCCGGGTGAAACCGATGTACCAGGCGTCGCGGTAATCATTGGTCGTCCCCGTCTTTCCGCCGGAGGGATGGCGGAAACCTTCCGCCCAGACCTGGTAGCCCGTGCCTTTTACGTTCACGTCGACCAGCATGTCGGCCAGCATCCACGCGGTTTCTATTTTTATCGCCCGGCTTTGGAGCTGCACGTTCCGGTAAAGGGAATTCCCGTTCCGATCCTTTACATTTTCCAGGAAATAAGCCGGCCGCAACAGGCCCTCATTGGGGAAGACGCTATACGCCGAAGTCATCTCCAAAAGGCTGCTTTCGACCGCGCCCACCCCCAGCGAGGGAAGCGGTTTGATTGGGCCCGTCAATCCGAAACGGCGCGCCGCTTGCGCCACGTTTTCCAGACCCGTTTCCTGGGCGATGATGACGGAGGGTATGTTGCGTGACCGATACAGCGCCCGACGAAAAGTCATCACACCTTCGAAGTCCTGTTCAAAATTTCCGGGTTCCCAGATCTTGCCCGGCTCGGAGGGATCAGGAATCGCGATGGGATGATCGTCGATGAGGCTGCCGGGGCCTTCTCCCGACTCGACGGCGGCCGCGTAAACCAGGGGCTTGAAAGCGGAGCCGGGTTGCCTGCGCGCCTGCACCGCCCGATTGAAACCGGATTGGAAGAAATTCTCTCCGCCCGCGAGAGCCGTCACCCCACCCGTGGCATTGTCGATAACCACCACCGCTCCCTGCACGGGACGATACCGCTTTGACCGCGGAAATAGCCGTCCCGAAGAATCGGGTTTCAGGAACAGCGAATCGAAACGGGGATACCACTTGCTCCAGTCCGCAAGAATCTCCTTCTCCTTCACTTTCAAAAGCCGCGCCATGTTCATGTCCCGCATGGCCTGGACCCGAAACGGACTTTGCAGACGCTCCAGCCCCCGGGCCAAGGCTCCGTCCACCGCCCGCTGGATTTCCAAATCGAGCGTGGTTTGCACATCCAGTCCCGCGCTGTCCAAAAACGCTTCACCCCATCGCTTCGCCAAATCCAGCCGCACGGTTTCGCTGAAATAGGGAGCCTTCGCGAGCCGCAATTCTTCGCGGGGTTCCAGGCGCAATTCCTTCGCACTCTCGGCGCGTACCTCCTCGGAAGTGAGGAATCCGCAATCCGCCATCGCTCCCAATACGATGTTGCGCCTTTTGACGGCCTCCTCCGGAAACCGGTCCGGTCGCAGGAATTCCGGCCTTTGCAGCAATCCCGCAAGCAGAGCGTAATCCCCAATGCCCAGGGAATCGAGCGGTCGCGAGAAATACCTTTCCGATGCCGCCTGGAATCCGTAGGCTCCTCCACCCAGATAAACCTGATTGAAATACATCTCCAGAATTTCTCGCTTGGTGTAGGTCTGCTCGATGCGTACAGCGACCAATATCTCCTTCACCTTGCGGGCCAGCGAACGCTCCGGGGTGAGAAACAGATTTTTCGCCAATTGCTGGGTCAAGGTGGAGGCACCGCGCATCCGTCCCCCTAATCCCTGCAAGGCCGCGGCGGGAATGGCCGACAAGTCCACTCCCCAATGGCGGTAAAAACTTCGGTCTTCCACCGCCAGAACGGCTTCCACCAATGCCGGCGGCACGCTGTCGATGGGAAGGTAAATCCGACGCTGCGCGTAAAGCTCTTCGGCGAGGGTCCCGTGCTTGTCGTAAAGACGGGTCACGAAGCTGGGTTGGACTTGATCGAGATTATCCAGCGTAGGGAGTGAGCGCAAGGAAAGGAAGAGTACCCCCGCACCGGCCACCAGGGCGGCCAGGGGAATGGGAACCAACCTTCGCAACCAGAGGCCGATATCGGCTCGGCTATGCGGATAAGGAATCATTCAGAAGGTTTTGCGGATACGCGGACCGGCACCCTGTCCGGGAGAATCCTGGCCGACTCTTTTTCCCCGCTGATTGGAGTTGAATACATCTTCATGGCCAAGCTTGGAATGCAGCTCCGGCCGGCAGGCTTCGATGGGCTGGTTGCCCTGGATATAATAATCCTCGTTGAATAGCGGACAAAAGGATTGCGCCGCCAGCCCGGAAATCCGGCAGGTTTTCGCCTGCACCACTCCTTCCGGCCTCTCGAAATCCACTAGGGGTTTCCCCTTGTGCAAGGTTCGCATCACCTCCAGCCAGGCGGGCAAGGCGTCGCTGGTACCGGTATGGCCGGGACCCAGCGGCATATTATTGTCCACCCCGACCCAGACACCCATAGTGTAATGGGGAGTGAATCCGATATACCAGGCATCGGTATAATCGTTCGTGGTGCCGGTTTTGCCTCCGGAAGGATAGTTGAAGCCGCTGGCCCATACCGAGGCCGCCGTTCCCCTGATATTGACGTCTTTCAGCATGGTCGTCATGATCCAGGCTGCTTGGCGGCCCAGCACCTCGTGGGTTACCGGAGTGTTTTGATAAAGCGGGCGTCCATTCTTATCCTGGATGGTTTCGATGAAATAGGGCTCGCGTCGGATTCCTTGACCCGGAAAGGCGGTATAGGCGGACGTCATTTCCATCAGGGTGGCTTCGCAGGTTCCGATGCTGAGAGACGGCACCGCGGGAACATTATGTTTAAGCCCGAATTTTCGGGCATAGGAAGCCACGGTGTTGAGGCCGTAGCGCATGCCGATTTCGATGGCCGGCAGGTTTTTCGAGCGATAGAGAGCCCGCCGCATGGATATTTTTCCTTCGAATTCATCTTCGTAATTATGGGGACGCCACGTTTTGGTCGAATCCAGGGGATCGGGTATGGTTATCGGCTGATCGTTCAGCATCTCTCCGGGTCCGGCGCCGTTGTCCACCGCAGCCGCGTAGACGAAGGGTTTGAAGGAGGAGCCGGGAGAACGTTTCGCTTGCAGAGCCCGGTTGTATTTGGAAGCCAGATAATCTTCGCCGCCTACCAGGGCCCGGATGGCGCCGTCGCGGTTATCCAGTACTATCAGGGCGCCCTGCGCATGGCGGTAGCGCAGCGAGTCCGGAAACCGCTGCTTTTCCAAAGTGTCCGCCCGCAGGTAGAGCGAGTCGAACAAGGCGTAGTTTTCGTCCCAATGCCGCACCACTTCGTCCACGCTTTTCTTGAGGAATTTCGCCATTCCGAATTGCCGAGCCGTGCGATAGCGGATACGCATCTGAATGCTTTTGAGATTGGCCGTATAGACCGACTCCGCCACCGCCTGCAGGCCCGAATCGAGAGTGGTATAAACCTTCACCCCCTGGTTGTAGATGAGTTCCTCGCCCCAATTCTTTTCCATGAACTGGCGCGCCATTTCCACGTAATAGGCCGAGAAAAGCGATTGGGGAGGCTTGACATCCACGTCGAGGGGCAACTCCGAGAATTCCAGGCTTTGTTTCCGAGTCAATACGCCGGACGAGCGCATGGCTCCCAATACGGTATTGCGCCTCGCGAGCGCCCGTTCGGGATTGAGATCGGGGCGATACGCTTCGGGCCTTTGCAGTAAACCTGCAAGCAGCGCATGTTGATGCGTTTGCAGGTCTCCCAGCGATTTGGAAAAATATTTTTGCGCGGCGGCTTCAAAACCATAAGCGCCTGCGCCCATATATACCTGGCTGAAATAGAATTCCAGGATTTCGGCCTTGGTATAGGTTTGTTCGATTTTCAAAGCGACCAGCACTTCCTTGATCTTGCGCTCGAAGGAACGCTCCGGAGTGAGGAAAAGATTTTTCGCCAATTGCTGGGTGAGAGTGGAGGCGCCGCGAACCCGTTGCCCGAACAGGCCCGGAATCAATGCCTTGGGAACGGCGTCCAGATCGACTCCCCAATGGGAGTGAAAGTCGTTGTCTTCCGTGGAGAAAACCGCGAGCTTGGCCATCTCCGGAATCCGGTCATAAGACATCCATACGCGCCGTTGGGTATAGAATTCGTGTACCAACCGCGAATCCTTGTCATAAACGCGCGTAATGAGACTCGGCTCGATGCGTTCCAAAGTTTCGAGAGAGGGTAGACTCAGGGAGTAATAGAAAGTCAAGCCCGCGGCCGCGAATGCGGTGCATAGAGGCGGCAGCGACAGCCAAAAAAACCAGGAGCGTAGCCTTTTCCTATAAGCCTTATCCCTGAGGTTCAGCAAGAGACCACTAAAAAATGAAGTCATTTGGGTTGGTCTTCCAGGCGGCTCATCCTACTGGTGCTAAAGTAGCAAATATGGATTCCCCCTCCACTTCCAAACCGGACGCCTCCTTTCCATCGGAGGTAAGTGACATTATATTGTATAATCCAATTCATGCGGTATTTTATTCGAAATCGCCCCGTTTCCGCCCCCGCAGCCTTCCTAGGCGCATGCATGCTCCTTTCCACGCTATCCTTGTCGTCTTGCGGCACGGAAGAAAGCGACGGCAGCGCCCCGGAAGTCACCCTGAATCTTGCCGAGCGCGAAGGCGTCGTCAGATTGGGAATCACCGATACCATCAAAATCGATTTTTCCGAACCCATCGATACGGCTACCCTCGAAGTCGAATTCCTGCCCGAAGATATTGCCGCAGGCATTGCCAGGCACTTCGAAGGCAAGCGGAAAATGCTGGTTTACGGTACGCATAAAAACTTCGGACGCACCCATTTCGCCGTCGGCAAGCCCTTCGCCGTCGCGCTAACCCATCTTTCCGACCTGGATGGCAATCACCGGGATCGCATCCAATGGGATTTCGAGCCCTATCATTGGTCCGACGTCGATTTTTACGACCGTAACCGGGAAGGCGAAATCGACACTTTGTTCGGCTCCTCCCATCGCTGGCGTCTTGCTGTAGATACGGGCGATACCCTGTGGACCGAAGGCAAGCTCGATGTCCTGACCGCCGGCCCATCCGTCGATTTGCGCGATGCGAAATTACTCCGGCTCCACCCGCTGGACACCCTGTCGCTGCTGTTGGAAAGCGGTAAGGAAATGGACATCAACGTGGACCTGATCGGCCCCTTTCCGGAAGAGGCCTTCGATTCCCTTTATTACAGCACCAACCCCAAAGCCCCCGTGTTTTCCGATTCCACCCGGAACAAGGGACGCGTGGCATTCCCTGATTTCGTGCCCGGCCTCGATAGGCATCGTAACGACCTCGGCCCCGGAAACGCGGAATCGACGGGACTTTATGTCATCCGGCTCAATATGTTCAAGGCCGCCTCCGGTTTCTACCGGCTGCGGGTGGTTCATAAGCGCGAGAGTCATTGAAAGCCCAACACACAATTAGTACCTTGGCCCCTGTCGGCTGATAGGGAGACCAGGCAGCCAAGCTTTTCGCCTTGCTGCGGGTGTGGCCAAACTGGATAAGGCATCTGACTACGAATCAGAAGATTCCAGGTTCGAATCCTGGCACTCGCACGGCAAGTCTCCCTTCACCGTCTTCTCCGTCTCAATCAAGGTTCACTTCAAAACCCCGATTCGAGGCACATAACCCCGATGTGCCCGGGACTTGGAGATTCCCCCCGGGTTTTTAATTACTTTCTTCACGTTCCAAACACTTTGCCATTGGAAGGCGGAAAGATATATTAGCACCATGAGCCTCGAAAACCTCGCCGCAACCCTTCTGGAAAAGCTGAAATTCATCGCCCAAACCGACACCGTGATCGGAAAACCCATAGAGCTTGAGAATACCACTCTCGTGCCGGTATCCAAGGTATCCATCGGATTCGGCATGGGTTCGAACAGCGGCAAAGGCGAAATGGCCGGATCCGGCGGTGGAATCACAGTGGAACCGGTAGCTTTCATAGCCGTGACCGATGGCACCGCGCGCATCATGAGCCTGACCAAGGAGAAGGACGTTTTCGGAAAAGCCATCGATATGGTTCCCGAAGTGGTCGCGCTGCTTAAAAAAGACAAATAGCCCGACTCAGGGCGTGGCCGACCGCGCCCGTTCCGCCAAGGCCTTTTCCAATACCTCCTTGACCTTATCAGCATCCGCGCCGCATTCGATTACGGGGTTCGCATGCCGCGCCGCTACGCCTTCCAACTCCTCCTTATGGTACCGGGTTTTGAACTCGGAGAACTTCAACCCATGCGCGGTGGAAATCACCACCACTCTTTCCTTGCGCGAAACCTCTCCCGCTTCAATCATCTTGAGCAGGGCGCCCAGGGCCACTCCGGTATGGGGATCGCAATATAGTCCCGTTCTATCGGCCATATGGGCCGCATTGGCCAATTCATCCTCGCTGATTTCGTACACCGATCCCGAATAACGCTTCAGCGTAGCCACGGCGCGATCGTAGCTTACCGGATTGCCGATTTGAATGGCCGATGCCAGAGTGGGCTTGGCCTGCACCGGCTCCAGTTTCGCGAAGCCTTTTTTATACGCCAGATAAAGGGGATTGGCGTTGCGGGCCTGTGCCACCACAATCCGAGGTCTTTTTTCGATGAGCCCTAATTCGATCATCATGTCGAACCCTCGTCCCAGCGCCGAAACGTTTCCCAGATTTCCACCGGGGATGATGACCACATCCGGCACCTCCCACCCGAATTGCTGGCAGATTTCGACGCTGATGGTTTTCTGGCCCTCGATGCGCAACGAGTTCATGGAATTGGCGAGGTATAAGGATTTATCCTCCGTCACCTCCTGGACCACGCGCATACAACCGTCGAAATCGGTATCCAGGGAAAGCACCAACGACCCGTGGGATATGGGTTGGATCAACTGGGCCACGCTGACCTTATTGGCCGGAAGAAAAACCACGGAGGGAATCCCGGCGGCGGCGCAATAGGCCGCCAGCGCGGCCGAGGTATCGCCGGTGGAGGCGCAGGCCACGGCCTGGATGGGCACGCCCAGCTTGCGCATACGGTTGACCTGGGAAACCAGCACGGTCATGCCCAAATCCTTGAAGGAGCCCGTGTGACTGTTACCGCACAACTTCACCCACAAGTCGTCGAGTCCCAACTGCTCGCCCAGCCTTTTCGCATAGAAAAGATTGGTCCAACCTTCGTTCAGGGATACGATGTCTTCGTCGGGGATTTCGGGCAATACCCATTCCTTCTTACCCCATACTCCGGAGGCGAAAGGCCAGCGATGCGATCCGCTGCGCGACTCGAACAATGCCTTCCAATCCTTGGCGTTGCGCGTCCTAAGCGCCTCCAAATCATGCTCCACCTGGAGCAAACCGCCGTCGGAATCGCGATAAACCACTTCGTCCAGCGAAAAGGTATTGCCGGTGTTCCCGCCCATGAATTTCGCACTGTACTTCATTATCTGCCTTCCGGAATTTACCGTGCAAAATCTAGGAATTTTTGTATTTACAAGCTTCGGTTTCCATGAATGGAGCATATCTGGTGAAGAAAACGTCCCCGCTCACTCCCGCACTGCTTTTTCCTACCCTGGCCGCACTGAGCGCCTGGATGTTATCGGCCTGCATCTCCGACGGCGCCAACCATACCGGACAGGATTTATTGGAATCCCGGGGTATCGTCTTGCAGGAACCCCTGTATCAGGTGGATTTACAAGATTTTCCGCTGGATTCCCTGGTTTTCGAAGATGCCGAGCAGGCCACCGAAGCGAATCGCTTCGAATTCCTGACGGGAACCTGGCGCGGACATGTCGCCAAGGCCCGCCTGTCGTTCCGTTTGGAAGAACCCAAACGCTTCGCCGATTTGCCGGAAAACGGACTCAAACTCTCTCTCGCCTATCGGAAATACAGCCGGGGTATCGGCTACCTGGAAACCACCCGGGACTCGGCCGGTGAAATCAGGCTCCTGGCCCGGGTTTTCCGCAAACCCATCGCCAAGAATGAATCCGGAAAACTCTTGGACAATGCGGACGAGTGGCGGAACTTCGTTTTATCATGGATGGATTTGGAAGACGTGGATGTCACCGAGGATACCCTGGTGCTGAAACCCTCCTCGGGTTATGATTCCGACAGCCTGCAGGCTCTGCCCCTGCCCCGACTCCTGTCTGCGTTGCGGGCGGAAGAGGAGGCCATGCAAATCCATATTCACTTGGAACCTTTGGTAACCGACAGCGGCGAAACCGGAACAGACGCTGACTATATCGCCCGACTGGCGGCCAATCAGGCCGGGCGGGCCCGACCCCATCTTCTGCTCGGCGACATAAGCAATGCCTATTCGAAATCGGATAGCTGGCAAAAAACCACTATTTCCTCCTCCTTGGGAACCAGCGCGGTGGGCTTCAGGGTTTTCGGCGGTTCCGACGGATTGCTCCAACGCTGGCCTCGTCGGAATCTGGTGTATTTTCTGAATCGCGACAGCTTGATGGCCCGCCTATCCGCAGCCCTCCCCTCCGAATATGCCTCGAAGGAGTCGGGCGGCTTGGGTCTGGGTTATTTCGTGCCCTATGCCGAAGCGGAATGGAATTTTGCCGACTCCCTCATTGAAGTCGAGGTCGACGCATTTTTGAATATCCGGATGGAATTCGCCACGGCGTCGAATCCGGATAATGCCCAATTCCGATTGGAACCCCTCGCTCCCGCATCCGGGGATGCCGGAGATGCGCCGGGATACCTGGTATCCGAACGAAAAAACAAACTGACGCTTCCCATCACCCAGGCCGCGCAAAACTGGCTGAACCAGGCCAACCCCGATTTACGCCACATGCTGCGCTTGATAGTGAACGGAGCGGCCGACTCCGCCTACCAGGATTTCCCCTATCCGGTGTTCGGTACTCTGCCCGAATCCGGACCGGCCGGAAACCCTACCCTTGATATCCGCCTGCATCTCCACCCCCTTCGCGACAGATAATCCGGAAACAACCTATGCGTCAATACCGTTACCTTATTTTGAGTTACCTGCTTTCCCATGGCCTTGCCATGGGGGAAAACTCTCCCTTCGGCCTCAAATCCGACGATTTGGGATTACAACTCATGCCTTATGGCGCCCGTGAAAGAGCCATGGGAGCATCGGGCATGGCCTCCGGGGACGGGGGAGCCTCTCCGTTGAATCCCGCCCGGGCTGCCTTCAACCCCAAGACTTCTTTTTCAGCCAGCTTCGAAGGCGACGTGGATTACCTACGCGATGACGTCACTTCCAATCGCACCGGCGCCTTTGCCCTACCCTTCATCGGCATGGATTTCCGGGCGGGAAGGTTGGGAAACCTGGGAGTTCTGTATTGGCAGCGGTTCTCGCGGGAATTCTCCTTCGCTCCCATGGAAAGCGCGGGCAACGTGAAACAAAGCCTTGATATTGAGGGAGGCCTGCATGAAATCGTCGCCAACTGGGCCTATCCTCTCGGCCGCCACATCGCCGTCGGAGTCGGTTACCATTGGTTGCTGGGACGGGAAAGAACCATTTTCGCCTCGGAATTCCCGGGTCTTCCCGAAGGCGCGCGCGATTTGACCGGCGATACGCTGCGGGTTAACACCAGCGGAGGTTATCCCGCCGCCTCGGCCATGTACAGGCACAGACTGTTCAATCTGGCCTTATCGGTTTCCGCCGGAGCGGACCTGGATGTCAGGAGTAAGCGGGCCGTTACGGGCCTGGAAACCCCTGATTGGCAATCGTCCGAAAAGGAATTTCCCTGGGGTTTTGCCGTAGGAGGGGCCTATAAGCCGGCGCCGGACAAAACCATATCGGCCGACTACTCAACCCTGCTTTTCGAGGAGGAGGATGGACTTGACCCCTCCCATCTGGTAGGGGTGGGCTATGAAAAGGCCGGAACCGGCGGTCTTTACGACCCCTATTTCCGCAAAATCGCCCTTCGCGCGGGGGGAGGATACGAATTCCTATCCAAGGACGGCGCGAATCATTATTTTGTCGCTTTCGGCACGGGACTTCCGTTAGGAAACCGGGGCGGAATCCTGGATGTCGCTTTGACCTATGGACATCGGGGGTTCGCAGAAACTAGTTTAATGGCCGAAGATTACGTCAAGCTGACTTTATCTTTAACGGGTGTTGGAAATTGGGGACAGCCTTCGAGGAAAGGTCGGTAAGAACTCCGCAGGGTGTTCCGCCGACCTCGAATGCTTCCAGGAAGCCAGGAGCGGAACATGAATAAGAAGCCGGATAAAAAATCCGCAACGCGCGAATCCCTTAAAACTTCTGACGCGGCCAAAGCGCCCGCCAAGAAAACCGGTTCTCCGAAAAAAGCGGCCTCCGAAGGCCGCGCCGCCAAGTCGGCGGCGAAGACGGGGACCAAATCTCCCCCGCAACCCACAGCTACTGCGAAAGCCGGCAAACCAGCGGAATCAAAAAGCGCATCCGCCGCTTCCGGCGCGAAAAGCGCGCCTCTCCGGAACAATGGTAGCAGTCATGCTACCCATGCCCCCTCCCGGAGCAATGGACCTTCCCCAATGGAGCCCGGACCCCTGGAAGAATTGACATTGGCCATCATCGCGCCCGGATCCAGCCCGGATAAGCCGTTGCGGGCTAAATCGTTCATGCAATTCGAAACCCAGCGGCCGTTCGGTTTTCCGGAGCAGGTTCCGGATTTGCCCCGCGCCTACCACCTGGACAAGCTGGTTTTGATGCCCAAGGATCCGGAATGGATGTTCAGCTATTGGGAAATCACCGCCGAATTGGTAGAACGCAAAGCCCGTGAAAAGCGTAATGCCGGAGAAGTTTACCACGAAGTGATGAAAATCAATTGGGATTCACGCGATCTTTTCGAGACGAATTTCACTTTCATCCCCGTGCACTTCGGCGAGCGCAAATGGTGGTTCAAGGTGCCCGACAGCGGTCAGACTTATCAGATAGAACTGGGATGGCTCAGCGATGCCGGCCACTTCATTTCCATCATCGCTTCGGATCCGTCCGAAATGCCCGAAACCTGGCGTAAAACCCGGACGCGCCTCGAAGCCGGCGGTGAATTCCTCCATCAAAACGTGCGGGCCATGCACTTTGGAAGTTCGGAACATTTCGTCCTGGAGGGTAGGACCGGAATACTGGATTTCTTCAATCCCAGCTCGGACGTTTTCAGCTCAAGTTCACCCATGGCCGCGGCGCCTGCGCGTTCCGATTGGACCGCGCAGGAAACCCTCATGCTTCCGGCGGAGCTCGACATCAAAGGCAAAGTTCGACCCGGAACCACCGTGCGCATCGACGGACGCGAAATCGCAACCGACACCGACGGACATTTTCGGGTGCAATTGCCCGTGGAGAAGCAGAGCTTGCAAGTGACCCTGACATCCGAAAGCGGGAAAATCGAATCTTTCCTGTATAATCTCAAGGAATTGACGGTTTGCTGACGGGGTATCTCAACTTCGTTCTGCACGCCCACCTTCCCTTCGTCAGGCACCCCGAACATCCCCGCTTCATGGAAGAGGAGTGGCTTTACGAGGCCATTACCGAAACCTATATCCCCCTGCTTCAGCAATTCGAAGGCATGGAGCGCGAAGGGTTGCCCTTCAAGATCACCATGAGCATCACTCCCCCTCTGGCCGAAATGCTGGCGGACGAGTTGCTGCAGAACCGTTACCTCAATCACTTAAATAGGCTGCGCGAACTTTCGGAAAAGGAATGCTCCCGTACCAAGGACTACCCCCCCTTCTGCTATCTCGCCGCCATGTACCGCAATCTGTTCGAAGACTGCCATCGCACCTTCATGCGCTACGATCGCAACCTTCTGAACGGATTCCGGAAGTTCCAGAAATCGGGCCATCTGGAAATCATCACCTGCTGCGCCACGCACGGGTTCCTTCCCAACCTGAGACAGTCCCCGCGGGCGGTCGAAGCGCAACTGGAAATCGCGGTCACCAATTACCAGAAACATTTCGGCCAGGAACCCTGGGGCATTTGGCTGGCGGAATGTGGCTATTACCGGGGTCTCGACCGTAAAATCAAGGCCGCGGGACTGCGCTATTGCTTCGTAGACACCCACGGCATCATGCAGGCGCTCCCCCCTTCTCCCAAAGGCGTGCATGCGCCCATCCAAACCGAAGCCGGTCTCTTTTGCTTCGGGCGCGATCATGAATCGTCCAAAGCCGTCTGGTCCGCCGAAGAAGGTTACCCCGGCGACTATCGCTACCGCGAGTTCTACCGCGATATCGGACACGATTTGGATGTGGATTATATCGGTCCTTATATCCATCCCATGGGAATCCGCACCAATACCGGCATAAAGTATTACCGCATCACCGGAAAAAGCCTGTCGAAAGAACCCTACGTGGAACAATGGGCCAAGGACGCGGTGCGCGACCATGCCGCCAATTTCCTGTTCAACCGCCAATTGCAGGTCCGCCACCTTTCGGCCCATATGGAAACCCCGCCGAATATCGTCAGCCCCTACGATGCGGAGCTGTTCGGACATTGGTGGTTCGAGGGTCCCCAGTGGCTGGGCACCGTCATGCGCAAGGTGATGACGGAACAGGACGAAGTGGCGCTATCCACGCCTCGCGACTATCTGGAGCGGCACGGCAACATACCCCGATCCAATCCGGGGCTGTCGTCCTGGGGAGCCGGCGGCTATTCCGAGGTTTGGCTGAACGGATCCAATGAATGGATTTATCCCCATCTGCATCACGCCGCCGACTGCATGCACGAAATCGCGAAAATGGATTCCGCGGGAGACCTGTTCGACCGCGCCCGCAAGCAAATGGCCCGCGAGCTGCTTTTGGCCCAGGCTTCGGACTGGGCCTTCATCATGAAGACGGGAACCACGGTGGAGTACGCCGTGAAACGCACCCGGGTGCATATCCACAACGTCCTCGAACTTTACCGCCAGATCAAATCCCATTCCATCGATGCGGGTTTCCTCACCAACCTGGAACATACCGATACCATTTTCCAGGAAATCGATTTCAAAGCCTACGCCTGACTTTTGTCACGGGGTGCGCCTATTTGCGGAGCAGATTGTGCACGCATGCCGTCAACTGATAGGCGGAAAAAGGCTTGTACAGATAATCGCGCACCTGCTCGGCGGGAATCCACGGCAGCAAAGCCTCGGATCCCTCGGGCAGCAGGAGGAGCTGGGGCGCGCCCGGCGGGCATGCCCGCAATTCGGGAGGAGGGCCTTCCGTACCGGGCCGCTGCGCTTCGGAAGGTAAATCGACAATGGCCAGCGAAAAGGGCCTGACTCTCGTTTCCACCTCCACTTGCGAAGCATCGGCGCATACCGCCACTTCGAAGCCCTCGTTTTCCAGGGCTTCCCGGGCGGCCGAAGATAGATAGGAGTCGCGACCCACCCACAGAATCGAGGTTCGCGAGATGCGGACGCCGTCGTTGCTGGAAAGGATGCGGCTGCGACCGCCGGACTTGGCCAGGAACAACAATCGGTCGGCTTCCGCCAGGCAATCCTCCAATTGGGCACCCGGCGGAACGTCCATGATGCCGGCGGAAAAGGCCAAGGAAATTCTTTCGTTCTCGAGCCAGGCTCCCGATTGGAGAATTCCCGCCTGCACCTTTCCCAAGGCCACCTTGGCGCCTTCCAAATCCGTTCCGGGAAGCAACAAGAGGAATTGATCGCCTCCCCAGCGCGCCAAGAGATCCGATTTCCGCAACGCCTGGAGAACGACCTGGACGGCCAGCCGCAAAACCCTATCGCCCTGGACATGTCCGAAGCGCTGGTTGATTAGGTGCAGCCAATCGAAGTCAATCAGGCCCAGCGTCATGGGCTCGCGGCGCCGCGCCGACAGTGCGGACAATCTCTGGAAGCCTTCGTAACATCCCGCGCGATTGGGCAGGCCGGTGAGGGAATCCTGGCGGGTTTCCCGTTTGTCTTTCAAAGCCCTTTCCAATCGGGAGGAGACCACGGCCTTGAGCACCTCGGGGGCCACGGGTTTTTCGAAATAACCTTCGGCGCCGAGGGCGAAACACTCGGTTTTGGGCTGGGTTCCGGGAAGACCGGAAAGCACGAGCACGGGAACCGCCGCGGTTACGGATCGTTCCTTCAAATTGATGAGAAAATCCCTTCCGTCGGCATCGGGCAACGACAAATCGAGCACCACGATATGCACGGGGGTTTTGTCGATTATGGCCTGCGCATCCTTGGCGCCGGCTGCGGCCAGCACGCGCCGGTCCGGTCCGCCCAGCACGCTGGTAAGCAACCGCCTCATTTGCGGTTCCGGTTCCACGATGAGCACGATGGATGGCTCGGGGGAAGGAAGGTTGCCGCCGAATTTATCCAATTCCCAAATGAGCCTGTCGAGAGCCGGTCCCAGCTCTTTTTCCTGGGCGGTTTCCACCCCCAGCGCGCTTACGCTCACATGCTCGAGACCATGATGCACGCCCGACACCCGGAGGATATGGGCTATTCTCCGTATCGAGCGCGAGACCTGCCTGCCTTTTTCCAAATCCCGTTTGGCCGCCTTCAACGCGTCGATACCGGCCGAAAGGCTGCCGGCGTACCAGTCCGATTTTTCCATCATTGCCAACTCCCATCCATTCCGGCGCCTACATTTCTCATTTCCTATCCCCTGCCGGTTCCCAGGTGAACCCGTCGGTTCGCGCAGGCAGATGATGGAACGCATAACGCATCTTGAAAGCCAGTGCCATCACGGCTTCGCCGTCGAACCGGCCCACCACGCCTCCGGGCGCAAGCTCCAGGTCATGCGCGCGGAACAACCGCCAACGCGAACGCAGGAAGATTTCGGTTTCATGCCCCCACATTCCTTCGTTTCCCGCTTGGAAAATCAGGGAAGGACGGGCGTAAATCTGGACCAGCCACTTCGGATTCATCCGCCAAATCCAGGTACCGTCCGCGAATATCCTTTGCAGGTTGTCGTTGACGCCGGCCTCGGGCAATTCGCTATGAATCAACAGCCGTCGATTCCTATCGGCGGTGTGGGCGGTTCCGCCCAAGGCCATCTCCAAGGCCTGCGGCCCGAATATCTGCGACAAGCTATACCGGAAATAAAACCGCATGCCTTCCTGGTGAACCGGCCTTTGTACGGCGTCTTTCTCCTCGCCGAAATAGGTGGCGGCGACCTCCACGCGATGATCGACTTCCGCGTGGCGGTGGCGAAGTCGTAAGGAGCCGTTCAACTGTTGCGGGGGAATCACGGTCACGTCATCATACAATCGCACGGGCGCGGAGCGCCCCATGCTGAGCCCGGCCAGCACCAGCCAGGGACCCAGATGCTGCCGGAGATATGCTCCGCCGAAAAGCGTTTTGCCGTTCAACCCCAGGGGCGACAACCCGGATCGGTAGCCGTTCTGAAAGGCAAACAGGGCCGCGCTGTCTTCCTGCGCCAGGGTCTCCTCGAAAAAGGAGAATGCGAAACCCCCGCTCACGTAAAGGAAACCCGGGAGAATTTCCAGATTTCCCATGGCGTTGAAAGAGGCGGGTTCGTCGACGGCACCGTCCATTCCGGAGAGGAGGGTGCTTCGCGATTGCAGTCCCGCCTGAAACCATGCGCGCGCGAAGGGTTGGAAGACGAACCGTTCGCTCGCCTCGATCTGATAGGCCGCTTCGGCCACCTCGCCGGAGCTTTCCGGCCATAGCCTGGCGCCACCGATCGAAGTTTCCAAAGACCAGGGAATACCGGCCTTGGCCCCGACCGAAGAGCCGGTGCCCGTTTGAGCCGTTGCGTACCGATTAATTCCCAACGCGATCAGGGCTGCATAGATAACAGCCCGCTTCACGGAGGGCCGCATCGAGCGGTTTATCCTCATGCCGCCATATCTCCCCCTCCAAGGTGGGAATTCCCGATCGGATGCCGAAACGGCCCATGTCGGAGCCTATGAATTCAACCAGTTCCGGATCCGCCGAGCCTATCCTGTTCTCGACGTAGAATAACTTTTCCCTGAGCGCCGCCGAGGGAGCCAATAGCTGGGACAGCACCGGCCCCTCCAGAAAGGCTTCCAAATCGCGCCGCACCCTCCGCTCCTCCTCCAGACTGAGCAGCCGTCTTTCTCCGGCATACCCCCGCGTGGAAAAGCTTTCCATTTCCCGCAGCTGATAGGAACTTTGCGAACCCAGCAGCGGAGAAACTTTCAAGTTACCCCGAAAAAGCCTCAACACCGAAATTTTTCCTTCGTGGGTCAAAGAAGCCAGCTTCGCCTTGCCCACCGCCCGCAGCGACGGGCTGACGAGAAAAACGGAATCGCCCCCCCCAGCCAACGCCAGGCTTCCGGAATCAAGAACCAGATTTTGTGGCGACGGAAGCGAATAGGCGGATTTGGGGTAAAGAAAGTATCGCTGGTCCCCGACCTTCATTTCCGTGATCTCCCCCCATTCCCCCCGGATAAGCCGCGTTCCGGGCGGGAAATTCGGCACCGAATCGCGATGGATAATCCGCTTGCCTTTGACGAGCATGGCCGGAGAAAGCGGAGGAGAGAATCGGGCGCCTTGGGAAAACTCCGCCCCCTGAGGGATTTGCGATTCCATTCTCAGGAACCCGTCGGCCCATTCGCGCGGAAGGGAAGCGGGATCGATTTTCGCTTCCCCGTGAAATAAGAGACTGTCCACCTTATCAGTCCCGTTCCGGCCCAAGGCCAGTATGTTGAGGCGGCAGTGCAACAGGCCCGATCCTTCCCTGCATACCACCGACAATCCCTTTTGCAGGGATCCGCCGTGCAGCGTATTGAGCCATTCCCGGTTCCAATCTCCTTCGCGTCCGCCCAAACTGTCCAGATCACGGCCGTGGGTTTTCCGCAAATCATAGACCACCAATTGGCTGTCCGCGCTCAGCAATCGACCGATGTCTTCGGGAAATCGCCGCAGAAGTTCGGGCGGAAAAGGTGCGAAAACGCCCAAAACGGCCAGATGGGTTTTGGCGGATGCCAGGACCGGCAAACTGGATAGCATGGCAATTAATAATAGCCGCAAGGCCGGATTTCCTTCCGCAGACCAGAGCCTGTCTCAAAACCCATTATAACCATACCCGAGGGACGGAACGCAAGGGAGACCGAAGCGGAATCGGCGTAGGAAGAGGTTATAAGAGGCTGGAAACGGGAGCCCGATGGACGCCTAAGCGCCCAACTCGCGGGATCGCTGTGCGGCGGCTTCCACCGAACTCATCAGCAATCCCCGGAATCCTTTGCGCTCCAGTTCATGCAATGCATGAATGGTGGTTCCACCGGGAGAACATACTTTCCGGGTCCATTGCGAAGGGGTTTCATGGGAGGATTCCAACAGGGCGAGGGATCCTTTCAAGGTCTGCAGGGCCAGCAGCTCCGCGGTTTCGCGCGAGAGCCCCAGTTTCACTCCCGAAGCCATGAGGCCTTCGAGAAATTCGAAACAATACATGGGCCCGCTTCCCGAAAGCGCCGTTACGGCATCCATATGCGAAGCGGAAACCCGTACCGTAGCACCGGAGGAACGAAACAGATCTTCCACGGCAGCCAAGGTCTTTTCGTCATGCCCATCCGCTTCGATGGCCGTAACCCCCTGCCCTACCGACAACGGCAGATTGGGCATGGCTCTTACCGCCACCGTATCCGGTCCCAGGGCTTGCCGCAACGAGGCTGAAGAGATACCGGCCATGATGCTTACGAAGATTTTTCCGGGAGAGGCGGGACGGAATTGCTCCGGCTGCTGCTGGAATACCTGAGGCTTCACCGCCAGGACGCACAAGTCGCTATGAGCGATCAAATCTTCGGGCCGGGCCGCGACGCTCGCTTGCAAAGCGGTTCGCAATGCCTCCGCAGCCTCGGACCGGACATCGTAAAGCCATAAATCGCCGGGAGCGGACAAAATGCCGGCCGAAGCCAGCCCCCGAGCCAGCGCAGCGCCCATATTGCCGCAGCCCAAAATCCCGATACGCACCGACTTAGCCATTCATCGAATCCAGGAATTCCTTGTTGGTCTTGCTGGCCTTGAGTTTTTCCACCAGGAATTCCATGATCTCCACCTGCGAAAGATCCTGGAGGTAACGGCGCAGAATCCAGACGCGGCGTAAATCGTCGGGCGACATGAGCAATTCTTCTTTGCGGGTGCCGGACTTGAATACGTCGATGGCCGGCCAAATGCGCTTTTCCGCTATGCGCCGGTCCAATATCAGCTCCATGTTTCCCGTGCCCTTGAATTCTTCGAAAATCACTTCGTCCATGCGGCTGCCGGTGTCGATCAGCGCCGTGGCGATGATGGTGAGGCTGCCGCCGCCTTCAATGCTTCGGGCCGAGCCGAAGAAGCGTTTGGGCTTCTGCAGGGCCATGGCATCCACGCCGCCGGAGAGGATTTTGCCCGAATGGGGGATGACCACGTTATGGGCGCGCGCCAGGCGCGTGATGCTGTCGAGCAGGATGACCACATGCTGACCGTGCTCGACCAGGCGCCGAGCCTTTTCGATGACCATGTTGGCGACCTGGATGTGGCGTTCGGGCGGTTCGTCGAAAGTGGAGCTGAAAACCTCCGCGGGAACGTTCCGCCGCATGTCGGTGACTTCTTCGGGACGTTCGTCGATAAGCAGCACCATCAGTTTCACTTCGCTGTGGTTGCGCACGATGGCATTGGCGATGTTCTGCAACAGAACGGTTTTCCCCACGCGTGGGGGCGCCACTATCAAACCGCGCTGGCCCCGGCCGATGGGAGTGAAAAGATTCATCACCCGGGTGCTGATTTCGGAAACGTCGTATTCGAGATCGAAAGGCACTTCGGGATGAAGGGGCGTCAGATTGTCGAAGCCCACCCGGTCCTTGGCATGCTCGGGATTCTCGGTGTTGACCTTCTGGATGCGCAGGAGGGCGAAATAACGCTCGTTATCCTTGGGAGCGCGTACCAGACCGGAAATCACGTCGCCGGTGTGCAAACCGAAGCGCTTAATCTGGGTGGAGGAAACGTATACGTCGTCGGGACCGGCAACATAAGAATGGTCGGGCGAACGCAGGAAGCCATAACCCTCATCCATCACTTCCAGCACGCCTTCGGCGTAAATGGCGGAATTGCCGGGACTTTCGGCTTCGAGAATGGAGAAAAGCAGGGCTTGCTTGCGCAACATGCGGGGATCGGGAATGTTCAGCGCCAGGCCGAGGCCGATGAGTTCCTTCATGCTCAGCTTTTTCAATTCGTTCCAGCGGTTCTTCGCCTCCTGCAATGTTCTTCCGCCGCCGGCGTCATTAATGTCGCCATTGCCGTTCTCCTCCGCCTGACGATCGGAATAAGAGGCATCCCTCCTGTTCTGGTTCCGACCCTGACCCTGACCCTGGTTCCCATCCATTTCAACCTCGGCTGCGCCTTCGATATCCTGCTCTTCGGCCGGGTTCCGGTTTTCCGATTCATGGGGTTTGCCGTACGATTTTTTCAAGCTGGCTTTCGTTCTGGTTGCCAAAATCAATCTCCTTGAAAATTTGATTGGATAATGTTGCTGGGATGGGTGAGTGCTTGCAGGTAAGACGCGAGTCAGCCTCTGGAAAAGATAAAAATTGGGCTTTCGCGGTCAATAAAGGTTGCCGGAAATAAGTATTTTCCGTCGACATAGTCTTGGGTTTTTTCGGCCATGTAATCGGTTTTTTTATCGTTGGAGGTTTCGGGATTGGCGGGAAGGCCCAACCGCATTATGTTACATTTGGCGGTGGAGCAATGCGGTATTTTCTCTTCAATATAACTTATTTCAACTCCAGGTGGGTGGTTCCGTGAATTCATCGGAAAACCGGGTATTTTTGGCGCTGGGAAGCAACCTGGGAGACAGGGAAGCCCATCTCCGTCAAGCTCTACGGGCCCTGCAAGCCGCCGCCACCGGCCCCCTGAAAATCTCCCGGGTCTATGAAACGCCTCCCATGGGGCCCGGGCCCCAAAGCCCTTATCTCAACCAATGCGTCGCCTTTACTTCGCGCCTCACTCCGCAAGAACTTCTGGTGCATTGCCGCGAAACGGAAATCCGCCTGGGCAGGGTCGACCGGGAGCGTTGGGCTCCCCGCGAAATCGATCTCGACATCCTTCTTTTCGGCGATCGCATCCTGGACGAAGCCGGACTCCGAATCCCCCACCCGGGCTTGACGCAAAGGCAATTCGTCCTGGTGCCGCTGGCGGAAATCGACGATCAGCTGATCATACCCGGGACGGATGCCACCGTGGCGCAATGCCTGGAGCGGGCCATAGCGGAACAGGGGCGCGAAGATATCAAGCCCTATGGAAGCGAAGCCGGGATTCCGGCCCGGGCGCCCGAGTCGCTTCGTTATCTCTGCGTGGAAGGGGTGATAGGCGCGGGTAAATCGACCCTGGTGAAAATGCTCAGCCAGAGAGTGGGCATTCCCGCCCTCTACGAAGACTTCGAGAACAACCCCTTTCTCTCGGGCTTTTATCAGGACAAGCAGCGTTATGCCTTCCAGACGCAGATATTCTTTCTCCTTTCGCGCCACCGGCAAATACGGGAGAATTTCGAACAGCAGAACCTGTTCGCGGGACAAATCATCAGCGATTACATGTTCGCCAAGGACAAGATATTCGCAGCCCTAAACCTCGACGAGAATGAATTGGCTCTCTACCAGAAGATGTGGAATCTGCTGGAAAAGGACACCCCCCGGCCCGATTTCGTCATCTACCTGCAGGCCGACACCAAAACGCTCATGCAGCGTATCAAGCAACGCGACCGGACCTACGAGCGTAATATTTCCGAGGCGTACATAGAGACGCTCAACCAGACCTACAACAATTATTTCCACCATTACCAGGATTCGCCGCTGCTCATCGTCAACACCAATCGCATCGATTTCGTCAAGAATCCGGCGGATCTGGATTTGTTGGAAAGGGAAATCACCAAGTTTCCAGGTGGCGTGACGTATTTCTCTCCCGACCTGAAGTGAAGCGCAATGGAAGTTCTCCCATCTACCGCTGATTTCAGGGTTTGGCGCCGCGGGTTGGTAGGAGAGGTGGGATTCGTGCCCACCATGGGCGCCTTGCATGCCGGACATATCCGGTTGATGGAGGCAAGCGCAAAACGGAATACCGCAACGGTGGTTTCCATTTTCGTGAATCCACTCCAGTTCGGCCCCAAAGAGGATTTCTCCCGCTACCCCCGGCCCTTGGAAAAGGATTTGGAGGCTTGTCGCAACGCGGGAGTTACCACCGTCTTCGCGCCTTCACCGACATCGTTCTACGCTCCCGACCACCGCGCCTATTGCGAGGTGGAGGGATTGGACCGCCACCTGTGCGGAGCCGCGCGGCCCGGCCATTTCCGCGGAGTATGCACCGTGGTCATGAAGCTTTTCCAAATCGTGAAACCGGCCCGTGCCTATTTCGGCAAGAAGGATATCCAGCAAGCCCTCATTCTCTCCAAGATGGTCAGGGATTTCGACGTCGATCTCGAGATGGTACTGGTGGATACCGTGCGCGAGCCTTCGGGACTGGCCATGAGTTCGCGCAACGCTTTTCTGTCGGAGAACGAGCGCGAAAGGGCCGCCGCGATTTTCCAGGGGCTGACCCGGGCGCGGGAAACCTTTGACCGTGGGGAAAGAAGCGCGGCTGTTCTTAAGGAAACGGCGCGCCGGGAAATCGAAAAGTCAGGCCCCACCGCAATCCAATACGTGGAAATCGTTTCGCAGTCGCTGCTGGAGCCGGTGGAATCGGTAGAAAATCCCGCCGTATTGGCCGTAGCCGTCTATTACGGGAACACCCGGCTTATCGACAATTTATTGTTGCCCTGACCGCAACCCGGCAATCCTTACCCGTTCTTGCGCGCGAACTCCCGCATCACCTGTACCAGGGCTTCGACGCTTTCGATTCCCATGGCGTTGTAGATGGAGGCGCGGAAACCGCCAACCGACCGATGGCCCTTGAGGCCCGAAAGACCGGCGGACTCGGCGGTTTGCAAAAACTCCTTTTCCAATTCCGGATTCTCCAACACGAAGGTAACGTTCATGTGCGAACGGTCGTCCTTGGCGGCGGTGCCGATAAACAAGGGATTGGAGTCGATTTCGCGGTACAGCAATTCCGCCTTTTCGGTATTGCGCTTTTCCATGGCCGCCACTCCGCCGCTTTGCTTCACCCATTTGAGGGTTTCCAAAGCCAGGAATACCGCGAATACGGGAGGCGTGTTATACATGGACTCGGCTTCGATATGCGCTTTGTAATCGAGAATGGTGGGGATGTTTCTCTTGGCCTTGCCCACCAGCTCATCCTTGATGATGACCAAAGTGGTACCGGCTATACCCATATTTTTCTGGGCTCCCGCATAGATTAAGCCGAATTTGGAAACATCCACGGGTCGGCTGAAAATATCGGACGACATGTCGGCCACCAGGGGAATCGGAGAATCGGGAAAGGCCTTCATCTGGGTGCCGAAAATGGTGTTGTTGGACGTGACGTGGAAGTATTCGGCCGCTTTAGGAATGTCATATCCTTTGGGGATATAGCTGAAGTTGCGGTCCTTCGAAGAGGCCACAACTTGCACGTTTCCGAAAATCTTCGCTTCCTTGGCGGCCTTTTGAGCCCAGACTCCGGTTTCGAGATAGGCGGCGGTTTCGCCTTCGCCGAGAAGATTGTAAGGTATCATGGCGAATTGAAGGCTGGCGCCGCCTTGCAGAAACACCACTGAATAACCTTTGGGTACTCCGAGCAATTCCTTGACGATGGAAACCGCATGATCCATCACCTCGACGAATTCGCGCCCGCGATGCGAAACTTCCAACAGGGAAAGCCCTATGCCGTTGAATTCAAGGGTCGCCCGCGCGCCCGCTTCGATGGCTTGACGGGGTAGAATGGCCGGACCGGCGCTGAAATTATGAATCTTTTGCATTTGTTGCCTGGGCTCCTTGCAGAACGGGTTGACCCGGTCCGCCGTGTTTTTTCGCAGTGAATTTATTAACGATGGAGAACATTGGTCTATGGGTTTCCGTGGGATTGCCTTTTTTGCAGGGAATCACGCTCCATAACGGGCCGTAGCCGTGGTCTGAATACCTCCGCGCGCATTGAAAATACCTTTTATCTCCATGCTGCGGGGTTTGCAGGCGGCGGCGCAATCCTGCACCACCCGGTTGACCACATGCTCATGGAAAATCCCCAGATTCCGGAAGGCCAGCATGTACTCTTTCAGGCTTTTCAGCTCCAGGCAAAGATTTTCCGGAACATAGGTAATGTGCAGGGAGGCAAAATCGGGCTGTCCGGTTTTGGGACAGACACAAGTGAACTCGGGGATATGCACTTCTATAAGAGTATCGCTGTTTGGATATTGGAACTCCCAGGTTTCGATGGCGGGCAGCGCCAGAGCCGGGATTTCACCCTGCAATCCTTCGTATAAGCTTTCGGTCGACATGATTTTTTTCTCCACCTTTTCGGAAACGGCCGCCATGGGCCTATAGTTCTTCGAAAGCCGACATGGACTGTTCGCCGCTGGCCAAATCCTTGACCTCGAATCGTCCGGGCTCCGCGGCTTCGGAGCCCACGAATATCACTTTTCGGGCTTTGCATTCATGCGCCTGCGAAAGCTGCTTTTTCAATTTGCCTCCGGAAAGGGAATAGGCCACGCGCAAATGCTTGTGCCTCAAGGCCTGCGCCAGCAACAGAGTTTCACTGCTCATCTCTCCGAAATTCACGAGAAAATAATCCACTTGGTCTTCGAAAGCGGGAATCAAACCCTTGCTGCGCAGCAATTCGAACAGGACCACGTCGCCCATGCCGAAGCCGACTCCGGAAACGGGTCTGCCGCCCAGATTTTCCAGCAAATTATCATAGCGTCCGCCGCCGGCAATGGCGCGCATTTCTCCGGCGCGATCGTAAACCTCGAAAACCACCCCCGTGTAATAGGCCAGTCCGCGTACCACGCTGAGGTCAAAATCCAAAAATTCACCGAAACCCAGGGATTGCAGACTGTGAAAGAGTTCTTCCAGTTCGGCCAAAGCCGCAGTTGTGCTGTCGTCAGCCTTTCCTGAGGCTTCACTCAAACGCTCTTTCACCGAATCCAAGGTGCGGCAGGCGAAGAATTCTTCCAAATCCCGGCATTGCGCCGGGTCAAGCCCCGCTTCGCCTAGGAGGCGGGCGAAAGCGTCGGGACCCACTTTGGCCCGTTTGTCGAGAGCGGAATAAACCGCGGGTTTGGCCGCCGCCGCCAACCCCATGCCGTCCAAATAGGCGGATAGCAGTTTGCGGCTGGAAATCTTGAGGGTAAAGTCCTGTGCCGTCAGACCGAAGCCCTGCATCATATCGATGATGGCCGTGAGCAAATCCACCTCGGCCCAGATTTTATCGGTGCCGACAATATCCATGTTCAATTGGAAAAATTCGCGCAGGCGTCCCTTTTGCGCTTTTTCGTATCGGTATAGTCGGGGTATGGAAAACCATTTTACGGGAAGCTTGAGGCTGGGGCCCTTCTGGTTTACCATGCGGGCCAGGGTGGGGGTGATTTCGGGCCGTAAAGCCAATTCCCTATCTCCCTTGTCGCGAAAATTGTAAAGTTGGCCGACTATTTCCGCGCCGGATTTTTCCGTATACAATTCCAGCATTTCGAAAGTGGGTCCCTCGTATTCCTCGAAGCCGAATTGCCGGCAAATCCGCCTCCAATTCTCGAACAGGAAATTTTGTACCCGCATGTCGTCCGGGTAAAAATCGCGGGTACCTTTGGGAGTTTGAAAAGTGATGGAGCTCATGATTCGCCTCGCCCCGCGAACCGATTTCCGCGGGTGCCGAATAATAACTTAACCGAGGCGGTCCATAAACCTGGGAGCGCCTGCCAACCTTGGCTAAACCGCTTAAAATACGTAAATTAACTGGCTTGGGCTCCTAGTGGGCCACGTCCTTTTTCCAGCCTTTTTCAAAGCCTAAATGAAAATATTAGTGACCAATGACGACGGCATTCTCAGCCCCGTTCTATCCGTTCTGGCGGAAGCGCTGGCGAAACGCCATGAAGTGCGCGTAGTTGCGCCCATGCACGACCAAAGCGGAATGGCCCAGGCTTTCACCTATAGCCGAGGTCTCCTTTATAAACAAGTCGATTCCACGGCCTATCCCGCTTATCAAGTCGAAGGCACCCCCTGCGATTGCATCAAATTCGCCGTTTCCCACCTGTTCAAGGACGAAAAAATCGACCTGGTGGTGTCGGGAATCAATCTGGGCGAAAACGCGGGCATGAGTACCCTTTATTCCGGCACGGTGGCCGCCGCCCGCGAAGGGGCCATGTGGGGTATTCCCGCCATGGCCTTATCGGTGTGGACCAACTCCACGCCCCATCTGCATTTTGCCGTAAATTGGCTGGCCGATCTCCTCGAGCGTCCCGGAATGATGGACAATCTCGCCAAAGGCCTGTGGAACGTCAATTTTCCCGCCTGCGCTCCCGAAGAAATCGAGGGGGTTGAATTCACCGACATGAGCACGGTCATGTTCGTCGACCATTATGTCGCCGTCACGCTTCCCAACGGCATCACCGAATACCAATTGCGGGGGCATAAGCCCGCCGAGCGGTTCGTTGCGGGAACGGACGACTACGCCCTGTCCCGGAACAAAATCGCCATCACCCCACTCGGCTTGGCGCAATCCGCCGGCGATGAGGTGAGGCGTCTGAATAGTCTTCGACCGGAATTCGAGCGCCTGGCCCGAGCGGGCCGAATTTAGCGAAATGCAAGGAGAACCATGACGCAGTTAGTTCCTGCCCACGGCCAAATCGTGAACACCCTCATCGAGGAGGAGATGAAAATCTCCTACCTGCGTTATTCGATGTCCGTCATCGTTTCGAGAGCCCTGCCCGACGTGCGCGACGGGTTGAAGCCCGTGCACCGGCGCATCCTTTACGGCATGGAAACCATCAACCTCCATGCCGACAAACCCTTCAAGAAGTCGGCCAATATCGTAGGTGAAGTGATGGGTAAATACCATCCGCACGGCGACTCGGCCATTTA
>CAYNXV010000018.1:0-31142 GCA_964401245.1 uncultured Bifidobacteriales bacterium | reverse complement strand
CAGGCGCCAAGGTTTTCTCAATATTGGCGATTTCTGCCCAATTTCGCAAGCCAATCAGCTTGATTTTCCATTTATGGCCGACCGGTTTGGGAATTCCCTTTCCCCGTCCCCCACCTTGCCAAGGAGAATGACGAAGGTTCGAATCACCTAAACCACTACAAACGGATTCGTGGATGTGGCAAATCCCATGGCGGTGCGGTCCTTTTATTCGCACTATCCGCAAATTGAGTACGCGGTAAATAAGGTGGAATGGCCAAAAGGGGAAATAAATCGCTGAAATATTAACATTTTGACTATACTCAATTTGCGGATAGTGCGCAATCAAGGGTGGCTTAAACCTCCGCGAACCTGTGCACCCGTTTTTACATTAAGCATGCCATATATGGGTACCACCAAGGAAAATTATGACCAAATTGGATCTTAAAATTCCGCCAGTCCTCCTGGTTTTTGCGTTTGCGGTGCTGATGTGGCTGTTATCCAGGATGACACCGGGGGCTAAGTTCACCACGAAATATCATCGAAAAGGTGCTCTCGTGTTCGCGATTACTGGAGTGGTTCTCGCCGTGGCGGGAGTAGGGAGGTTCAAAAAAGCCGATACGACCGTGAATCCAACCAAGCCGGAAGCCTCATCGGTTCTCGTTACCAGCGGCATCTACACTCACACCCGGAACCCCATGTATTTAGGACTTTTGTTTTTACTGATAGGCTGGGGTGTTTTCCTTTCGAATTTATTGGCTCTGATATTACCCGCCGGCCTGGTCTTATATATGAATCATTTCCAGATAATTCCTGAAGAAATTGCGTTAAGCCGATTATTTGGAAGGGAATATGAAGATTACAAGAACCATGTGCGGAGATGGCTTTAGAAGAATATTAGGAAGGCCTTCCCAATGGGAATGAAGCAGTTAAAGCGGATTTTCATTGTAAGTTGGCAGCAAGGTAGTGCGTAAAAGCTTCTGGGGTCGGCGGAGAATCTGAAATGCGGCAGATTTGGGTTTTCATGAAGGTGGTAAATGATTCGCTGCCTTTGTTGGCGCATATTTGTTCCCTGGATTGTATGGAAATGCTTCCCAAGGAGAAAACCAAGCGCTCTAGGAAGGACGGTAAGCACTGAAAAAATTGCTCCGATTATCTCCAGGGCCGAATTTGCCCCTTAATCAAATTGTTACTTTATAACGATGGGTAAATTGGAAGGCCGGAACTCCGTGAATCATCGTGATCCGGCCTCCGTACTCGCCGAGAGGGTGAACGAAGTTTATCTCAATGAGCCTCTCGGGCTTATTGCCTCGGTCGTGAATGCCTCCGTATTGGCCTATATCCAGTGGCGCCATGTACCGGATCAAGCCGTTATGACTTGGTACGGAGCAGTCCTCTTAATGGTAATCCTGAGATTGGGAATTCGCTTCCACCTGAATCGGCAGCCCGTGACTCCGGAAACCGCGGCGGTCTGGAGCCTTCGATTCAAGCTGTCCGTCGGGCTTTCCGGAATTGTATGGGGAGCCGCGGCCATCTTCCTTTTCCCCCAGGATTTGCCCGGTCATCAGGTTTTTACCGCCTTCGTGATTGGCGGAATGACCGCGGGCGCGGCGGCCTCCTTATCCCCCTTGAACGGCGCTTTCCTGTGCTATGCCTTGCCCGCTTTGTCGCCGCTGCTCTGGCGTTTCGGAATCCGGTCGGACGAAATTTCCTTGGCCATGGCTTTCATGGTTCTCCTGTTCGGAGTACTCATCTGGAATATTTCCAGGCGCATCCAATCCGTAACCTGGTCCGCCTTCGCTCTTCGTTTCGAGAAACATGGCTTGGTTGATTCACTTTCCTCCGCGGTTTCGGCAGCGCGGATGCTGAACGAGACTCTCAAGGTGGAGATAAGCGAAAAGGAGGCGGTGGCGCGGGACTTGCAAAGGCACCGGGAACAATTGGAAACCCTGGTGGAAAGCCGGACGGCCGAATTACAACGGGCGAACCTGGACCTGGAGGCCGCCTTGTCGGAGAAGATCCGCGCCGAGGTTTCACTGCGGGAATCGGAGGAAAAGCACCGCTTGGTGGTGGACCATACCCAGGACGGCATTTGCGTTGTGCAGGATGGAAAAATTGAATTGGCCAATCCCGTGGCCCGGAAGTTGATGGACCTGAACAACGGCAAAGGCCACCTGTTGTTCCTCCAGGAGAACCCGGCTGCCGGCACCCGCCAACCGGCGGCCTCCGCGCTGCGGCTGGTGGGCCCAACAGGGGAAGATGTCTGGGTCGAGCTGGAATCCGCAGAAGTAACTTGGGAGAGCCGACCCGCCATTCTCTATTGCGCGCGCGACATCACCCAACGCCGCAAACTCGAAGACCAGTTGCAACTGGCCCGGAAAATGGAGTCGCTGGGAACTCTGGCGGGAGGTGTAGCCCATGAATTCAACAATCTCCTTATGGGTCTCGGCGGCCAGGTTTCCCTGATGTTGGCCGACCTTCGGCCCGGACATGCCAATGAGGAGAAGCTCCGGTCCATGGAAAATCTGGTCCATTCGGGAGCGGCGCTGACCCGTCAGTTGTTGGGATTCGCCATGGGTGGCAGGTATGAGGTTCAACCCAGCGATATGAGCCGGTTGGTCGAGAAAATCGCCTTGTTGTTCGGTCGGACCCACAAGGGAATTACGCTGAACATGCATTTACAAACAGGTATTTGGGTTGTTGAGGTGGACAGGGCCCAAATCGAGCAGGTACTTCTAAATATCTGCCTCAACGGCGCCCAGGCCATGTCCGGAGGCGGCACCCTCACCCTATCCACCCGAAACGCTTCACTGCCGAAAGAGCAGGCCGAGGCCGTGGAAGTCGAGCCGGGCGATTTCGTCGTAGTCGATATCGCCGATACCGGAGGTGGAATAGACCGGAAAGTCCTGAACCGGATATTCGATCCCTTCTTCACCACCCAAGAAATGGGCAAGGGGGCTGGATTGGGCCTTGCCTCCGCTTACGGAATTATCCGGAATCATGGAGGGTTCATTGGAGTCGCCACGGAGGCGGACCGGGGGTCGGTTTTTTCAGTGTATCTCCCCCGTTCCCATAAGGCCGTCCAGGCGATGCATATGGAGTCTCGGGGCCAGGCACCGGGAGGCCGGACCGTGCTTCTTGTCGACGATGAGATCATCGTCTTGCGGGTTGCGGAACAAATGTTCAAAAGGCTCGGATGCCGGGTCTTGACCGCGCAGGATGGGCTCACGGCGGTGGAGATATTCAAGACGCAAGGGAAATCCATCGACCTGGTGGTACTCGACATGATCATGCCCGGGATGAACGGCGAGGAAGTGTTCGAACGCTTGCGGCAGCTTGATCCCCAAGTAAAGGTGCTTTTGTCCAGCGGATATAGCGCGGATGAACGGGTTCAATCCATGGTACGGAAAGGCTGCCTTGGTTTTGTTCCAAAGCCTTATAATTTGGCCCTATTGGCCGAAAAAATCGATGGGATTTTGGGACCGAATCCGGATCGGCATGAAAAAATCGTCTCTGAGACGTGAACTTCGGAACATAACCAGGATGGAAGCGAGTATCGTCCTGCCTTCCCTGGCTTTACTTAATTCAGGATCCACCATGGGCATGGGCCGGCATCATCATCCTTCCCGGTCGCAGCTTCAGGTAAACCTCATATGACAGGGGGAATCGCCCGTACTCCGGCTCAAGTTCCTTTCCCGTGAAGTTCACCGTTCCTTGTGCCCCCAGCAGAAGCTCCATGCCGAAAGCGCGCCACAGGCGCAATCCGCTCCCGACCGTCAGGGCCTGAATCCAGAAGGAATTCTCCCTACCTGATAGGTTCAGTTCTCCGGCCTCCCTCTGCAGAATTTCATAGCGACTGTAAGGAATCCAATGGGAGGCATCCCACTCCGCCTCCACCAGGAAGGAATTCTCCAAGTCCTCGTGATCCCCTCCGAGCCCGACATTGCCCCCGTAGACAAGGGACACTGCCAAGTCGGTTTCCTCCGTCAGGGGTCGAGCGTAAATAGTCGAAGCAGTCAATCTGATCACATTCTCATCCGGGGACAGTAATTCGGGAGAGTTGATGAAACCGCCGGAAACCTGACTCGATATATACGGCGATAGACGATATGCCAGGCGTAGGCTGTAGGAGTCGAACCTCGGCCGGTCGAAGTCGAGCCGCTCCTCGTCCGGTTCTCTTCCGGTAAAGATCGAGCCGTCCACCTTGAAATTACCGAGGATGATTCCGAGGGTGGCGACCCCGAAAACAATATGGGTGGCATCCTGATTATGATGCCCCAGGACCGCGTCGGGGAGGAGATCGGCGGATGGGCGATGCATGAAGGCGGTAGGCCCCAAAGCCGGTTCTCCGGGGTACCCGAGGTAGAGGAAAAGGGAATTTCTTCCAGCATCATCCAGAGACCGGGCATAGGTGGCCGCAAGCTCCATGAAAAGTTCATGAGGGTGCTGGCGATCCAGAAGCGGCTCGTTCTGGTAGGTCTCTCCAATCTGGAAAAGCTGGGGATATCCGTCTCCCCCTTCGGTGAAGGGATCCAGGGACACCATCGCTCTCAAACCGAGCCTGTCCCTAGGCGTGAGGTCGATCTCTCCCATGGCCATCAACCAGTTCGGTCCATCCAGAGCATCCTCTCCCCGCTTATCCGGGTTATTGACGTTCTGGGCGGTGTAGCGGAGGTAGGCGCTTCCATGCAGCATCCACAACCAACTGCCGGCTTGCAGGTGGTAGGCGTGCATGGGCGTGGCGGCGGGAAGCCAGGAGGTCCCCGACCCGTTCGGCAGGCCCCAAGCCGCCCTATCAGCCGAATCGGCGGCGAGCGCTTCCATGGGCGGATGCTGTGCTCCCATTTCATTGTCATCATGTTGGCCCCAAGCCGGCGATAGCACGCTCAAGAAAGCTAAGAGGCACAGCCGGCCGTCGAATCTGATTTTGAATTTCATAGGTTTCCTTTTTAGCCAACCCGGTGTCCGCCCCACCTGCAATACTGCAGGAAAATTGATTCCCGGAGAGTTGATTGCAACTACAAACTTTTCGATAAGGGGTTCTGAAACTGAATTAGAGACATACAAATTCAGAAACGCATGCCATTGCTATCTTTTTCCTATGAACACCGGTGAACGTCGAGAAACCAAAGTCCCACAAGCAAAGGATGCCGGGAACGATGTTGTGGTCAATCTGCTCCTGGAGAACCAGGCGGCCTTCAAAGGATTTCTTCGCCGCCACCTTCCTTCGACCGAGGCCGCAGAAGACCTGTTGCAACAAAGTATTCTCAAGGCCGTCCGGAATTCAGGCGAAGTGGCCGACGTGGAAAAATCCACCGCATGGTTCTATCGGATCCTTCGCAACTCGCTCATCGACTTTTACCGCTCCCGGGCGGCTGAAGGACGAAAGAACGATGCCTTCCTTCAAAACCTGGAGGCCATGGGTGATGAAAGCCATTCTGCACCTGATTCCGAATTGATGAGGGAAGTGTGCGCCTGCATGAGCCGGCTCCTGCCTTCCCTCAAATCCGAGTATGCCGACCTCATTAACCGCATCGACCTCATGGGCGAAGAACAGGCCGCGGTGGCCGAATCCATCGGCATAACCCAAAACAACCTCATGGTCCGCCTGCACCGGGCGCGTCAGGCCCTCAGAAAGAGCCTGGAAAAATCCTGTGGTGCCTGCACGAAGCATGGATGTCTGGATTGCACTTGCGGACACGGCCATACCGAAGCCCATTAAATGCGGATTCCCTTTAGGCGCAAGCTGTTTGCATAGTCATTGATGAATCCTCTGTATACAACAGGAGGAGGTTAAAGGTGACAGCTTCCGCAGCAGGAACCGCCCGGTTCGACGACATCGGTGCGGAAGTTTTCTCCAGCATGGGAAAGAAGGGTTGCCGGATATCCCGCCTCAACCAATGACGCTTCAATGGCCGGCGCGAGTAATTTCCGTTCATCAAAATCCACCTCGACATTTTGGTTCGGTATATCCACAGCTACCCGTTTGACACCCGGAAGGGCCTCAAGGGATTGGCGAATAACCTTCTCGCAGTGTCCGCACGAAATATCAGGGGCATGGAAAATTCGGGTTTGCATATTAGGCTCCTATTATTTGCCGGCTGCCAAATGGAGCGGGCCGTTCATCCAAGCAGACGGGGCATTCGGAAATTCCTTACACAAAACCTGAAAACAAGCACTCACGCGCGTAATTGCGGCATGTAAGTTTAAGAGAGCAGCTACGTCTACAATTTTTCCAGTCGGCCTTGAGTCAGGTGGAGAAGTACATCGGGATGCAAAGGGCTTTCTCGGAGGACAACTTTGTGAAGGGGAAGGAAGCGTTTTCGGGACTGCATGCGATAATGCTCATGAGTATTGACTGCATACCATGATAAATTCGATTTTCCCAGCATTGTGGTCCAATTCCAGCCATAGGTCGGCATCTGTCGACCGCAACCCGGGAGAAAATTAAATGAAGATCATTCTGAGCACCCTAATTTTCCTGTTCCTGACATCGTGTGCGGGTACGCGCGCCCCTGCGGACGGAGAAACTCCCGAGAGGCAGCGAACCGATGCCAGTTCTGATAAGACCATGCGACCTGGCATGGGGATGAATGGAAAAAGCACAGGCAAGGGAATGAAAATGATGGGGGGCGACATGATGCGCATGCAAGCCATGTCCGACTCCTGCCGGATGCGCATGATGATGATACACGGCATGATGAGCCGGGAATTGGTGGCACTCGAGGGTGGTGGTGTTGCCCTTCTTGCAGGTGGAAACCTGTACAAGTACGACGCTAATCTTCGGTTGCAGAGTGAAACCGAGGTGAAAATGGATCCGATGACAATGCAAAAAATAATGTCCGGTATGATGCAGGGTTGTCCCATGATGGGAAAGAGACCCGACTATCCCGGCGATTCGCAGGATGGCACATCTTCCCCCGAAATCGAGCCGCAACCATTGCCCCAGTCCGAGCCCGATTCGGCAGGAGGTTCGTCTGGAACTGTTGACCACGAAGCTCACCATTGATGGAAACGGAGGCAGGACATGCATTTTTGGCATGACGGCTGGCATATGACGGGATGGCATTTCATGTGGATGGCCGTTTGGTGGGCGCTGATCCTCGGGGGCATCATCTGGGTGATCTGGTCTATCGGCAACCGACCGCGCTTGGAGGGGCCAAATCGTGAGTCACCGGAAGAGATCCTTAAAAAGCGGTATGCCCGCGGCGAGATTGATTCGGAAGAATTCCGGAACCGGTTGAAGGAATTGAAAGAATAGCATGGAATCCGATTCAAAAAAAACCGGAACGCACTATACGCATCATGGTCACCATCAAACTATGCACGATTCGATGGACGGCGGTGCTAAACCACGTCACGCACCCGAGCGACATGGGGGGCGTTCCGAAGGGGAATCCCACGACCACCAGGGAGCGCAACACGGCCATTCCCACATGGTCGGGGAATTCCGCAATCGCTTCTGGGTCTCGCTGGTCCTGACCCTACCTATTCTGATTCTCTCCCCCATGATCCAGGATTTCCTCGGCATCCGGGAAGGCCTGCAGTTCCCGGGCGATATCTGGATCCTGTTCGGCTCCTCCACCATCGTTTTTTTCTATGGGGGCTGGCCTTTTCTGAGCGGGTTTTTCAAGGAACTGCGAAAGCGTCAGCCGGGAATGATGACTCTCATCGCCGTTGCCATTGGGACAGCCTACTTATATAGTACGGCCGTCGTGCTGGGGCTTCCGGGTATGTTGCTCTTCTGGGAACTGGCGACCCTTATCGATGTCATGCTCCTTGGGCACTGGGTGGAAATGAAGTCGGTAATGGGAGCTTCGCGCGCCCTGGAGAAATTGGCGAAACTATTGCCTTCGGAAGCCCATAAAGTTCTTCCAAACGGTGATGTCGAGGATATTCCTTCGGTGGAGATAAAATCCGGGGACAGGCTGCTCATTAAACCCGGAGAAAAAATACCGGCCGACGGCGAAGTGGAGGATGGCTCCTCCTCCGTGAATGAATCAATGCTCACAGGGGAGTCTTTGCCGGTGGAAAAATCGGCGGGAGACCCCGTAATCGGAGGCTCGGTAAACGGAGAAGGCTCTCTGACCGTTCGGGTGCTGAAAACCGGCGAAGAATCCTATTTGAGCCAGGTGGTTGAATTGGTACGTCAGGCGCAGGAAAGTAAATCCCGCACGCAGGATTTGGCCAACACTGCGGCGCAATGGCTGACCGCTATCGCCCTTATCGGGGGAGCGGGAACCCTATTTGTCTGGTCGCTGTTTACGGAGGCGGATTTTGCCTTCGCCATTGAACGTGCGGTTACGGTCATGGTCATCGCCTGCCCCCACGCCCTGGGGCTGGCGGTACCCTTGGTGGTGGCAATTTCAACAGCCCTGGCCGCCCAGAATGGATTGCTCATACGCGACAGGGGCGCCTTTGAGCGTTCACGGGGTATTGATGCAATCCTATTCGACAAGACGGGAACTTTGACACAGGGTAAATTCGGGGTAACGGATGTTCTGCAATTCGATGGGAATCTGCCGGATGAGGAATTGCTGGCATTGGCAGCTTCCGTGGAAGCCAATTCGGAACACCCCATTGCCCGTGGGATAACGGAGTCATCAGAGCGGAAGTATCCTTTGGAGGGATTCAATTCCATTCCGGGAAAGGGTGCTTATGGAACGGTGAATGGGCATGAGGTCCGGGTAGTCAGTCCCGGCTATCTTCGAGGGCAGAACCTCGAAATTCCCGGCAAGGAAAGGATGGATACGCTTTCCGCGCAAGGGAAAACCGTGGTATTTGTGCTCCTGGACAATGCTTTGGCCGGAGCCATAGCCCTTGCGGATCTGATAAGGCCGGAGTCGAAGGAGGCGGTACATAGACTTCGAGAAGCCGGTATCCGATGCATGATGCTCACCGGCGATAACAATCAGGTTGCGCAATGGGTGGCAAGGGAAATCGGACTGGACGAAGTCTTCGCTGAAGTTCTGCCGCATCAAAAAGCGGAAAAGGTAAAGGAAGTCCAAGCACGCGGCTTGGTCGTCGCCATGACCGGCGACGGGGTGAATGACGCCCCTGCGCTGGCGCAAGCGGACGTAGGCATCGCCGTGGGCGCCGGAGCCGACGTGGCGGTTGAAACCGCCGACATCATTCTCGTTCGCAGCAATCCCCTGGATGTGGCGGCCATTCTGCTACTGGCGAAAGCTACTTATCGCAAGATGATCCAGAATCTGATTTGGGCCACGGGATACAACGCCTTCGCCCTACCCGCGGCGGCGGGGATATTTTATGGAATAGGCATCGTTCTCAGCCCCGCGGTGGGGGCGATTTTCATGTCGGCCAGCACGGTCATCGTGGCCATCAATGCGAGGCTGCTGAGGATCAGAAAATAATCGATTTTCATTTGAAATCTACGAGGCACACAGTGAAGATGTATATAAAATTTGCCGCCATGATCGCCACCTCAACCCTCGCCATGTACGGGTTGATGTATTTGAACACCTATCGTGCGGAGCACCTGTTTTTCAGCGAAACCCGCATCTACATGGCCCTCCTGATGGGCGCGACTATGGCGGTGATAATGATGGGGTATATGCTGAACATGTACCGGAACAAGCGTGCAAATGCCGGCATATTCATCGGGAGTGCAGCATTGTTTGTCCTGGCTCTTTGGCTGGTTCGCAGCCAGACCACCATTGGGGATGTGTCCTACATGAAAGCCATGATTCCCCACCATTCTATTGCGATACTGACCAGCACACGAGCGCAAATCTCAGATCCCCGCGTACGGCAACTTGCCGACAAGATCATCGCGACCCAGCGGGAGGAAATCCGCGAGATGAAGAGGCTGATCGATGAGATTGAAAACAGTCGATAGCATCGCGCGAGTGTTCGCGTCGCTCAACCCACCGCCAAGCGTTGGTTGAGACGAATTTCGGATTCCAGATTTTATCCGCTTCGTCATTCGTACTTTTTACCATCCGCTTGGAAAATGTTTCCCATCCATTGGAAAACCCGGGTCGCAGCGCCCCTGACCGGGTTGGTACCGAGGGATTCCGAAGCATCAGCCGGACTCTGTCTGCCCCGGCTAGTGGGAACCGCCTCCTTGGCCAAAGGCCCGATATATTCCCTGGCCACTACGACATGGTCATAATAGACGCGTCCCGTATGTCCCGCCGGATCGCCCGTGACGTAGTGTTGCAGCAGCAACCAATTGATGTTGAGTTTTGCATCCGAACGCCAACGGAATCCTTCAAATCCCTTTCCCGTTGAATCAGGGAAAAAATTGTCCTTTTTCCAAATTCCCTGGGGGTATCCCGGTCCCAAATGGATCACCTTTTCCCCATCAATCCATAACGCCAACTCTCCTGAGGAAACGCTCAAAGGATTGTTCATCTTGATCATGAATTCGACGCACATCCACTCGTCCGATTTTATCTGCAATGCAGCGTTCTGGATGAATCGGTTTCCATAATAAGTGGAAGGGGGTTCGGTCCAGCTACGCATTCCCATCCAGTAATTGTAAAAGTCCAAGCGTTTGCTGTCGTTAAGGGGTTCGAAGGCAACCGAAAAATTGGCGTTTCCGGCAGGCCTTTTTCCCGCAAGTCCCAAGGGCCACTTACTGACGGGATTATAGCCACCCAAGCGGCCGCCCGTATGGTGATAGGTTCCGCCTCCGGCATAGCGAATATAGTAGCGAAGGAAAAGCGAATCGGAATACCCCGCCGGAAATACCTTGTACAAATGGCCACCTTCGTTTTTTCCGGCAACCGAAGTCATTTCCAGCGATTGACGGCCCTGGCTGAACCCGGGTACTTTGTCGGAATACCGCATGCCCGCAGTATTGAGGGTATTATCGAAACGTTGGAAGATTTCGGGCAGGTTTTTGGATTCGAAGTCCTCGTAGAAAACCACCAAGGAGTCGTGGGCCAAACCCGAATCCCCGGGATATTTCGCAGCCAGTCCCTTTGGCTCTCCAAAGGCAAATCCGGAAGTCAACGCGGGAATCAGCAGGGCGGATAAACCCAAAAGACGCATGCGAATAATATTCACCCCCTTGATATCGGGATTGAATATATAAAGGCGTCCTGGTCCAGACCGCCATATTTTATGGTCTTTTGTCCGGATCCGATTATTTTTTGCTGGAGCTCACGGGAATTGTTGAGCCTACCAGTCCCAAATTCGTGCCGGCGAGAGTGGATTCGATGTCCGGAAAGGGCTCCGACGGGGATATCCGCATGACCTGGCGGAATTTTCCCGAATTTTCCCGCTTGAGACTGTCGAAATAGGCGAATCTGCACTCGAAAAAATTCCCGAACTCCTTGTGGATGCAACCGGTGAATTCGGTTTCCACTTCAGGGTGAAAATCGCGAGCCTTCACCAGGTTGATTCGTAAAATCCGGTCCTCCTGAACTACCTGAAATTGGCGAATCTTCTCCGAATGTCCTTGAATCTGCTTGAAAATATAGGAGAAGAATTCCGGGAAGTATTTTCTACCCGCCGGACCGAATATGATGTCATAAGCTTTTCCGTGCACGGATTCGAGCATGGGAAGGCCGCGTCCGCACTCGCATGCGCCTTTTCCCAATGTTCCATAATCCCCCAGCTCGTAGCGCACCAGCGGTTGTGCGCCATTATGGAATTCCGTGACCACGATTTTTCCTTTGCCTTCGGTAGAGAGCGAGCCATCCTCATGTAGAATTTCCACGAAAAGGTTTTCGCTGTTAAGGTGCATATTGCCCTTTTCGCATTCGTGGGCTATGGTTCCCAGCTCGGAACATCCATATTCGTTATACACCGAAACGCCGAACGCCTCGGAAATGATGCGTCGGGATTCCGGAGTCAAGACCTCGCTGGTGGTTATGATGGCCTTCAATGCCGGTAGTTCGATTGACGTTCCCAGTCCCAGCAGATATTGGGAAAAATCCCGTAACATGGACACATATCCGTATACGTATCCCGGATTGAAGGTTTCCAGCTCCCTGAGATACCTTGCATAGCTGACATCGGTAAAATTGAAGGCGGCGAATCTTTTTCTGTTGAGAAGAAAATCCTTAAGATCGTCGGATAGTCGCTTTTTCCGTTGCAAGGCGGTTCCCCAAAACCTGGCCTGGCGGTCTCCCGGCTTGATGCTGGCCCATCCATGGCCTCGGAGCGTAATCGCCTGCTCTCGCGCCATCGCTTCGGCGTCGCGCCAGACGATAACCGGCTCGCCCGTAGAACCCGAGGTTTTCTTCTGGGTCAGCCTTCCCCGTGAAAATGGATTGATGAAATCGCTTCCGTTTTCCTTGAGGCACACACGGTTGATTATGGGCATGTCACCGAAATTCGCGACGTTCAAATTCCGGTAAAAGGGAATATTCAAGCGAAGGGACTTCACCAAGGAATCCAGATGCCGTTCCTGCAATAGGCGAATGCCTTCCGGGTCCAACCATTGCGTGTGGTTGTAGGCCGCCAAGTGGCTGAAAGTACGTTCACCGCGCGCTCTTGCAGCCATTCGGTATACCGCTCCCGCGATATCCTGTCTCATGAATCGCTCCTGTTCTGCCTTCGGGCGGTTTAAGATAAATTCTGCGAACCCGTGTCCAACCGGAAAATGAGTCGAAGCGAAAAAAATATTTTCCTTAAGTGCGAGTACCTAGTACTATGTTGGCCCTGCGCTCTTGTGGATATTTTCCCGTGAATCCTGGAGATTTTGCCGTGAATCGATTCGGAACCAATTGCCTGTCATTGCTTATATTAGCGGCCGCATCCGCTGCCTCAGCGGCCACCTATCACGTCGACGCCGGTTCCGGCAATGACGGGAATCCCGGCAGCGAAAGCCGACCCTGGAAATCACTGACCAAGGCCGCCGCCTCGCTGTCGCCCGGCGATACCGTGCTGGTGGGCCCCGGACGCTATGTGGACGGGAATTCGGATCCTTTTCGCGCCTTCAATCCCAAAAATTCCGGAACCGCGAGCGCCCCCATAGTCTTCAAATCCTTGCGTTTGCATGAAGCGGAGCTGGCCGGACGCAGCAATAACCATCCCGCCTTTTCCATCAATGCCCGTCCGCATATCATCATAGACGGTTTCAAGGTGGTGGGAGGCATAGGCGTAAGGGAAGGATCGAATTATTCCATCGTAAGAAACTGCGATGTTACCCATGGTTTCATTCAGGAAGGAGACGTGAGCCTGCATTGGGGAATGTACATCTCCGGATCGAGCCATTGCATTTTCGAAAACAATCGGGTCAGCGGACTGGCGCCCCTGGGGAACAAAAGGAAGAACAGCACCGGGCTGATGGTTATCGGGCAACCGGCTCCGGCCAATGACAATCTCATCCAGAATAACGACATCGACGGCGGCAACGTGGTGTACAGCGCATTCGGTCAAAAAGCCGGCCAGACCAACCGGAATGTCTGGCGACGCAATATCGCCCGCAATGCCGTGGCCGGATTTTTCGGCACAGGATCCACCACCAATGTCCACTATTCGGCGGATAATGATTTTTATGAGAATATTTCCATTAAAAATACGCATGCATTCGAAATGGATCATAATTGCAGAGGCTTTCGGATTTTCGGAAACGTCGGTTACGGCGGAGAGAACTTTCTGTACGGCGGGGATCGGGCCGATGGTTACGCGCAAAACATCCAGAACCAGGTATGGAACAACATCTATTCAACACCATCCGGAACGGGTAGTTTTTATCGTCGAGACGTAGGCTCGGTGAATTGGAAGCTATTGCTATCCTATTCCAATCACAATAGGTTCAACAGCCCGCAAATCGCGGGATGGAACTACAAAAGCGGGTCTTACAAATCCCTGGCCCTCTGGCAACAAGCCACCGGCTTCGACATGGCGAGTACGACCGGCATACCGGGTTTTATAAATGCCGTGAGCGGCGATTTCCACCTGGCCGTAGATTCCCCGGTGAAGCAACTGGGTGAGAACCGGAACGGATTATCTCCCGGAGCGGGCGGAGGCAAACCGGATTTGGGGGCCTACCCCAGGGGCAATGACGGGACCATAATCGGCGTCAATTCCGGGAATAAGCCTACGAACCCGGATGGCGCCCGCCCCGAAGCGCCGAACAATTTACCCGCTCGGTATTATGACCCCATTCCCGACTGAACCCATATCACGGCTGATTTGGATCGAGCTTATTTTTTGACAGCCTATTCGAGATGGATTTTGAAGAAACCGACCAATTTGCCTATTACATCTTGCGATTGGGTGTTGTCGAAACTATGAAAAGCAATGTATTCATGAAATTCGTTGGAGACTTCCAATGCATTCAATTTTCCGTGCATCCACTGGCTTTGGTAAAACGGAACGATGGGATCCAAAGTGCCGTGAAAAATAATCGTAGGCTGGGACTTGCTGCTTACGTTCCAATAAGGACTCACGGCCTTATAAGCGGTCGAGTCCCAGGATTGGCCGACATATTCCGTTAAAATGTCGCTGATATTGGCACCTAGGAACAAATTCGAGCTGTTATACCAGGACCAGTCGTTAATGATGCTCGGCCCGAAAATACTGCCGACACATTTGATATCGCTGTTGTACTTGTAGGCGTATATCATTGCCAATTGGGCTCCCGCGCTTGCTCCGATTACGCCGATTTTACCGGATATGCGGTGACTTGCTTGATTGGCATCAACATGTTTAAGCGCATTTTCAATGTCTTCCATGATTTCCTCATGGTGGATACCGTTCGCATTGCTTGCCAACCTATAATTCATATTGACAATGGCGACGTTACTCCATTTTGATTTGATTAAGTTCGAGTAGGAATTGAGGTCTTCTTTCTTTCCGGCCGACCACGCGCCCCCATGTATCATTAACAGGATAGGAGTGGTTGAATCCCTATCGGCTGGCAAATAAATGTCATAGGCCTGCCTGGCGTGTGAACCATAGGCAACATTCAGAATCGTCGTGTCTGATAGGGTAATGGTTCCGCTATTATTATCGGGACCCGTTGGCTCTTTGGCGCAAGCAAGAATGCTCAGCATACAAAGAGAGGTCAGGATTAGATTTTTAAAAGAAGGTTCGTGTTTCATGCTTGCTTTGCACCGGGTTTACGGAGAAAGATACCTTATTAACTGACCGTAGGTATTTTCAAAAGCTCCCTGATTTCGTCAAGAATACGTTTTGGCATGAAGGGTTTCTGGATAAAATGGGTATGACCGGTCTTAAGAGCTTTCTTGACCGGAGAAGATTCAACGTAACCGGACATCAGCAGGACCCGCATGTCCTCGAAATGAGAGCGTAATTCCTGTACCATGCGGACCCCGTCCATCCGGGGCATGACCACATCCGAAACAACCAAGTCGATTCGGCCGGAATAATTGCGCGCCATCTCAACGCCTTCGACTCCGTCCTTCGCCTCAAGTACCTTGTATCCATTTATTTCCAATAAATTCCGAATCAACCGTCTCACTGTTACCTCATCTTCAACGAGCAGAATAGTGGCGCTTTGGCTGGTGGCAGTGAATTCCAATGCTTCGGGTACTGATGGCTCCGTTTTACCGCCTTCGATCACGGGAAGGTAAATGGTGAAGGAGGTTCCTTTGCCTTCCTCGCTATCTATGAAAATATGACCGCCGCTTTGGGAGATTATGCCGTACACCATGGCCAATCCCAGCCCCGATCCTTTGCCGAATTCCTTGGTAGTGAAAAATGGCTCAAAAGCCTGTGCTTGTACCTCCTTGCTCATGCCAATCCCATTATCGGTGACGGATAATAGGACATAAGTTCCGGGGACCAGTGATGAAAGACCTTGGGCCTCCCGTGGAGAAATTTCCACCTGGGAGGTCTCGATTGTGATTTGCCCGCCGCCATGAATGGCATCGCGGGCATTCACCACGAGATTCAGAATCACCTGCTCTATTTTTCCCGGATCCACATTCACCAAACCCAGACCTGACCCCAGCTTCAATTCCAATCCGATATTTTCTCCGATGATCCTCTCAAGCATTTTACCCAGATTTTTGACCAGCGAATTGAGTTCCACGACTTTGGAGGCGAAGATTTCCTTGCGCGAGTATGCCAAAAGCTGCCGGGTCAATTCAGCGGCCCTCTCGCCGGCATTCTTTATTTCCATAAGATTCCCGTAGATCAAATCCTCTTTGCCCACCATGGCCATTGATATTTCGGTATAGCCGCTGATGGCGGTCAGTAGGTTATTGAAATCATGGGCTATTCCTCCCGCAAGCTTTCCGATGGATTCCATTTTTTGGGCCTGAAGGAGTTGATCCTGGGTATGGCGGAGGAATTTTTCCGTGGCATCCTGCTCAATGGCGATACCCACGATGCGGGTAAGCGTCTCGAACCGGGTCATCTCCTCCGTATTCGGGTGCCGGGTTTCCGTGAAATAGAGAGCAAAAACCGCAAGAATTTCACCGGAAGAACTGGAAATGGGTAGGCACCAGCAGGCCTTGAATCCACAGGATAAGGCAGATTCTTCCTTATCCTTCCAATGGGGATGGGTGGAAATATCCCCTATCACCAGCTTGTCGCCGGTCGAAGCGGCGGCGGCGCAGATGCAGGCGAGATCCTCCAGCGGCCTTTCCTGTATGACCCGAAGGTATTCCTGGGGTAAACAGGGGGAGATTCCCTCCAGTAACAATCGTTTTTCGCGGGAAAGCATGAAAATGACGGCGCAAGAACCCTTGAACAGTATTTGAGCATTATCAACCAGGGTTTCCAACACCTCCGGCAATGGAACCCTCCGGGCGATAGATTCAAGAACGGTTTTCTGCGCCACTAGGTTGGCGGCCGTCGTTTCTACCATTTGCCGGGCCAAAACCTCCCCTGTGATATCAAAAGCCAGGGTCATGATACCTTCGATTTCCCCCTGAGTATTTCGCATTGGCTGAATGTTGAACCGGTAATACCCCTGTTCAGGTCCTTGCCCCCTGTCGATGGATACAGCCTGCTCCTGAATCGTGTAGGTCTCGCCCCGGTAGACGTTGTCCAGAATTTCGAAAATTTTCTGGGATTCCAGTTCCGGAAAGGCTTCTTTCGCCGTCTTCCCGATCAGATTCCTCCTATGCGAAAGTTTATAATAGGAGGGATTGGCGAAAGTGAACACATGTTCCGGACCGCGCTGTATGCAAATGGCGGCTGGAACTTGCGTAAAAAGGGCTTTCAGCCAGGTGATTTCCTGCTCGGTTTCAATATTGGCTCTGGAAAGTGCCAGAGAATGGGCGATTTGGTCCGCAACCAATTGCATGAATCCCCTATAGCCATAATCAAGAGCCAATCCCGGACTTTTACCGATAATCAGTACACCGGCAAGATGGCCTTTGGCCAAATCCATGATGGGAAAGCCCACGGCCGCTCGAGGCGATTCCGGCCAGGGAGAATCCGCCAACAGTTCGATAGGACTACCGAGGTCTTCGATAAGCGTGGGTGGGGTCGTATTCAGAATCGCATGCAGAGGCCAAAATGATTCCGAAGCATCGGACAAATTTATATGCGGTGGTGCAGCCTGGCTTCCCGGGACGATTCCGGAAGTCCCGGCGAGGTGCGCTTCATTTTTACCCTCGTCAAGCAGGTAAAGAAGCGAGAAAGGAATATCCCATCGGTTTTGTCCGAGACATTCGGAGGTCAGTCGTGCGGTTTCCTCCGGGGACTTGCCTATCATGGCCTGACTGGAGAGTCGCGTAATGAAATTAGCGCGCCTTTCCCCAATGACCTGATTGGTGACATCCTTTCCAATGCTCAGAATTCCGCCGACCCCACCGGACTCTTCCCAAATGGGGCTGATGGAAACGGTGAAATATGCTTCCTCCAAAAATCCGCGTCTGCGCAGGGGAACCATATGCTGTTCAAGCCAATCGATTTCGCCGAAACGCATTACACGTTTCATTATCGGCTCCAAAAAGCCCCATGCTTCGGGCCAGATGTCCTTCGCCATTTGACCCATGGCCGCCGGATGTTTCTCGCCCAGCGTGCTACGGAGGGCATCGTTATAGATGACGGCATGCTCATGCCCCCACTGGATGTTGCTCGACAAGGGACTCTTGAGTATCGATGCGATTGCACGCAGCAAGCTGGGAGGCCAATCCGAAATCGATCCCAGCGGGGATTTCCCCCAATCCATGGTTCGGATGAGGTCTCCCGCTTCACCGCCTCCTTCGAGAGCAACGGAGGCGGCTATAGGCGAATCTGAGGACATGGCATCCTCCGAACTGGGAATGAGATGTTCGTCGTGCCTACCTTCAATGTTTCAATATATACTTGTCATGCCACGAGGCCGAAGGGAAAGTTCAAACAATTCCGAGCCTTCTCTAAATCGAATCAATGCCGGATGTCCACCACCAGACGGGAGGGATCCTCCAGGGCGAAAACCCGATACCGGTTGGGTGAAGACACTGCAAGGACCCAGGTAACCACACCCTCAAAATCGCATGTGAGGCGGGCCTTTTTCAAAATAGGCAGATTTACCTCGATTTGTCGTTGCTCCAACAGGCTTCCGCCTTCCTCAGAATGGGCCTGAACGGGCGTCATGCTCACGGAAAGCCATCCCTGGCCAGGTAATGCCACCGCGTCGCCGGAGCCGCATGCCCTTACCGGTTCGTCTACATATTCCACGTGGAAACCCGGGATGCCCGCCTCGCGGAATTGGAAAACCGTTCTATCGAAGTCTTGGTGCTGGGCGCTGCGAACCGCCGTCAAATGCAGGACCGGTGATTCCGGGGAGGCGAACGTTTGGATCCCGGCCGTCCATTCCCCATCAAGAACCACCGAACCGGGTGAAGAACCGCTGTCCACCGGATTGAGGCTATCGGATCGATTCTCTCGCCCGGGAATTCGCGTTGCAGCTGATATTTCAGAATCTTCCTCTTTTGGAATATCCTCCGAAGCAGGTCCACAACAAAGCAGGAATGCCACAGAAATGAATGCCGGCAGCCGGAAATGGGAATTTTTCGGCAAACGATTTTTCGTCATTACTTTTACCACTCCATCAAAGTATTAGCCAATTTATCCCATTGCCGTACCACTCCCAAACCTCACCCCAGCACCTCCCTCAACTTGACGAATAAGTCGGGCCCCGTAAAAGGCTTCTGCAGAAAAGCGGCATCGTCGTTCAAGACGCCCTGCCGCAAAAATACGTTTTCGGTGTAGCCCGACATGAACAACACCTTCACACCGGGATGAAGGATGTTCATTCTTTCCGCCAATTGCACTCCTCCGATACCGGGCATGACCACGTCCGTAAGCAATAAATGGATGGCGGTCCCGTCTCCAATTTCATCCAAGGCTTCCCGGCCCGAGGAAGCGCATATTACCCGGTAACCTTGCCCTTCCAAAGCGCGGACGATGAATTTTCGTACCGAATCGTCGTCCTCCACCAAAAGGATGGTTTCGCTACCTCGCGTATCCTCCGCCAATACGGTCGGTTTAGGGATTTCGGTTTCCGCCTTTTCTTCGGCCACCGGGAGATAAATCTTGAAGGAGCTTCCGTGGCCCGGTTCGGAATAGACAAGGATATTGCCCCCGCTTTGCTTAACGCTTCCGTACACGCTGGAAAGCCCTAACCCCGTTCCCTTATGAATTTCCTTGGTAGTGAAAAAAGGTTCGAAAATCCGTGCCTTTACCGCCGCCGTCATTCCACAACCGGTATCGCTTACGGTAAGCAGCACATGCGGACCGGCCTGCACGTCCATATGCAAACCCAAATACTCGGACCCCAGGTCCACATTCGATGTCTCCAGAATCAGTTGGCCACCATTCGGCATGGCATCGCGGGCGTTCAGTGCCAGATTGAGGATGACTTGTTCCATTTGATTGGGATCCACCCGGGTCAATCGGAGGTTCGGGTCCCTGACGGTTTCCAGTTCGATGTCCTCCCCTATCAGCCGCCGAAGCAGGGTGTCCATTCCCGCGACGACGTCGTTGAGATTGAGGACTTTGGGCGCAAGCATTTGCTTACGACTGAAAGCCAGGAGCTGGCCGGTCAAGGCGGCTGCGCGATTTCCCGACCTGTTAATTTCGTCCAGGATTTCGTGAAGGGGATGATCATCAGAAACCATGTCGAGTCCCATGCTGCTATACCCGTTGATTGCGGTAAGCAAATTATTGAAATCATGCGCCACTCCACCGGCCAAGCGGCCGACGGCTTCCATTTTCTGAGATTGCCGCAATTGCGCTTCGGTTTCGCGGATTCTCTCCGCATCCTCTTTTTGCCGGGTGATATTGGCGCTGGTTCCGATAAGCCGATAGGTTTTTCCCCTTTCATCGACCAGTGGAGCCAATCGGGTCAGCCAATGCGTCAGCTTTCCGTTCATGGGAACCGATTCTTCGTATTCGATGGGAACCTTGCCATCGGAGCATGATCGGTAGCGGGCTTCCACGGCGTCAACGACCTCCTCGGGAAAAACCGTCGACAGGCTCCTGAGAGGTTTTCCGATCATGGGGGTCGGGTCAAAGCCATATCCTTTGGCCAATCTGACATAGGCAGGATTGTTGCCGGCTATGATGAACCGGCCTTCGTCATCCACATCCATTACGAATATGGCTTCTTCCACTCCGTTATAAATGCTTTCCAGGAATCGTTCTTTTTCCAGCAGGCTTTTTTCCGCGTGTTTCCGTTCCAGAAATTGCCCCAACTGCCGCCCCACCGCAAGCAGAAGGTTTACGATATCGGGATCCTCGTCCAAATCGGATACGGAAAAAAATTCGAAAATACCCAGAACCCGTTTATCCAGAAAAATGGGAAATGCGAAAGCTGAAAGCAGCCCCGCTTCGGCAGCGGCCTCCTTTCGGATCAACTTCATATCGCAATCGCCCAACCTTATCCATCTTGGTTGTGCGCAGGCCCAAACCTCACCGGGCAGACCTATACCGGGAGCCAATGAAAGATTCAGAGATTGGTCGGCGAATTTTTGGAAGGAATCAGATAGGAGGGTGCGCATCTCCACGCATCGCAGTGCCTGTTCTTCGCGTTGAAGTATCCACAAGGCGCCGACATCCCAGGGCATCCGTTCCAAGATTGCGTCGAGAAGCGCCGGTGCCGCATCCTGGAGACTATGGGATTCCGACAGTATACGAGTGGAGTCCAACTGGAGATGAATACGGTATTCGGAAGAGGAGGAATCCCCGTCGGATGCCGGAGGAGGGGGAGGCAATTCATCCGAGACCATATACAATAAGATATTAATAAGATAAAGAGAGAGAAATTCCTTCAGCCGGGCTGGTTAGCCATATTCCTTAATCCATGGAAAAAAGGACGAATTTGTAATAAAATCAGAGCTATGGAAAAACTTTCCCATTCGGAGGAATTGCAGAAACGGCGCTATGCCAGGCATCACTCTCGAGTGGAAAAGCATTATACCAATCCCTACAGCCTGGTCTATCGCTCCCGATTCATCGACGCCCCCCTCGGCGAGGGAATCGACTGGAAAAATGCCCGGGTATTGGAAGCCATGTGCAGCGGAGGGTATACCACAGCCTATTTGTTGGGTCAAGGCGCCAATGTCATCGGACTCGACATCAGTCCGGAATTGATGGAAACCTTCCGGGAAAAATGGCCCGCCTGTGAAGCGGTTTGCGCCTCGATTCTGGACACCGGTTTTCCCGACTCTCATTTCGATGCCGTGGTTGTAATGGGAGGGTTGCACCATGTCCATCCCCATTTGCAGAAAGCCTTGGAAGAAATCCATCGCATCCTCAAACCGGGCGGCTATTTCTGCTTCGCGGAACCCCATGCCGGATCGGTACCCGACATCGCGCGGAAAATCTGGTATAAATTGGACAGTCGATTCGAAAGGAACGAGGCTTCCGTGAAACTATCCGGAATGGAACGGGCCAACGGCGATCGGTTTGAGTTCGTGCGCAGGGGATATTACGGCAACCTCGGATATTTACTGGTTTTCAGCGAAAGGATTTTCCCCATCCCCCACGTGGTGAAACGCTTTTTCGTTCAGCCTCTGATGGCCTGGGATGCCTTATTTCACCGATTCGCGGGAAGGCTATTTTCCTGTTACACGGTTTGCCAATGGCGTAAACGCTGAGTCGGGCATTCCCTTGGTATTATCGGGGATGTTCCGTAAATTTCTGGGGACGCAAAACCTGGACATCGTTCATGAAAAGAATCATCGCGAAGTCCTGATAGTAGTGTTCTTGGAGATGGGCCGCAACGGTCATGGCTGTTTTCTCGTCACAGACCACTTCTATACGGATATTACCGCTGGTATTTTCCCATACCGCATTGCGAACGCCTCGGCTGCCTTTGCCCCGCGCCTCGGTCAAAGTATATCCTGCAACTCCCAACTTTTGGATATCCCTCAAAACCTTCTCTTCGATAACCGCTTCGGTGATGATGGTAATCAGTTTCCGTGTTTCGGTTTTCATAGGTTCATCCCCCGTATCCGTGAAGTATATTGGCCAAGGCATGGTAAAGCGGGATTCCCGCCAGGATATTGAAAGGAAAGGTGACGGCCAAGGAGGCCGTCAGCGAAAGGGTGGGATTGGCTTCGGGCACGGCCAAACGGATGGCGGCCGGCACTGCGATATAGGAGGCGCTGGCTGCCAGGGTGGCCAAAAGCATGGTGCCGCCTGGGGACAAGCCCAACATCAATCCCAGAACACCCCCCATCACGGAGGAGGCCAGGGGCATCAGGATGGCGAAGACCACCAAAAAAACGCCATGGGTTTTAAGGCTCCCGAATTGGGAGGCGGTTACTATTCCCATTTCGAGCAGGAATAAAGCCAGCACTCCCTTGAAGAGATCGAAGAAAAGCGGCGCTATGGGTTCCACCCCTGCGGGCCCGGCAAGCCAACCCACGAGCAGCCCTCCCAATAACAAAACCACGCTCTTTCCCAACAATACTTCGCGGGTCAGTTCGTTCCAATCGGTTTTTGACGAAAATCCCCTGGCCAGCACGATGCCGACGAATATGGCGGGAGCTTCGAGGATCACCACGAAGACAGGTATGTATTCCTCGTAGGAAACCTCCTGATGGGCCAGGTAGGCGACGGCCACGGCGAAGGTACCTACGCTTACCGAACCGTAATGGGCCGCGATGGCGGCGGAATCGGCGCGTTTGAATTTTCCCAGCTTGAGCAGCACGGGGTAAGCGATAAGGGGTAGTATCACGCCCATGGCGACCACGGCTACCATTTCCGGTAGCAGGCCCAAAAGAGACTGTTTGGCCAGCTCCACGCCACCCTTAAGCCCGATGGTGATGAGCAACAGGGCGGTAAGGAATTCGTAAATGGCCGATGGCAAACGTAGCTCGGAACGCAATAAACCGGCGCCCAGCCCGAGCAGGAAAAATAATATGACGGGATCGAGACTGATCATTTAAGCGACAGTCGCCAGACGAGATTTTTTCCGGCTTCAAGTGGGATGATTTCTCCACCGTCCACGAAAGGGAGGCGTTTGGCAATAGGAGAGGCGATTCTTTCCAGCCGGATTTTTCCCGGATTGCGGGGATAGCCATAGAAGTCCGGTCCGAAATGCGAGGCGAAGCCTTCGAGTTTTTCCAGGGCGCCCAATTGTTCGAAAATACCGGCATAAAGTTCTATCGCCACGGGGGCACTGTAACAGCCGGCGCAGCCGCAGGCGGATTCTTTGGCATCGCGCGCATGCGGAGCGGAATCGGTTCCGAGAAAGAATTTGGGATTGCCGCTGATGGCCGCTTCCTGCAGCGCGGTTTGATGCGGCTTGGCCTTGAGAATGGGGAGACAATAAAGATGCGGACGGATGCCGCCCACCAACATGTCGTTACGGTTGAAAAGCAGGTGCTGCGGGGTGATGGTGGCGGCGACATTGTCCGGTGCATTGCGGACGAATGCAACCGCATCGGCTGTGGTGATGTGTTCGAACACCAGACGTAAGCCGGGAAACTTTTCCAGAATGGGAACCAGATGCCTTTCGATGAATATCCGCTCACGATGGAAAATATCGACATCCCGGTCGGTAACCTCGCCGTGTACTAAAAGGGGTAGTTCATGTTCTTCCATGGCCTCCAAGACGGGGTAGAGCCCGGTCAAATCGCGTACTCCGGCGGCGGAATTGGTGGTGGCTCCCGCCGGGTAGAGCTTGTAAGAATGCACGATGGGGTTGGCGGCGGCGTCTTTGATGTCTTCCGGCCTGGTTTTATCGGTGAGGTACAGGCTCATGAGCGGATTGAAATCGTGGCCCCCTGGTACGCGCTCCAGAATCCGGCCGCGATAGGCTTTGGCGTCGGCCAAGGTGGATACGGGAGGCGTCAGATTGGGCATGATGACGGCGCGGGCGAAGCACCTGCTGGTGGCCGGAACCGTGTAGGAAAGGGCTTCGCCGTCCCGGAGATGGAGGTGCCAATCGTCCGGGGTGGTGATTTCGAGAATTCGGTTGTTTTCGCTCATGGTTTCGGGGTTGTAATGCCGCGCTCCTGGGGATAAAGGTAATATTTCCATCCATTTCCAGAAAAGCGGCCTCCCCTTCGATTTACCCCAACAATTGCAATACCGGCGTGCCGGCTACTCGTGAAGCCGCAAGATTCACTTCGAATTCCAACGGCGATTCATTGGAGTCATCGTCATCATTAAAGGTTTGCAACATTTGTTGAACCCGCCAAAAGCCGGGATTGGCGACCCCTTCGACGGTTTCCTTTTCTAGGTGCGTGTGCCGAACCGCCCGACCTTCGGGGTCGAGACGGAACATTCCATATCGGGAGCGGTAATCTTCCACCAAGTCCCGCAATCGGTCTTCGTTCCAGGACAGGCCTTCGCGGTCCGGTAGGGGTGCGCCCGGAACAGGGGGGCGGATATCTCCGGCTACGGCGCCCGCCCCCGCCTCCTCAAGCCCTTCGGTAAGCACATCCAGAGCCCCTGCGAAATCGTTACGCGACAGGGCCGCGAGAAATCCGAACACACGGGCCCGAAGAGCAGCGGTAAAGGCCACCGGATCGGAGGTGATATCCCTGGCCGCGGCCCGAGCGGCTTCTTCCGCCCCGGGAGGCAGTATCTCCGCATTCTCCGGCGGCCGATAATCGGGATTGCGGAGTTTTTCCCATTCTTCGAGCAGGGTCGAATCCACCCGACGCACCACTTCTCCGAAAAAAAGCTCCATCTCGCGTACGGCGTCGGTTTTGGCGTTCTCGGGAACGGTATTCAGCAGCAGCTTGTATACTCCGTTGAGATGCCGAAGCAACAGCCCTTCGGAGCGTTCCAGTCCGTAGGCTTTGACGTATCCGGAAAAGCTGAAATAACCTTCCAGCATTTCGCGGGCGATGGATTTGGGCCGGATATTCTCATTGCCGACCCAGGGATGCTTGTCGGCGAAGTCGTTGAAAGTCCCGTAAATGAATTCACGCAGGGGCTTGGGATATTCCATGGCCTCCAGCTGCGCCATGCGATCGTCGTAATCCACTCCCTGGGCTTTCATCTCCGTCACCTTATCGGTTTTGAGCTTGTCGAGTTGACGACGAAGTACCTGGGCGGGATCCTCGAGAATGGACTCGGCCAGGGTAAGCAGGTTCAGATGATAATCGTCGCTTTCCTTTTCCAGTAACGGCAAGGTTTCGTGCAGGTAAAGCGACAGGGTTTGGTCCATGGAGAAATTCAATTGCAAATCCACGTTGACGCGCAGCTTGGCATTCCCGACGCCGTCCCCCCTTTCCGCAGGCGGCACAATTTCCACGATTTTCCGCTCCACCAGGGCGCGGAACAGCTGGAAGGCCCGATGCTTATGACCGACCTTTTCCTTGGCGGTGTCATGACTGCGATCGATGAAATCGCGCATGGCGCGGCAGCCGTCTCCATTGCGGGCCAGCACGTTGAGAAGCATGCCGTGGGTAATCTGGAAGCGCGATTGCAAGCGCTCGGGATCCGCTTCAATAAGTCTGCGGAAGGTGGACTCGTCCCAAGGCACATAGCCTCTTTCGGGCGGCTTGCGCTTCACGAATTTCTTTCCGCTTTGGCCGCTTTTGGCCGCCAGCTTCAGATTATCCACCACATGCGCGGGCGCCTGCGCCACCACATAGCCTTGATCGTCGAAGCCCTTGCGCCCCGCCCTGCCGGCGATTTGATGGAAGTCGCGCACGGTGAGTATGGCGGTTTTATCGCCACTGTATTTGCACAATTGCGTGAAAAGCACGGTGCGTATGGGAACGTTCACGCCCACGCCCAAAGTATCGGTGCCGCAAATGACTTTGAGCAGGCCCTGCTGCGATAGCTTCTCCACCAGAAACCGGTATTTGGGAAGCAACCCGGCATGGTGCAATCCGATACCTTGCCGCAACCAGCGTTTGATATCGGGACCGAAGGGACTGGAAAACCGGAACCCGTCGAGGGCTTGACCGATGGCGGCTTTCTCCTCCTTGGTGCAAAGGTCGAGACTGGTGAAGCTTTGCGCGTTACGGGCGGCTTCGGCCTGGGTGAAATGCACCACGTATACGGGTGCTTTGCCATGCGTCACCAGGTTGAGCAGAGTTTCGGGCAACGAAGTGGTGGCATAGGTGAAATCCAGAGGAACGGGCCGGTCCTGCGATTTGATGGTGACGGATTCACGCCCGTTCAGCTCCCGCAATACGCCTTCGAAGAATTTGGTTTCTCCCAGGGTCGCCGACATGAGCAGGAAGCGCGTTCTGGACAGCCCCAGCAAGGGAACCTGCCAGGCTACGCCTCGATCGCGGTCGGAGTAATAATGGAATTCGTCCATGACCACGTCGCCGATGCCGCAATCGGCTCCTTCGGACAAGGTGATGTTCATGAGGATTTCAGCGGTACAGCAGAGGATGGGTGCGTCGCGGTTAACTGTGGCGTCGCCCGTGGATAGGCCCACGTTTTCGGCGCCGAATTCCTTACACAAGGCCATCCATTTTTCATTGACCAAGGCTTTGATGGGACAGGTGTAGACGGAGCGACGGCCCTGGGCCAGCGCCTGGAAATGTAGTACTGACGCCACCAGCGACTTGCCGGAACCGGTGGGTGTATTCAGGATGACGTTTTTTCCCTCGAATAACTCCAATATGGCGGCTTCCTGCGCCGGGTAAATTGAGAATCCCCGCTCCAGGCTCCATTCCAGGAAGGCGTCGAGGAGGGCGCCGTTATCGGGAGTCTTGTCTTGGGGTAATCGGGAAAGAATGTCCTTGAAGGTGGCGCCGCTCATGGAGAGAAAGATACCACATTTGCGTGAGGAAGCGCCTCAGTGCCGGATCGTCTTATTCCTGGAAAACCAACGTACGCATGAATCCCTGCCGACCCATCGCATCACGGCCTCCGAGGGTGTTTATGGGTAGGAATGTTTGCCACTTAACCGGATGGGCGGGAATACTTATGCCAACAACCGGCAACTGCGGCCCTTCGGTAGTAAATGGCGAAGCCGGTAGGCCTTCAGCATTGTATAAATTAACCGTGGGATTGTTGGCCCAGCCATAGCGAACCACAACGGGATTGGCTACCTGAGAGCTGGAAACCACTACCTCGTCGCCTACGATAATCGCGTCCGCCCATTTGAATTGCTTATCGCTTCCCGCCACCACAAAACCCTTCAGCGCGCCGCCGCCTTTAACCGATAACCCGCCGCCGACATGCCGGAATTTCACATAGGCTTTATTCCCTTCCACCCGCATCGATTCGAACATGGGACCGCTATACACCAGATTTTTTACGCCATAATCCCGGGCCAGCGCCCATAAGGAAAGACGCTTTCCCACATCGTATTTATTGGTGGGATGGATATCGTTGGCCATACCGATATCAATCGTCACCGCCATACCGGTATTCTTCACCGCCAAGGTCAGCCGTTGCTTTTCCCTGATTTGGGGCCAAAACCCATCCTCGCCGGGTTGTGTTTGCACGGCCTTGTGATTGGCCAGTTGCACGTAATGAAAAGGGAAATCCCCTTGAGACCAAACCTTTCGCCATCCTTTAATCATATTGGGAAATCGATGCGCATATTGGGACGGGTTACCTTTATCCTTATCAGCGTTCGATTCTCCTTGATACCAAATCGCTCCCCGGATACCATACGGTACCAAGGGTTGGATATGGGCGCGATAAAGATCACCACTATTACTGTCAAGTTTCAGGTTGTCCGGATCGTCCTGAATGCTTTGCGGGTCCATCCAACGTTCAACGGCCGTGCCACCCACCGCCGCCGTCATCAAGCCAATGGGAACATTGAGCTTACGGTGCAATTCGCGCCCGAAATAATAGGCGGTAGCGGAAAAAGTGCCCAAACGATTCGGCTCGCATTTGGCCCATGTACCGCCCTGGCGTATATCGAACAAACGGATTTCCGGAAAATTACCGGATTTGGCAGAATCGCTATTGGGACCCAGCTGATTCATGGTCCATGCCATATTGGATTGGCCCGAACACAGCCACACCTCCCCTACCAACACACCGCTAAAAACCAAAGTATTGCTGCCTTGCACCTTCATTTCATAAGGGCCGCCTGTGGGAAGTGAATCGAGCTTTAGTGACCACTTGCCGTTTGATCCCGTAGTCGTCTTCTTTGTCTGACCGGCTATGGTTACGGTAACCTCTTCCCCATTCGCAGCCGTTCCCCAAACAGGCACCGGCATACCACGTTGCAGGACCATGTTATTGCCAAACACCTTCATCTGAACATCCGAAAAGGCGGGGTAGAAACCCCCGGAGAGGAGGACTCCGAGTGCGATATATTTTTGCGCGAATTGATGTATGAACATAAGCTGAGGCTCCCTTACGGCATGGGACTTACTAATAACGGCAATTGCTGAATTCGACCCTTTTCAATCAGGCAACGTCTAAGGTATTCTCTACCGGTCAAAAAGAGTCGATATTTTTCAATATTTTAGCGGAATTTTGTGAAAATCGGGAAGCGGGGTACGGTTGATTATACCCCCCATCCTTCCTAAATTGGCCTTCGGAGCGGTTTCAGGCGAAGAAATACCTTTCCCCTCCCTCGATTCGCGATACCGAAAGAAAGCTCACCCAATGACCATACAGAATGAAATCGATTATCTGGCGCTCCGTAAAGTAGGTAAAGCGGTAGCCACCACTTTGGAAACCATGAAAGCACGTCTGGAACCCGGCATGACCACGGCCGAGTTGGATGCCATCGGAAAGTCCGTACTCGAAAGCCACGGAGCGCGGTCGGCCCCCATCAAGGATTATAATTTTCCCGGCAATACCTGCATCAGCATCAATCATGAGGCTGCGCACGGCATTCCATCGGATCGCGTGATTCAAGCCGGCGATTTGATCAATATCGATGTCTCCGCCGAATTGGATGGATATTATGCGGATACGGGTTTTACTCTTTTGGTGCAGGGGAAAAATGCGCAATTGGAGCGCCTGCTGGCCTGCTCCCAACTCGCTCTGCAAAAAGGCATTGCTCAAGCCAAAGCCGATTGCAAGCTGAATCAAATCGGTAAGGCCATCGAAAACGAAGCGCATAGGCAGGGATTCACCACCATCCGGAATCTTGCCGGGCACGGCACGGGTCGAAAGTTGCATGAAGCGCCCAAGGAAATTTTGAATTATTACGACGCCAAGCAAAAAGGCCGCCTACGCAAGGGTATGGTGATTGCCATTGAAACCTTCGTATCCAACGGGGCCACCTTCGTGGACGAAGGCAGCGATGGCTGGACCTTGTTGGCGCCGGATGGGTGTTACGTAGCCCAATACGAGCATACCCTGGTGGTTACCGACGGTGAACCCATCATTTTGACCCGCCCCTGAGGGATTTTTCCGAACATCGGGGCAAGGTCATTGATGGATATCGGAAGTTCCTTACCCACAGCGGAAATAGTCGTGATTGGTGCCGGAGCGGCCGGTTTGATGGCCGGTATCTACGCCGCCAGAAATGCTCCTTCCTCCAGCGTGGTTCTTTTGGACGGGGCAAATCGCATCGGTACTAAAATCCTCATAGCCGGCGGTGGCCGCTGCAATGTGACCCATTTCCAGGTTTCCCCTAACGATTATGCCGGTTCTTCTCACAACGCCATCCGCAAGGTGCTGGCTCGCTTTACGGTTGACGACACGGTGGATTTCTTCCGCAAACTCGGCGTCGAATTCAATCGGGAGGAAACCGGGAAACTTTTCCCGGTAAGCAATAAGGCCCGCACGGTTCTGGACGCATTGCTGGGAGAAGCGACCCGCACCGGCGCCCAATTACGCAATCCCCGCCGGGTGGAAAGCGTAACCCGGAGTGAACAGGGCTTTCGCATTCACGGGAATTGGGGCGCCATGGAGGCGCAAAAAGTAGTGTTGGCCACCGGAGGCAAAAGCCTACCGACCACCGGATCGGATGGACAGGGTTATGCCATTGCCCGATCCTTGGGACATTCCTTGACTCCCCGCATCTTTCCTTCGCTGGTGCCCCTGGTGCTGCCGGAAGCACATTTTGTGCGTGGATTGAGCGGGTTGACTTTGCCCACTACTTTGGAAGTGCGAACCTCCACGGGCAAACGAGTGATATCTTTCACGGATTCCACCCTTTGTACCCATTTCGGGCTTTCGGGGCCCTGCGCCTTGAATATCAGCCGGCATTTGACGCAGTCACGCTTCGAAGAGCCGGGAGCGGGTCTGTGGGTGAATTGGCTGCCGGGAGTTAGTCCGGAGGAAGTTGATGGGGCTTTGCAAAAGCTGGGAGCGGGGTCTCCTTTGGGCTGGATTCGGGAGAGAATGCCGGAACGGTTGGCTTTGGCACTTTGCGCGGAGGCCGGCGTGGATCCGCGGGTCCCCGGGCATAGACTGGATAAGCTTGGCAGGAAGGCTTTGGTGGCGGCCATAACGGGGCTTCAATTGCCTGTCGTGGGAGACAAGGGCTTTAATGTGGCGGAAGTCACGGCAGGCGGGATCCCTTTGTCCGAAATCAATTTGCAGACGATGGAATCGCGTAAATGCCCGGGGCTGTATTTATGCGGAGAAATCTGCGATGTGGATGGGCGAATCGGAGGGTTCAACTTCCAATGGGCCTGGGCGAGCGGGTACGTTGCCGGCACGGCGGCTGGGGAGGCGGTCTAAGGGTAGCCGTAATCAGGCCCCTGAATGCATATAATGCCTGGCATATAAATCAACTACCCGCTTAATCATATTCTGATAGGAAACATGATTTTCCTTGGCCATTTTTTTAAAAAAAGAAACACTTTCCTTTCCCAAGGAAATGGTCACTTTTACAGCTTCCTCTTTCAAAACCAGTTGATCGGGAGCCGGGAGAAAATCCGCTATCGGCTCAGAGACTGCAATGGCTTTTCCGATGTCCTTGGGAG
>CAYNXV010000017.1:0-31183 GCA_964401245.1 uncultured Bifidobacteriales bacterium | reverse complement strand
TCCATCGTTTCGGGATTGCGCGACAAAGGGGTTCTCGTCCTGAACGTGGATGACCCTCTTCTGGCCAAGGTGAAACCCAGCAGCCGATACCGCCTGTTGACTTTCGGAATCGACAGAGGACAGATACGTCCCGCCGATTTGACCTTCGACGAAGCGGGCTGCGCATCGTTTCGCATCGGCCGAACGGTTTTCCGACTGCCCATACCCGGTCGGCATACCGTATATAATGCTCTGGCGGCCATCGCGGTCGGCACGCAATTGCGCGTGCCGAAATCGGTGATGGCGAAGGCCTTGACGGGAGTCGCTCCCACGGGAAACCGCATGCGGGTCCGAAATCTTCCCGGCATGACTCTCATCGACGATTGCTATAACGCCAATCCTTCGTCCATGAAGGCGGCCTTGGCCACCCTCGGTTCCAACCGCTCCGCCTCACGCCGGGTCGCCGTGCTCGGGGATATGCTGGAATTGGGAAACGAAGGCCCGTCCCTGCATCGCGAAATCGGCCATTATCTGGCCGAAATGGGTGTCGATGAATTGTTCACCTTCGGGAATCTCAGCCGCCATATCAATCAGGGAGCTCGCGAGAAAGGGATGCGGCGCGACCGCAGCCACCACTTTCTGGATTTCGATTTGATGGCGGAAGAGTTGGCCAGGCATCTCGAGCCCGGCGATACGATTCTGGTCAAGGCATCGCGGGGCATGCGCCTGGAAAGGGTATATGAATTCCTCAAAGGCAGGAGTCCGGCCATGCCTTTGCTTCCGGAAGAAAAGAAATAGGAGGTAAAGAACGTGAACTACCTCAAAATGGACATGGTCCTTCTGACGGGGGTGCTCGCACTGGTGGGCTTCGGTATCGTCATCATCTACAGTTCCTCCGCGGCTTATGCGGTGGCCCATGGATTGCCCGACTCCTTTTATCTGGTGAATCACGTCAAAAAGGTGCTGATTGGCTTCGTCGCCTTGCTGATAGGACTCACCGTCAATTACAAGGTATGGGAAAAGTTGGCGCGACCCCTTATTCTGGTGGCTTTGACGCTGCTGGTCTTTTTGATATCGTCATCGCTGGTGGGAACCGTTAACGGGGCGCGGCGCTGGATTTCCATAGCCAGCTTCGGATTGCAGCCTTCGGAATTGGCTAAGGTCGCCATCATCTTTTTCCTGGCGCGCTTCCTGTCGGAAAAGGAAGGGCTGCTGACCGATTTTCGCCGCGGATTTTTGCCTTCGTTGGTCATGTCGTCGCTGACCTTTTTTCTCATCCTCAAGCAGCCCAATTACAGTACCGCGGCCACCGTGCTGATCATCGCCGTTGCCATGATATACGCCGGCGGATGCAGGTTGAGGCATATGCTCGCGCTGGCCTTATTGGGGTTGCCGGCATTGGGCGCGTTGATGGTGAGCAGTCCGTATCGGATGAAACGCGTCATGGCCTTTCTGAATCCCGATGAAAATCTGACCAGTTCGTACCAATCCCTGCAGGCGCTCATCAGCCTCGGGAATGGAGGCATTCTGGGCACCGGCTTGGGAACAAGCACCCAGAAGTTGGGATACCTGCCCATGCCTTTCACCGATACCATTTTTTCCATATTGGGCGAAGAGCTGGGATTCGCGGGGACTTTGGTTTGCCTGGGACTTTTCGCGCTGGTTACCTGGCGCGGCATACGCATCGCCTACACCGCGCCCGACCGGTTCGCGAGCCTCGCGGCGTTCGGCATCATCATGTCGGTGGCGGCCAATGTCTTTATGCATGTGGGAGTGTGCGCGCGATTTTTCCCCACCACGGGACAGCCGCTTCCATTCGTGTCTTACGGCGGAACGGCCTTGTGCACAGCCCTTTTCTGCATGGGGGTGCTATTGAATATTTCCGGCCACGCCGCGGAATGGGCGCCTGCGACCGCGAGGACTTCCGCCCGCAAACCGTCATCACCCGTCGTACGTTCTCCGCGCCGGCCGGCATTCAGTGGAATGGGTTCGGGCTGGAATTCGGACGTGAAACCCAGGCCTGTGGCTCATCGAGCGCGTAAAAAGGGAGTTTTGCTGCCGTGAAACTGCCTGCCCGCTTCCGTACTTTCCACTTCGTCGGCATTGCCGGGGCGGGCATGAGCGTGCTCGCCAAGGTCCTTTTGTCGCAAGGGTTTCGGGTATCCGGCTCGGATAAGAGCGGAGCGGAAGACTTGGAAGGGCTGCGGGCTTTGGGCGCTACCGTGTTTGCCGGTCATGCTTCGGAAAATGTGGGCGACGCCGATTTGCTTGTCTATTCCGCAGCCGTTCCGGCGGACAATCCGGAGTTGGTCGCGGCCGCCGCGCGGGGAATCCCCAGTGTGAAAAGGGCGGTACTGCTGGGGGAATTCACGCGGGAAAAACGCACCCTGGCGGTGGCGGGAACCCATGGCAAGACCACCACCACGTTGATGTTGGCGGAAATTTTCCGCCAGGCCGGCCGAAGGGCTTTGGCATTGGCCGGCGGCAGTCTCCAAGGTCCCGCGTTCAGCGAGCCGGATGCCGATGCGCCCGTGGTTATCGTCGAAGCCGATGAATATGATCATTCCTTTTTGCAGTTGCACCCTTCCGCGATACTTCTCAACAATATCGATGCGGACCACCTGGATTATTTCGGTAGCCGCGAGAATCTGCACCAAGCCTTCCGTGATTTTACGGAACGACTGCCTTTTTACGGAACGGTATACGCCAACCGGGACGATGCGGGCGTGGAATCGATGGTCGGGAAAATCCGCCGACCCATGAAAACCTTTTCCGCGCAATCCGAAGCGGATTATCAGGCCGTGGCGACGGAGTTGACGGCCGGAGGCACCCGGTTCACCCTGCTGGCCCATGGAGAGGCGGCGGGTGAAATCAAATTGACCGTGCCGGGCATGCACAATGTCATGAATGCCCTGGGAGCGGCGGCAGTGGCGTTGGAAGAGGAGATTCCCTTCGCGGACGTGGCCGCCGGATTGGCGGGATTCTCCGGCGCCAGGCGACGATTCGATTTTCTGGGCGAAAAAAGATCCATTCGATTTTTCGACGACTACGCCCACCATCCCACCGAAGTGGCCGCGGTCCTGGAAGCGGCGCGTCAATTGCGGCCGAAAAGATTGGTGGCGGTTTTCCAACCGCATCTGTACAGCCGCACCCAGGCGCTGGCGGAGGAGTTCGCCGCGGCCCTGGCCGCGGCGGACGTGGTGCTGGTATCCGGTGTTTACGGATCGAGAGAAGCCAGGCGCGAAGGCGTCGACGGTCATTTGATTGCGGATGTCCTCCGTAAGCAGGGACGGGACGCGGTATTTCCGGGAAACTTGGAAGCGTGCGCGCAAGTATTGACCGACAGGGCGCTTCCCGGTGATCTGATTTTGTTCATGGGCGCCGGAGACATCGGAGAGCATGCGCGAAAGGTGGTGGCGGAATGGGCTTGAACCGGCGCGCTGCAACCGGAAGGCTGAAACCGTCTTCCCGAATTTCCAAATCGTCGGCCAAAGCGTCGATAGCCGCGAAGCCGCGTCGAGGAGTTAATTACCGGAAGAAGGTTAACGGACGCAAAGCCAAGGGCTTAGGCCTGATAAAACGCGTGGCGGGCGCGGGCCGTTTTGTTTTTCTGGGGTTGGTGCTGGTATGCGCTTTGTCTCTGGCTTTGTGGGGCGCCTTGCGATCCTATTCGGAAAGCGCCGTGCTCATTCTGAAAAGAGTGGAATTTACGGGAAACCGCATCGTGGACGAAGACTCCCTGCTCAACCTGGCGGCGGTGGAGCTGGGAGTCAAGCTGCCCGATATTGAGCGGGAGCCGCTGCGCCAAAGGGTGGAAAGCCATCCTTGGATCCGTGAAGCGCATGTAAGCCGGGGATGGCGCGGGACGCTCAAGGTGAAAGTGGTGGAGGAACAGCCGGTGGCGGCGGCTTATCTCAAGGGATGGCAAGGAGTTACGTCCGAAGGAATTCTGCTGCCGCGTTTGCCGATGGAGAAATTCGATTTGCCGGTGGTCGAAGGCAAGGATGTGAAGACGTTGAAAAAGGCCGCGGGTTTTCTGGTCGAAGTGAAAAAATCGCAACCGGAACTGTACGGCCTTTTTTCCCAGGTAAGCATAGGGGACGACGGTGAGGTCGAAATCATTCTCAGGGACGGCGGCGCCCGCGTGCGCCTGGCTTCGGACACCGCATCGCGTTCCACGCTCGACTTTCTCGCCCGGATGATGGATAAGCATGCTCGTGAACTGGAGGGCGGTCGCACCCTCGATATGCGCGTGGAGGGTTATGCGTACATCAGGTGACGGAATTGCGTCCAAGAAAATACCGGCGAAAGAGGCCGGCGACCATAGCAATGGGGCGGAAATTATAATAACATTGGCAAAGGAGAACCCATGTCGAATCCCATAGTCGGACTGGATATTGGCACCACCAAAATTGGCGTGATCATCGGAGAGATGGACGCCAACAATATGCTGAAAATCGTCGGCGTGGGAACCAGTCCCAGCGAAGGATTGCGCAAAGGCGTGGTCGTCAATATCGAAAAAACCGTCCGCTCCATCCATCGCGCCGTCGAAGAGGCCGAGCTCATGGCGGGCGTGGACGTCGGCGCGGTATACGTCGGTATCGCCGGCGATCATATCCGCTCCATCAACAGCCGCGGAGTCATAGCGGTTTCGCGCACCGACAACGAAATCACTCGTCAGGACGTGGCGCGCGTCATAGAAGCCGCCCGCGCGGTCGCGATCCCCATGGACCGTGAAATGCTGCACGTTATTCCCCAGGAATTCATCGTCGACGATCAGCCGGGCATCAAGGATCCCGTCGGCATGTCGGGAGTGCGCCTGGAAGGCGACGTGCATATCGTCACCGGAGCCGTCACCTCAGCCCAGAACATCTACAAGAGCGTGGAGAAAGCCGGGCTCAAGGTCGCCGACATCGTGTTGGAACCTTTGGCGTCGTCATACGCCGTGCTCGAAGACGACGAAAGGGAATTGGGCGTCGCCGTAATCGACATGGGCGGAGGCACCACCGATCTCATCGTCTTCATCGAAGACTGCGTGCGGCATACCGCGAGCATCGGACTGGGCGGCAAGAACGTGACCAACGACTTGGCCATCGGCATCCGCACGCCGCTGGAGCGGGCCGAGGAAATCAAGCGCAAGCATGGTTCGTGCATACGCTCGGGTCTGGAGAATTCCGAATACATCACGGTGCCGGGAGTCGGCGGCAGGGAGCAGCGCGAAGTCAGCAGGGCCGTGCTGGCTTCCATCATCGAGCCGCGCATGCGCGAAATTTTCACCTTGGTGCTGCGCGAATTGCAGAAGAACCATTATCTCGACACCTTGGGCGCCGGAGTGGTATTGACCGGAGGCGGCGCCTTGCTTCCCGGTGCCACCGAATTGGCCGAACAGGTTTTCGGCGTGCCCGTGAAATTGGGCGTACCCAAGGGATTCGGCGGCTTGGTGGATTCGGTGGCGACGCCCGTGCATGCCACGGGTGTGGGTTTGGTGAAGTATGGCTGCCTGCGTACCTCGCAAAACCGCGACGAGCAGGCCTTTACGCAAGGAGGGGATAAGTTCAGGGAAATCCTGCGGAAAATGGGCGATTGGGTCAAACAATACGTATGAGAAGTTTTTAACGGAGGAAGTTTTATGGTATTTTCATTGGACGAAAACAATCCCACTCTCGCCAAGCTGAAAGTGATAGGCGTGGGCGGAGCGGGCGGTAACGCGCTCAACCGCATGATTCATTCCGGCCTTACCGGCGTGGAATTCATCGCCGTCAACACCGACGCCTTGGCTTTGGAGCATAACGCCGCGGATATCAAAATCCAAATAGGCACCAAGCTGACGTCCGGTCTCGGCGCCGGCGCCAATCCCCAGGTGGGGATGATGTCGTTGCAGGAAGACAGGGAACGGATCAAGGCGCAAATCGAAGGCGCCGACATGATTTTCATCGCGGCGGGAATGGGCGGCGGCACGGGAACCGGAGCGGCACCGGTCGTAGCCGAGATAGCCCGTGAAATGGGAATATTGGCGGTGGCGGTGGTGACCCGCCCCTTCATCTGGGAAGGACCCGTGCGCGAGAAGAACGCCATGGCCGGCCTCGACTCCCTGCGCAAAACCGCGGATACGGTGATCGTGGTGCCCAACCAGAAATTGCTTTCGGTGGTCAATAAAAACACCCCGCTTCGCCAGGCGTTCAAGCTGGCCGACGAAGTGCTTACTTCGGCTACGCGCGGGATATCCGAAATCATTCTCAAACACGGCGACATCCAGGTAGACTTCGCCGACGTCCGCGCCGTGATGTCGCAAGGCGGCGACGCGCTCATGGGTACCGGCATGGCCAACGGCGAGAACCGCGCCACCATAGCCGCCGATCGCGCCATCCATTCGCCGCTGCTCGACAATGTCAGCATAGCGGGAGCCACCGGAGTGCTGGTGAACATCACCGGCGGCGAGGATCTCGGCATCATGGAAATCAGCGACGCCATGAACTATATCTACGAGGCCGTGGGCAATGAAAGCAACGCCAACATCATTTTCGGCACGGTCATCAACCCCGATATGAAAGACGATATTTCCATCACGGTAATCGCCACGGGTTTCGGTCCCAGCGCCCACCAGAAGCTGTCGCAAGGCGCGCGCCTCGGCCAAAGCGCTTCTCCGGCCGCCATCCGTCGCCCGGGCCAATCATTCATGGCCGAAACCAAGCCCGCTCCGGTGGAGCCGATGCGCGAAGCTCCCAAGGTCGAGCGGCCGATTCCCGCCACGGGAGAAGACGCTTTCGGAAGCGCCTCGCGTTTTTCCTTCGCGGCCGCCCCCCAAGGCCAACCTTCGCCCCGGCTCAATTTGCCGGGCACCGAACCGGCCGGCGATACCGAAGAAAACCGGGCAGCCGGAGAACAGGATGACGGCGCCCCCCGGAAAAACACCATTCCCTTTTTCGGCGCTTCCCAAAAGGGCCGCTATAAGGATCTCGATTCCGACGTGGACTACGAAACCCCGGCCTTTCTCCGCCACCAGGCGGATTGAGCCGATTTTAATCGCACGGTGGAGGGTTTTAATGCCTTTCCACCGTGCGGCGTTCTCCCTTCCTTTTGCGCCCGGCAAGAGGTAATTTGATCCTGCCATGAGCCTCACCAATCAACCCGTTCCTTTTCAGCTCTACTTGCATGTGCCTTTTTGCGAACGCAAGTGCCACTACTGCGATTTCGCCAGCTGGGAACTGCCTACCGTACAGCAAAAGCGATGGCTGGAAACCGTGTTGCGCGAAATGGAAATCCGCTCCCCGTATTTTCAAGGCCGCCCGGTTTCCACATTATTTCTCGGGGGAGGCACTCCCTCGCTGCTGCTTCCCCGTTATCTGGAAACCTTGATGACGTCGCTGCGCGGACTTTTCGATATGGGGTCGGTGGAGGAGATATCCATCGAATGCAATCCCAGCAGCTTGAATCGCGAAAAGCTGGACGTATTCAACGGTCTCGGCATCGACCGGCTCAGTATCGGTATTCAATCCTTTCAACCTCGCGAGCTGCAGGTGCTGGGGCGGGTGCATGGTCCGGACGGGGCCAGAAGAGCCTTGGCCGCCGCCTCCGAGGACGACCGCTTCCGGTTCAGCGGGGATTTGATTTTCGGGGTGCCGGGGCAGACGCCGGCGGATTTTCTGGAAAATCTCAGGGAACTTGCCAGTTACCGTCCCTCACATGTTTCCTTTTACGGTTTGACCATAGAGCCCGGCACCCCTTTTGAAGGATGGGCGCGCAGCGGAAGGATTCGCACGGTGGATGACGAGGATTATAACGCCATGTACCGCGAAGGGGTGGCCTATCTCGCGACCCAAGGCCTGGAGCGCTACGAGGTTTCCAATTTCGCCCGGCCCGGCATGGCCTGCCGCCACAATCAGGGGTACTGGAACGGCGCGGAATATCTGGCCCTGGGTCCAGGCGCCCATAGCTTCATCGCTTCCCGCCGGCTGGTATCCCCCGGCTCCTTCGAAGGATATATCGATTGGGGCGCGCGCGGGTTTCCCGATTCGGATTGGGCGGGGGAGGAGTTGGGCGAATCCGAGAGATTGACCGAGTTCGTATCCCTTTCGCTGCGCCAGACCGCCGGGGTCGACCTTGCTCGCCTGGAGAGGGAGTTCCGCTTCGAGCTTAAAGATGCCGACGTTTCGCGTTTCCTGGCCGCAGGATATATGGAAAAAGCCGGCGGATACTTACGGCTGTGCGGCGAAGGCTGGTTGTTGCTCGACGAAATCTGCGCGGATTTATTGGCGCGTGGATTGGCGCGCGGAGTTGCGCTTTCCTGATTCGGCGCGGGACTATAAAATCAATTTCGGATTGAAGTCGATATAATCCACCGCCGTCAGGTGGTAATGGACTTCGCCCCGCTTCCCGAAGATTTTCCCCCTCAGCGAATCCTTGATGGAATGTAAATGACCGAAAACCACGTGCTTGGCGCCCGCATTGGTGATCAGGGTGGATGCGCGTGAAGGCTGCAAATCGGGGCTCAGGGGGGGGTAATGGGTAAGGGCCACCCGTCTTCCCTTGAAGTCGGCGGGTATGGATTCGATGGACAAGCGCAATCGCTGCAACTCGCGATCGTAGGTTTGCTGCTCGGCCAGCAAATCCATGCCGGCCTTGATGCCCGGAATGCTGCCCTTGGCCGGGTCCCATTCGATAACGTCGAATGCCGAATATTCGTCGGTGTCCCAAAGGCGGGTGCCGAAAAAAAGCACGTCGTCGAGGATGACGTGGTTGTTGTGGATGAAGTGGACGCTGGGAGGGCAGGCCTTGTCCATCTGGGAGGCGGATGGCCACCAAATATCATGGTTACCTCTGAGGATGACCTTCCGCCCGGGAAGTTTGTCGAGCCAGAGGAGATCGGGTAAGGCTTCCTCCAGTTTTTTGGCCCAGCTGATATCGCCGGGCACGAGCACTACGTCGTCCGGCGACACGACCGCCTCCCAATTCCGCTGGATTTTTTCGGGATGATTCCTCCAGATTTCACCGAAGCGGTCCATGGACCTGCCGGGCACTCCAAAGGAAAGGTGGGGGTCGGAAAGGGCGAATACGTGCATTTTCTGAAAACTACTTCCTTTTCAGGGAATGGCAATTTCCTATTGCTAGCTTTCCTCGCATGCGCGCTCTAATGGCCTGGAACCGCATCATCCTCCACGTGGATATGGATGCTTTTTACCCGTCGGTGGAGCAATTGGAAAATCCCGCCTTGCGCGGACTTCCGGTGATAGTGGGCGGGGTCGATTCCGCGCGCGGCGTGGTTTCTTCCGCCTCTTACGAAGCCCGCGTTTTCGGAGTGCGCTCGGCCATGCCCGTGGCGCAGGCACGGCGCAAATGCCCCCAGGGTATATACATCGCGGGGCGGCATGCTCTGTACCAGGAATATTCCGGCCGCCTCATGCGCCTTTTGGCCGAATACTCCCCCCGGGTGGAAACCGTATCGGTGGACGAAGCCTTTCTGGATCTTACCGGAACCGGGCGGCTGTGGGGAGAGCCCCGTCAGGCCGCTCTGCTTCTCCAGGATCGCATACGCAAAGACCTTGGCCTCAGCGCCTCGGTAGGCGCGGCTCCCAATAAATTTTTGGCCAAGCTGGCTTCCGATTTCAAAAAGCCCGCCGGCATCACCGTGATCGAGCCTGACTCCGTTCAGGCTTTTCTCGATCCTTTGCCCGTAGGCAGACTCTGGGGTGTCGGAGATAAAACCCGGGCGATTCTGGAAGGCGCGGGTTTGCTGAGCATTTCCGATGTCAGGCGGGAACCGTTGAGCCGACTCGAAAAGACGCTTGGTCCCAATCTGGCGCGGCATGTGCACGAACTGTCCCATGGCCGCGACGAAAGGGAAGTGGCGGCGCCGAGCGCGGAAAAAAGTATTTCGCACGAACATACTTTCGAAGCCGATTGCTCCGATGTTTCCGAATTGGAAGGCCTATTGCTGGAACTATGCGACAAGGTGGGTCGTCGGGCCAGGCGCGAAGGACTTTTCGGCCGAACGGTGAGCCTGGTTTGGCGCGATCCGGATTTTTCGCGGCATTCCCGGGCAAAGACCCTGGAAAATACCACCCAAAGTGGTGGAGTAATCCACGCCGTCGCGGTGGAATTGCTGAGCGCCGTCCGCGGTCTTACTCCCGCCGCGCAGGGGCCCCGTCGCTTTCGATTGCTGGGTGTCCGCCTTTCCCATTTCACGCCTATGGACAACCAGCTTTCCCTGCTGCCAAGCGCTCCTACGGTGGGAAACCTGGACAGGGTAATGGACGCGGTGCGGGAGAAATTCGGTGACGGCGCCATTCAGCGCGGAAGGCATATCGATTGAGAAGAAAATTCACCAAGGACCGCTTATGAAGCTGATGACTTTTCGGAAAAAAAACCTTTCCCCGCTACCCTCCGAAGGCGATGGCGGTTTGCCCTGGAAAACCGGACTCTGGTTGGAATCGGAAAAAATCCTGGATCTCAATGCCTGGCTGTTGAGCTTGGAGCCCGGGAGGGGAGAGACAGCGCCCGCTACCCTTGCATGGCTCGACAAAGCGGGCCCCTTTTGGGGATTCGCGGAAAAGGCCTGGAAACAAAGGGGCGACGCCCAATCCTTGGAATCGTGGGAAAAGGCCGGGACGATCTTTACCCTGGCGGATTCGGAAATCGGTCCTCCGGTTCCCAGACCGGGAAAGATAATTTGCGTCGGTCTTAATTACCGGGATCACGCCGCGGAAACGGGCAAAGCGGTTCCCGAACGACCCCTGATTTTCTCCAAGTTCACCACGGCGGTACTCGCTCCCGACCGATCCGTTCTTCTGCCGGCAGGCAGCGAAGAAGTCGATTACGAAGGCGAATTGGCGGTGGTTATGGGAAGGCGCTGCAAGGGGGTCAAGCGGGACGATGCTTTGTCGCTGGTGGCCGGATACATGAACTTCAACGATGTCACCGCGCGCGATTTCCAATACGGCGACGGCCAATTCCAGCGGGGTAAATCCTGCGATACCTTCGCGCCCATGGGCCCTTATATCGCCACTTTGGACGAATTGGTCGATGCCCTGGCCCTGGACATCCGCGTGCGCGTAAACGGGGAGATTCGCCAGCAGGGAAATACCCGCGACATGATATTCACCGTTCCCGACATTATCGCCTTTATTTCGGAAACCATCACGCTGGAGCCCGGAGATGTCATCGCCACGGGCACCCCACGGGGCGTAGGCTATGGCATGAGTCCCCGGGTATTTCTAAAAGACGGCGACCTCATCGAAGTGGAAATCGAAGGACTGGAGATTCTCGCCAATCGCGTGAAGGGTTAGAGGCTTCATTCCCCAGGCATTTGGGGGCATTCCGCGCCCGATGCTATCTTGTTTATCCGGTCGGCGCGCCGGCCACGGAGAGAAAGCATGTCAAAAATGAATCACGATGCAAAACCCGAAACCGGTCCCTATCTCGGCGAACTGAAGCTGGCTTTGAAAATGGCCGAAGCCGCCGGAAAGGAAATCATGCGTCATTTCGGCACCGGTCTCCGGGTCGAGACCAAGGCGGACGATTCTCCGGTGACTCTGGCCGACAGGCGCGCGGAGGAAATCATCCGCGAATGGATAGCGCGCGAAACCCCGGGGTATGGAATCATCGGCGAGGAGTTCGGCGCGCAAACCGGAACGGCCACCCGGGAGTGGGTGGTCGACCCCATAGACGGCACCAAATCGTTCGTGGCGGAAGTTCCACTTTTCGGAACCTTGATTGCCCTGCTGGAAGAGGGCCGTCCAATAGTGGGAGTGGTGGCGCTTCCTGCTTTGGGTCAAACTCTATATGCATCTCTAGGCGGCGGCGCCTTTATGAATGGACAGCCATGCCGTGTTTCAAGTATTTCGCGCATCGAAGCTTCGGTTCTGCTTGATGGCTGCATTACCTCCATGGAAAGCCACGGATACGGCGATGCCTGGGGGAGCCTGCGCCGCCGAGCCAAAGTGCATCGCGGCTGGGGCGACTGCTATGGGCATTTTCTGGTGGCCACGGGACGCGCCGAAGTCATGGTCGATCCGGTGGTGTCGGTTTGGGATGTAGCTCCCTTGGGCATCATTTTGCCCGAGGCCGGCGGACGTTTCACTTCCTTGGAAGGCGAGAATACGGTGGTCGGTAACAGCGGCGTTTAGTCGAACGGATTGCTGCACGACGAGGTGCTGGAAACCATGGCGAAGGGAAAATCGGCTCCCCGGGCAGGCTAATCGAACAGTTCTTCGCTTTCCTCTTCCAACTCGCGCAACGCCAGGGGCAGGGCGGCGATCAAATCGGTGGCGACCATTCCCAACATTCCGGTTTCCTTCCGGGCCATGTCGCCGGATTTGCCGTGGGCGAAGGCGCTCAAGGGCGCCGCTTTTTCCACCGGCATTACCGCCAAAAAGGCGGCCGCGATTCCCGCCAGCACGTCGCCCGCGCCGGCGGTAGCCATACCGGGATGACCTACGGGCAGGAGCAGGACTTTTCCGTCCGTCGAGCCGTAAAGGGTGGTCGGGCCCTTCAGCAGAAAGGGACATTTACGTGTTTTGACCAGGGCCCGCAGGTTTTCGATAAGTTGCAGGGGGTTGCCGTAATCGTACTCTCCGCCCAGCTTCCGGTATTCTCCTCCATGGGGAGTAGCCAACCATTGCGACATGTCCAGTTCCGCTTCAATCAGAGCCGCATCCGTCAAAGCGTGCAGGCCGTCGCCGTCGATGATGACCTTGCGTCCCGAGAGGCGGGGCAGCAGCTTAAGGAGGAATTCGCGCGTGGCCGGACTTTTGCCCATACCCGGTCCCACCACGAAGGAGTCGGCCCAATCGATCAGTTCCGAGACTTCGTCCAGATGCGCGGGGGCGAAAGCCGTGTCGCCGTTATCTTCACCGACGGGAAGGCCGATGATTTCGATCAATTGTCCCGAGAGATCGGGGTAGATGCCTGCCGGAACCGCCAATTTGACCATGCCGGCTCCGGCGCGCAAAGCCGCCTTGGCGCACATAAGGGCGGAACCCTGCATTCCCTTGGAACCCGCGAATACAACCACCTTGCCCACGGAGTATTTATGCGCATGGTATGGGCGTTTGGGAAGGTCGGCCAAAGCGTCGTCGATAGTGTACAGAAAGGATTGCGAAGGACGCGTGCGCAACAGTTTTTCGTCGAAACAGATGGGACTGTATCCCACCTTGCCGTAATTGGCCGTGGCCGGATAGAAGGCGGCGGATATCTTCAAGCCGCCAAGACAAATGGTGGCATGCGCCCGCACGGCGGTGGCGGGAATCTCCGGCCTGTCGCTGCCCACTCCTGACGGTATGTCGATGGACAGAATGGGAACCTTGCTCTGGTTCATCCCGAAAATGCAGGATTGCAACAATCCCTCGGGTTCGTTTTGCGCTCCGCTTCCCAGCAAGCCGTCGACGATGACCGCGATGTCCGAAAAGACGGGCAAATCGAGCGGGGATTTGACGAAGTTGATGCGCAGGTCTCCGTCGGCCAGCTGCTTTTGCAGCTTTTCCACTTCGGGACCGTAGCCGGTTTCCGAATGGATTTGATACAATACGATGGGGTAACCCGCCTGTGACGCGAGCAAGGCGGCCGAGAGGGCGTCGGCGCCGTTATGGCCTTTGCCGCAGACGAAGGCGATGACCAGGTCTTTGGGGCCCGTATTCCCGAGCACGTCGGCCTCGGAGAGGCTGTCGATTTCGCTGTCCAGGTCCTCGGGTTCCTCGTCCATATCCTCATCCTCTTCCCGTTCTTCGAGAATGGTGCGTATGGTCTGGAATACCGCCTCCCCGGCGCTTAATATCATGTCATATTCGCTGAGGCCGGATTGTTCGGTGGTTTTGCTCTCCACCTCCTTCATTTCCGACAAGGTGAGGACGGGAATGGTCATGTTTAGCCGCTGCTTTCGATGTCGCCGAGAATTTCGTCGATTTCGTCCTTGATGGCCTGCTCAAAAGGAGATGGACGCTTTCTTTCGACGATGATGGCTTTGGAATTGATGGCGCGCTTGAGGTCCAGAATCCGTTTTTGTTCGAGTTCCAGGTTGGACTTTTCCAGCTTGGCCAGCCGGATACGCATCAGCATTTGCCCGAAAGAGGCCCCGGTAATGAACACCGCGGCCAGAATGGTGAGGATGAGTATGGATTCTGCGATCATGTCACCGAAGACGGGTTCAACTCGAAAAGGGATTTGGCGAAGTCGGTGTTGAAGTTGAGCCGATCCAGGAGGAAAACTGCCTCTTTAGGTTCCATTTGTAAAGTAAAAACACCTGTCCTGGCGCCTTCCTGCAAGCTCTTGAGTAGGGGATAAGCGAAATTTTCCAGACGAAAGCGGGCCGAAAGCCGGATTTCCAGAGAATCCAGCAAATCGAGTAAGGCAAACAGCATTTTGGTATTGATATTTTTGGGGTCGAGGCTGAGGGTCTTGCCCAATTTATCCGAATACGCGTGTAATTGCTTTCGGGCGGGACCCAAACGGGGCTTGAGGCCCTTATCCTTGAGATTTTTAGCCGCGATGAAGGCGCTCTGGATTTCCTGCAAGTCATCGTCGGCGATTCCCGCCAGTAAATGCTGAACCAGGTGGAAGTTTTCCATCAGGTTGTGGGCGTTGCGTATGCTTTCGGGCAGGGGCCAGTCCAATCGTTGGAAGCGGGATACCACCCCGGCCATGCGGTTTTCCCAGGCGGCCAATTCTCCGGTCGAGCCGCGCCAAAACGATTGGTTCAGGTAGGCGCCGAGTCTTTCCTTGGCATCCAAAGGCAGATAGCGCAAAGGCACGGCGGCCAAATGCATTCCCGGTTGGGAACGTAACAAGGCGGGATGCGAATCGCCGGATTCGTTGGCAAACAGCGCGTCCATGGCCGCCTCCGGGTTTTCGCCGGCCAGCGTGCAATACCGGAAGGATTCGCTTTGGATGCCGTCGCCTTCGAAAAGTAAAGCCGCGGTGCGCCGCTCTCCGCTGGTCTGGTGGGTGAACACATAGGCAGTGGAGGTCAATTCACCAATGCGCCGCTGGTCGGAAAAGGTCAGGGCCCAGGTAGGGGCTTCGGTGCATTCCGGTGGCTCCTGGGAAAATTGGGCCGTCCATTGATCGAGCGCCAGGCATAGCACCAGGGGCAGGGTTTCCGCTTCGAGTTCCAGGAAGAGCACGTCGCCGGTTTTACCGTTGTAGTTGGAATGGGCCCTTGCCAATGTGGAAAGGAATTCGCGGCGGATTTCCGTGGTGTCCAGGGACAGTTCTTCGAGCACATGGAGAACCCGCAAGGCGTAGCGCAGGTTTTGCAGGGTTTCGATGCCGGTGATGTCGGCGAAAAACCAGGCGCAACTGGTGAAGGAGAAATGGCTGAAGCGCAAGGCGTCGATAAGCGCCAAGGCCCGCACCGGGTCGGCGCCGGGAAGGAGATGGCGATCGAGCCAGAGTTTGCGCCCATGGATTTCGCCCTGCCAGCCCAGCACCGCCGTATCCTTGGCGGCCTCCCAATCGCGGAAATTCTCCGGACCCAAGCGATTGAGCACGGACCCGGTCGCGCTTGCCAGCTTATCCAGCGCTTGGCGTAAAGGAGCGCGCCACTTCTGATTCCACCCTTCGTGGCCGCCGACCGTGCAACCGCAATCGGTCTTCCACCGGTCCACCCCGTGGGCGCAGGACCATGCGGTTCCCTCGCCGCTGAAGTTCTTGAGCCTTACTTCGAATTGCGGAGGGAATTTCGCCAGATACCAACCGTAATTCACCGGTTCCATTTTCAGCTTCGCCGACAGCGTGTCGAAGAGATAGGCCGCGCACATGTCTCCGAACGGCTCGTGGTGCCCGTAGGATTCGCCGTCGGTGGAAACCGATACCAGTTGCGGCGAAGCGTCGCCATGATCGAAGGCGCTGAGAATGCGGTTGCCGAAAAGCCGCGCGTCGCGCAGGAGATGTTCGAAACCCACGCCTAGGGAAAGCGGGCCGTCATAGAAGAAGACGTCGAGGTATCCCTTTTCCAAAGGGGTTCCGTCTTCGTCCACGGGGAAAATCCGATAAGGCATGCGGGGATTCACCGAGTTGTGGGAGACATCGGTCCACGCTTCGCCGTGAAGGGGTCTTACCTTCAGGGCCTGGGTGGGAGAAAGTACGGTGAAACGGATGCCTTCGCGAATCAGGGCGCATACCGTGTCCGCGTTGATGGCGGTTTCGGCCAACCACATGCCTTCGGGTTTTCTGCCGAAGCGCGCTTCGAAGTCGGCGACTCCCCATTTGATTTGCAGGCGTTGTTGCTCGGGCGTTGCCAACGGCATGATGATGTGATTGTAAACCTGCGCCAGGGCGTTGCCATGGCCTTCGAGCCTTTCCAGGCTATCGCGATCCCCTTCGAGAATTCGAGCATAGGTCCCGGGGTGGTTCTCGGCAATCCAATTGAAAAGCGTAGGCCCCACGTTGAAGCTCATATAGGCGAAATTATTGATCAGGGCTACGATTCTTCCGCGGTCATCGAGTATCCGCGAGGACGTGTTGGGAGCGTAGCATTCCTCGAAAATCCGTTCGTTCCAATCATGGTAAGGCGCGGCGGAGGATTGCAAATCGATTTTGCCCGTACAGGGATCCTCGCGAGGAGGCTGGTAGAAATGCCCGTGCAGGCAGAAGAATCGCTGAGGCTTCTTGGTATTGGGCATATAAGCGTTAAAAATAGGTTTTTTCCGGGGAGAAGGGGGGATATGCATCCCTTTCGATTTCATGGGGAACAACGGAGGCGAAAAACGGCATTAGAATGAATACGGTATCCCCGACGGCATCCGGGCGGGTCACCGTCAACTCCAGGTGAATTCGGAGCCGTTGGCGCTTTGGACTTTCTTTCCATGCATCTGGGACTGGAGCAATTCGGTGCCTTGTCTCAATATGGAGCCACGCGAATCGTCCCGGGGAGTGAACCAAAGCTCCCGTCCGTTGTTGATGCGGACGTAACACTTATCGGCGATTTTGGAGACGCCCAGCATTATTTCCAACGTGGCCCTGCTGCCGTCGACCATTACGTTGCGGATCCATCGAATACTCATGCGCGAACCCTCGTTCCTAAAGCCGAGTATCCCGGCCCGGACCTACTCGTTCAAGGAGCGCATTCTCCGGCGTGAAAATTCCGGAAAAACGCCTTGCTGGTATTCTAGCAGGAGGCTGCGATATTTGACAACGGCTTTTTCGGACGCCTGCAGACGGGCTTCCAGGATGAAAGCCGCCAGCGCCTTGGCTTTCACCGCCAGGGGGTCGGTGCCGGAGCTCGCGAGTTTCTCCAAAATCTCCAAGGCCGCATCCGGAGATTCGGTCTCCAGCAGCCGATAGGCCATTTCCATGCGCGCATGGGGAAACAGGGGAGACGCCGCCGGCACGGCCTTCAGCGAGTCCAGGCGCATTTCCGGCGGTTGGGGGGCTTCGTCCAGGCCGTGGAAAAAGGCCCGGCGGGCCGTGGTGGAAGTGTCCAGCATCAGCCAATTGCGGTATTGGAGGGAGCGTTGGGCCTCTTCGCTTCCGGCATAGGCCGATGCTTGCATGAAAAGGGAATCGGCGGCTTGATATCGGTTCAGGTGGAGAGACGCAATCGCCTCCCAGAAAAGCAGCGGTCCCGTGCCCGCTTCGCGTTGCTTGCCGGTTTTTTCACGCCTCAGCAGGCGCAAAGCCTCTTGGGGATTTCCCGAGAGAATCAAGGTACGGGCCCTGAGAATCCGGGCGCGATGAATCCAATCCGTTGCTTGCGAAGCTTCGACCTTGTCAAGAAGTCGGGAGGCTGCGGTGGGGTTGCCTACCATCGCCAAGGCATGGGCAAGTATGTATTGCTGTTCCGGCGAATAGGACGCGGCGTTTTCAATGGAGGGGTGCGAAGCCAATGTCTTCCAATCGCGAAGTTCGAAATGCACGCGATGGAACATCAGCAGGGCCCGCTTCCGTTTCTCCGCGGGAAGGAGCTGCCAATCCACGCCGTCAAGCAGCCGAACAGTGTAATCGAAATAACCGGCGTGCTGGAAGCGTTGGGCGGCCGACTCGAGCTCCTCCCATGTCAAGGTATCCAGCAAGTGGCGCTTCCAGAGGTTATCGAAAGCTCCCGGATAATGCCCCAGCGACCACGCCACCTTTTCCAGGGTTTGATGCACAACCGCCGGGCCCCCGGGAAAAAAGCGGCTTAGCGAGTCGAGCAGGTCGTCGGGTTCAATCCAGGCGGAGGCCTGACGGATCATATTTTCAAGCTGGTATTGAACGGTTCCCGATTGCTCGGATTGAGCCGCCACCGAGCGAAGGAATGACCTTCCGGCCGCCGTGAAACGCGAATCGAGCAGGTAAACCTGGGATAACTCGCTTTGCAATGCGGCATCGTTCAAGTTACGGATTTCCGCGAGGCGGGCCAGCGACAAGGCCTTTCCGATTTCTCGTCGGGAACGTAATCGAGAGAGCTGCTCGCGGTACCATTGGCCTTCCATGGGAAGCACCTGCCGCAAGGCGGAATGGAAGGGAGGCCGTAGAGAGTCCTGCAGGCTATCCAGGCAACTTTCGAGGCGAAGCCAGTCTTCCAGGTTTTTCGGTGCCTGGGGCCTTAATGGAAAGGATGCGCAGATTCCCGAATCGCTCTGGGGAGCCGCTTGGGGAGACGATTGCGAATAGAGTCGGGAAAATACCAGCAGGGATAGCAGGGCAAGCGGTAGCGACAGAAGAGGTAATCGTTGGGTTCGCATGATTGGGTAAGCGATTCGTGCTTGGGAAAAAATACAAAGTCAGGAGGATGCAATGCGCCGAAGCGGGCTTACTTCCACCGGTACCATCCCAGGTGGCCGATGATGACGGCGGCCAGTACGATGGGAATGTGAAGGATTTCCGCCCACCAGGTGTGGCGGAAAGCTTTTTCCTGCCGCAGCAGTATCGAGGTTTTCTTCAGGAAAATGCAATTGAGGCCTATTTTCAAGGCGAGCGGAATAGCGAACGCCTTCCATGGCACCCATCCCAAGGCGGCGAACAGCGGGCTGAGCAGCAGCCACCAGTAGAACGCGTAGATGCATGCGAGCAGGGCGACGAAACCCTTCTGATCGTAATGAGCGCCGTTGCTGGCCCAGCGGGCCCTTTGCTGCAGAAGCTCTTTCCAGGTGAGAACGGGAGAGGTCACCACGGAGGCATCGGGATCCAGATTATAGGTGACGCGCACTCCGGGTATCGTCATCATTTTGTGGACCAGGAGGTCATCGTCTCCCGACACGTAATCTTCCAGGCCCTCGAACCCTCCTGTTTTTTCGTAAAGGTCCTTGCGATAGGCCAGCGAGGGGGCGCTGGCCAACACCGGCTTACCCATGGCGAAGCTGGCGGCTTCGATGCTGACCAGTGCGAAGACCTCGGTTTGCTGGTATTGCGTCAACACGCCGGGCGCTCCCGAAATGCTTTTGGGACCTTGGACAATGTCGGCGCCCGAGGCGAAGGATCGGGCCATCGAGGTCATCCAATTGGCGGGAGGAAGGCAATCGGCGTCGGTGGTCATCAGGATGTCACCGCGGGCCTGGGCGAATCCTCGAGCCAGCGCCCGTTTCTTACCGCTGGTTACCGTCGGCTCATCGAGGCCGATGGTCAATTGGCGGAAACGGGGGTTATCCGCGCAGAAGCGGGAGAGGATCGCGGGGGTTGCATCGGTGGATCGATCGTCCACGCATATTATTTCGTGCCAGCCGATATAATTTTGCCGTGACAAAGCCTCCAAAGTCCGTAGCGCGTGATTTTCTTCATTGCGTAAGGGCACGACGACCGTGATGCGGGGGAGGGAAGGGTTATCCGGCAGAGGCGCGGGACGGGGAATGCGCGCGAGAGCGCGGCTTCCCAGCCATAGCCAGCCTACGAAGGCGGAGTAGACCATGGTTAAAATCATCGCGAGGACGTTGAGCAAGATGGCGTGGCTCCCGGGCTAACCGCAAAAGGTATTAATTGTTCCCAACCCAGGAAGGATAAGATCATGCAATTGGCACGGCCAGTATGTTATCTTTCCACTCATGATAAAAAGAAAAGCCAAGATTCTCGCGACCATGGGCCCAGCCATTGCCAAGCCCGCCCTATTGGAAAAAGTCCTTCTGGCCGGAGCCGATGCCATCAGGCTCAACATGTCCCATGGAACGCATGCGGAGCACGCGGCGAACCTGGCGATGATCCGGAAAACCGCGCACGCATTGAACCGGCCCTGCGCCGTATTGGCCGATTTGATGGGCCCAAAAATCCGTTGCGAAGACAAGGAATTCGCGCTCGCTTCGGGAGATGAGGTGGAACTCGTCGTCGCTAAGGGCGCGGCTCCGAATCAAATCGGCATTTCCCATAGAAATCTTCATGCCCTGGTCGGCGCGGGTCAGCGCGTACTCCTGGACGACGGCCAATTGGAGCTTAAGGTATTATCGGTGCATAACAAGAAAATCCTTTGCCGGGTGGTGCATGGCGGACGTCTCAAACCGAGGAAATCGGTGAACGTTCCGGGCATCGATATGCAACTCCCCATCCTCAGCGCCAAGGACAAGGCCGATCTCAAATTTTTGCGCAAGGCGGGAGTGGATTGGCTGGCGGCGTCCTTCGTCCGCCACGCCGCCGACATCAACACCATCAAAAAGCATCTCCGTTCGCTGGGAATGGACCTTCCCGTGATTGCCAAAATCGAGAACGTGCAGGCGCTCGAAAACCTCGAAGGCATCATTGAAGCCTCGGAAGGCGTGATGGTGGCCCGCGGCGATTTGGGGGTGGAGGTGAATCTGGAAGTGATTCCCGCCCTGCAACGTAAAATCGTCCTGCGCGCGCGCCAGGCCGGCAAGGTGGCTATCGTCGCCACCCAGATGCTGGAATCCATGATATCCAATCCCAAGCCCACGCGGGCGGAGATATCCGACGTTTCCACGGCCGCGCTCGAACGCGTGGATGCCTTGATGCTGTCTGCGGAAACCGCGGCCGGACGTTATCCCGTCGAAGCCGTGCAATACATGGATAGAACCATCCGCGCCGCCGAGAGCGGGCTCGAAGAGGAAATGGTATCCGTCGCACATCCGGAAAAAATGGCCGCCACCTGCGCAAGCGCCATCTATTTCGCGCGTCTGATATCGGCGCGCGCCATAGTCGCGCTGAGTACCTACGGCAAAACGCCGCGCATCCTTTCCAGTTTCCGGGGCAATATGGACGTTATCCTCGCCTGCACCGAAGAGGATGTATACCAGCGAAGCGCCCTGTACTATTCGATTCAGGGCATCCGGGTCAAGGCCGACAAGGAGCCTTCGAAAACGTTCAAGAAGCTGGAACCGGTATTGAAGAAAAAGGGTTTGGTGAAAAAGGGCGACGTGGTCATCTATCTGTTCGGTTATCCTTTCCACGTGCGAAACGGAACCAATAGCGTCCGCCAATTGGAAATCGGTTAGGGTATCCCAACCGTCGGTTCCCGCCCGGGTCGGCAACGCTCTGCGTCAGTTCTTGTAATGGATGGGTGAATATTCGTCGCGAGCCGGAACCGAATAGAAACGATTCTCCTCCGGGCACCATCCGGTCAAGGCCTTGCCATAGACGCATCCCGAGTCGAGGCCTTTGAAGCCGGGCAAATCGATTACCCCTTTGGCGGCCCAATGTCCGAATACCACCGTCTTTCCGGGCTGCACCAGATCGTACCAGGGAGGATCGTTCGGCCGGTTCAGGTTCTCGCCTTTGCCGTCCCAGGTGCGGATGGATACGAGGATTTTCGGATCCATGGAGGCCAGGGTCGGTTTGCCCGGTTGCAGTCCCGCGTGCACCATGATTATGTCGGGCGTTTCCACGTAATAAGGCCATTTGGAAATGACCTCAGCCCATTTTTTCCATTCCTTACCCAGCCCACGCCGGTATTTTTCCGCCGCGGGGTCGGAACTGCCTACGGCCCGCAGGAAAAGTTCTTCATGATTCCCCCGCACGACCCGGGCGCCAAGCTCGGTGAGACGCCGCAGCAAACCTTCGACTTGCGGACCTTTTCCCACCACGTCGCCAACGGAAAAGAGTAGGTCCTGGCCAGGAACGAATTGGAATAGCGCCAGCAATGCTTCGAGTTCATCGAGGCATCCATGCAAATCACCCACGAAAAGTCTTCTGCCGGTGATCATCATCGACGTTTGCAAGGCTCGGAAAAAAAAGGGGGGACCTGCGACTTTACCAATATTCCTCGGTGTGGAGGCTGCCGGGTTCCTGCAGGGTGTGGACCGTGTAACCCCTGGGCTGAAGGAGATGGGTGACTTCCTCAATCATGAGCGGATTACCGCACAGAAAGACGGAAGTTTGCGCGGGGTCGAGGGGAACCGAAAATTTTTCCGCGAAGGCGTCGTCCTTGAAATATCCGGTGATGCGTCCGAAAGGACCTGTCCACCACTTGTCTTCATGCGTGCGGGTGATGGAAGGCACATAGGTTAAATTCGGCAGGGCCTTTTCCAGTAAGCGGAACTCGTCGAGATATCCCAGTTCCCACGAATGAGGCGCGCCATGGATGAGTATGAAGCGGAAATCATGACGCGTTTCCGCGGCGATTTCCTGCCTCATCATGGACAGGTAAGGCGCGAGACCGGTGCCCGTGGCGGCCATGACCACGGTCTTATGCGAGGGAGCCACGCTTTCGAGGGTGAAAAATCCCCTTATCTTATCGCCTACCATCAGGCGATCTCCCGGGCTGAGCAATACGAGTCGAGGAGTGAGGGAACCGTTGGTCACCACCGAGACATAAAATTCGAGCATGTCGGTTTGGTAGCCCGGAGAGGCGATGGAGTAGGCGCGCAAGACGATACGGCCGGGCTTGGCTTCCTTGAATTCCGGTGCACTGCCTTCGCGGCGCGGCACGTCGGAGGAAAGCCCCAGCAGCATGTATTGACCGGATACGAATTGGGAAACGGGTTCGTCGGGCTTTACTTTGAGGATGAAAAGGTCCGGAGTAAGCATATGCTTTGCAACCACGGTCGCATTGTATTTTTCCGACGCGTCCATCCGGAGTCTCCTCTCCCATATTTCACGCGTCGGGCAGCATTGCCGGGCGGTTTTCGGGAGGCTTTGCTAACTTGCAATCTACAAGAATAACTTTCATGAGCTACGTCATCAACAACCGGATTCCCCGTTTTCCCATCCGCTCCGATTATTCCGACGGGGATGGGAAACAAGCCCGTACCGGCGATGCGGTGCAATTGTGGTTGGTGGAACGCTACATCTCCAACTTGACCCGTCGTAAGGTGTGTTCCCGGCTATACGATTTTTCCGTTCACATGCATGACGCGGGTTTGTTGCTCGAATCGGTTCGGCCGTCGGATTGGGAAAATTTCGTGGGCGGCTCCGCCCTTCCCGCTCCCGTGGATTTCGGAGAGTTTCTCCGGTTCGCGCGCGCCGCCATCCCCGACCTGGACTGGGAATATTATCCCCCCGATGCTCCTGCGTGAAGGTTTAATTCCCGGACGCAATTCCTATCTATTGTCCGCCCGCGCCATCGGCATCGGGATTTGACCCCGGGCTTGGACCGGAGGGGGTTACAGGGGATGGACATGGATACGAACAAGTCACAACCGAAGTACATCGACAGGTTGCGGGAACGCGCCCGCTTCATCGGCAATACCCTCTGCGTGGGGTTGGATCCCGTGCTGGATAAAATTCCCACCCGCGGCGAGACTCCGGCGGATAAGATTCGCCGCTTTTACGAAGCCATGCTGAGCGGCATGGCCAAGCGGAAGCTGCTTCCCTGCGCGGTAAAACCCAACATGGCCTATTATGAGTCGCTGGATCTGGAATGCCTGGGGGCCATGCAGGCCATCATGCGGGATTTCCAGGGCGAAGGCGTGCTGGTCATCCTCGATGCCAAGCGCGGCGACATCGCCAGCTCTTCCACCGGATACGCCAAAATGGCTTTCAACGTATATCCTTCCGACGCCGCTACGGTGAATCCCTATATGGGCTTGGACAGCGTTCAGCCGTTTTTGGAATTCGGCGCCCGCGGCGTGTACGTATTGGTGAGAACGTCCAATCCCAGCGCGCGCGATTTCCAGGACCTGCTGGTAAAAACCGAAGAGGGGTTCGTGCCGCTTTACCGGGTGGTGGCGTCGCGCCTGCTCAAGTGGAACAACGGGAATATCGGCGCGGTGGTGGGCGCCACGGCGCCCGCCGAATTGGAATGGCTGCTGTCTTTCTGGAAAGGCCAGGGGCAGGAAATCCCCACGCTTATACCCGGAGTCGCCGTGGGTGGGGTTTCAGGCGGACAAACCGGCAGCCTCAGCGAAGTGGTGAAAGCCATCCGCAATTCGGGCGCCGACTTACACTGTCACCTCATCAATAGCAGCTCCGGCATCAATTACGCCTATGAGAAGTATTCGGAATTGAAGCCGGCCGAGGCCTCTGTGAAAGCCTTGGAGAGTATGCTGGAGGAAATGGCCAGGGCTTAAGTCAAGCCCTACGCCTTGGCGGGGAAGACCGCTATCAAGCCTTCCGGGGGGCGAAGCACCTTGCCCTCGGGGCTCATGAAGGCATGCTCGGTAACACCAGTGGCCACAATCCCGTCCGGGCGGCTAATCTCGCTTACCAGGTATTCGAAGCGGATGCGCGTGCGGCCCAACCGCCATCTCGCGGTACGTATCCGCAAAGTGTCTCCGTAACGTCCAGGTTTCCGGTACTCGCATTCGGCCTTAAGGACCGGGATGAGCACGCCGTCGGCTTCCATTTGCGAATAGGGATAACCCAATTCCGCGAGACCGGTGGTGCGCGCCACCTCGAAATACACGAAGAAATTCGCGTAATAGACGAATTTCATGGCGTCGGTTTCGGAATACCGCACCGGAATGCAAACCTCGGTGATATTGGCTTCGCCGCTCAAGGGTTTACGCCTCTCCGGTGGATTTCGCCAGCCGACTTGCCGTGCGTAATATCCATATCGCCGCTACCGTGGCGGTAATGGCCGCCGCGGAAAGCGGGGCATAATGGATGCCGTATTCCCCGAAACCGGCGCTGAAGAAATAGGCGAAAGGTCCCAGTAAAAATACCTGCCGCAGCACGTTGATGACGAGAAAAGGCATGCCTCGGCCCAGCCCCTGAAACGCGCCGCTGGCGACGACGCTTATACCGACGAATCCATACCCCAGCGCGAGGTATTTGACGAAGTGCCGGGTCGAAGCGTAAGTCTCCGCGTCCGGATGGAAAAGTCCGATAAGCGGGCCGCGAAAGAAAAAGACCAGCAGGCCCACAACGCTCAATGTGACGAGCCCGGTTAAAAGGCCCAGGCGTACGGTTTCGGCTACCCGGTCGTATCGTTTCGCGCCGAAGTTCTGGCCCACCAGCGATAGCACGGCGATCATGATGGACAAGGCGGGAAACACCGCCAGCACGTCGAGGCGCGCGCCGATTCCCACCGCAGCCACCGCCGCCGGACCGTAGGCGACGGCTGCCCGGGTCAGGATGATGAGAGAGAGGCCAATCAGGGCTTGCGAAACGATGGAAGGGAATCCCACGGCGAAGGTGGATTTCACCCCGCTCCAGTCGTTCCATTTGGGCCACCAGACGAGTTTCAGCCGGGTTTCCTTACCGAAGAACAGGCGGCCTATCAGCAGGGCCGACAGGAGATTGGCCAGAGCCGTGGCGATTCCCGCCCCGCGTACTCCCAGACCCAACCCCTTCCAATCCGTTCCGAACAGACTGAAATCGGCGAAAATGAGAAAGGGCGCCATGGCCAGATTCGCCAGGGTGCTTACCAGCATGGCATTCATGATGGCGCGCATGTTGCCTTCGGCCCGCAAACCGCCGCCCAGCAAAAGCGCCAGGATGGTAAAGGGAAGGCCCAGGAACATATAGAGGAGGTATTGCGTAGCCAGGGACGCCCCGATGGGTTGGGCTTCCTGCAGGTTCAAATAGGCGGGCAGAAGAAGTGGAGTCAGGGCCATCATGCACGCGAAAAGTCCCAGCGATATCCAAATCATCTGACTGAGGGTGTTTTGCGCCTGGACCTCGTCCTTGGCGCCCAGCATCCGCGCCAGCGTGGAAGTGGTTCCGGTGGACACGCCGTTGAAGAATGCGAATATCAAATAGAAATACGGGAATCCGTAATTCAGGACGGCCAGACTTTCGTTGATGCCCAAACGACCCACCAGAATGCCGTCTATAAGGTTAAGCAGGAGGTGGGCGGACATGCCGATGAGCATGGGAAGGGCCATGCGCGCCATATGTCGACCTATGGATCCTTGGGTCAAATCGGCTTTGGGTCGGGAGGCGGTTCTTCCCGGTTTGGAGGGTTCGAGTATGGCTTGCGACATTTTTTCTTGAGGCTCCGGCCATCACCGGGATATTTCCCGACCGGATTCCACCGGAAACCGGAGTCAAATATATTATCTAATCCGGATTTGGGCGCGTGCGGCGGTATAGGGAGGGAATTTCCATGGAGTCACCCCTGTTCCGATACCGGTCCCGAACCGTCCGGGACCCCGATATCCATTGACGGGGCCGCGAAATGGTATATTCTGGGCCATGACACTCTCTTCGCTCGCCCGGAGCGTGCCGGTTCTTCTTTCGCTTTGCTTGGTTTGGGCAATGGCCGCGCTTTCGGGCTGCACTCAAGCCGAGACCGCGTCCCAGGAAGGCGGTGGGTCCGAAACGTCGCCTTTGGCGGAATATCGGGACACTACCGTTCTCGACATGTATGCCGGCTCGCGTCTCAGCTGGGTGCTTACCACTCTTTACCTGGTCAAATGGCCGCATTCCGATTTGGTGCATGCGCGCCCCGTAAATCTCGTGGTATACGATAGCGTGGGGAAGGACATGGCCACCGTGACTTCCGATTCGGGCGCGGTCGACGAAGCCGCCAACTTTTTATTGGCCATCGGAAACGTGCATGCCCGCTCCATGAAAGGCGTGGATGTCACGACCGATTCGCTAAGGTGGAACAAGGCCGCCAATCAAATCAGCACCGATGCCTATGTCCGTGTCGTTTCCGAAGACGGCGACATACTGACGGGTAAAGGCTTTGTTTCGGATGCCGATCTCAACAATTGGCGAATCGTCTCGAATGTGAAAGGCTTTTTCGTCAAGCCCCAGGAACGGGCGCAAAAATTCGACCAGCCCACCTCCGAAGGCGTGGACAGCGGAACCGCCGGTTCGACGCCATGAAAGGTTTGTCGCTGCCGTCCCTGATGGGAACCGGACTGTCCTGGCTCCTGTTGATTTGCCTGGCGGGATGCGCTTCGCTCGGTCCGCGCGGCGCCGCCGGAGATTCCGGGGCCCGGTCCGCCGCGGCAAGCGAAGACGAAGGTTCGGCAAATCCCACTTCCGCCTCGTCAAGCCCGTCCGACATGGCGCCGGGGTCCGACTCCCTTTCCCTGTCCCGAGCCTCTGCCGATTCGGGAGTCGCCTCAGCGGAATCGCTTTCGGCACCGGCTTCGAAGGCGAAATCGACTTCGACCTCCGCCCCGGTTCCCGCTCCTCCGGAAGAAGAACCGTTGATTATGGAAAGGGCGGACCGGATGGAGGGGTTTCGCGACCGCGGGGAATACGTATTGAGCGGCGGCGTGGTTTTCACCCACGGGGGGTTGCGCCTGGAAACCCAAAGGGCGGTATGGCGACGCGAGGCCAGCGTGGTAATTTGCGATAGCGGGATGGTGATTACGAATCGGGGAGCGCGGTTGACCGCGCGGGGCGGCCAATACAACAAGACCATGAACCGGGCTACGGCCGAAGGGAACGTGGTGATGAAAGACAGCGCGGGCGAGTTCGAATTGACCGGCCGCAGCCTCATTTACAACCGGCTCAATCATATCGCGCAACTGTTCGGGGACCCGGTAATGAAACGCTTTCCCGAAATCGATTCGGCCGCGGGGGGGGAGCGCCGGGGCGATACCCTGGTCATCAAGGGAGACGTGTTATCGTACAACGACTCGTTGGATGTGGCGCGCGCGGAAGGGAATGTCCGCATTGCGCGCGGGGGTCTGCTCATCGTGAGCAATCGCGCCGAATTCCATCGGTCCCGCGATTCCCTGCTGCTTACCGGCGAGCCGAAGGTGAAGCTCGACGAGAACGAGGTGGCGGGCAAGGAGATTGGGGTAAGGCTGGCGGGAGAGGAAATCCGTAGTCTCATGGTGCGGGGAAATGCCGACGCCCAATCGGTGGAAAAGGATTCGACGGACGTCCCGGTGCGGAAATCGCGCGTTTGGGGTGATTCCCTTTTCATGACCTTCAAAAAAAACAGTCCCGACAGCATCGAGGTTTTCAGCAACACCAAGGGAAACTATTTCGACGTGGATCGTCCCGATTACGTCAACGAAATGACGGGAGGCTACATGGTGCTTCGTTTCGGGGAAAAACGGGTGACCAGCGCCCATGTGGTCGGCGAAGCGAACAGCGTTTATTATCATTTCGAAAAGAACGTGTTCAAGGGCCGTAATGCCGCTAAAGGCGATACCATCCAATTCACCTTCGACAAGGGAAAAATCGACGAGGTCGAGGTGATAGGTAAGGCCGCCGGGCAATATCTGGCCAAGGAGCGCGGCGATGCGGAAGACGCGTCCGCTCGGAGACGCGAAGAAGGTGGTGACGGCGTTGGAAATTAAGGCGGAAAACATCGTGAAGGTCTACGGAGGCCGCCGCGTCGTCGACGGGGTCAGCATTTCCGTGGGCGAGGGAGAGGTGGTAGGCCTGCTCGGGCCCAACGGCGCGGGTAAAACCACCTCCTTCTACATTCTGGTGGGGATGATACACGCCGATGCGGGCAACGTTTACGTCGCCGACAGGAACGTATCCTCCATGCCCATGTATCGCAGAGCCCAGCTGGGTATCGGATACCTATCGCAGGAAAGCTCCATTTTCCGCAAGCTCAGCGTCGAAGACAACATCATGGCCATTCTCCAAACCCGTAAAATGAGCCGCCGTGAACGCCGTGAGCGCATGGAGCACCTGATGGAGGAGTTCAAAATCGCCCATCTGCGGAAGAGCAAGGCCTATACCCTGAGCGGTGGCGAGCGCAGGCGGCTCGAAATCGCGCGCGCGCTCACCACCGAGCCCCGATTCCTCCTGCTGGACGAACCGTTCGCCGGGATTGACCCCATTGCCGTGGAGGATATACAATCGGTTATATTCAACCTCCGGGATAAGGGAATGGGAATATTGATTACCGATCACAGCGTCCGCGAAACCCTGGCCACCACCAACCGCGCCTATATCATGTTCGAAGGCCGGGTTCTGGTCGAAGGTCCCGCGGCGCATCTTGCCCAGGACGAAGAGGCCAGACGCATATACCTCGGCAAATCATTTTCCCTGGGGTAGGTAATCCGTGAATTTCGGCCTTGATTTGAATTTGCATGTGGGGCTTGAGCAGAAGCTCTCCCCGCAAATGATTCAATCCCTTAAATTGCTGCAGATGAATTCCATGGAATTGGATCTCATGATCAAGCAGCAGCTCGAAGTCAATCCCATGCTCGAGCAGCCCGACGAAATCGATCAGCAATCCGAAGACGACGCCAACGGCGATGACAGGGAAGAGGGCGACGAAGGGGAGACCCGGGAGGAAAAAGAACCCGAAGCCTCCTCAGACGAGCCCGAAGCCGAAACGCCGCTGCCCGATCGCGAAGAGGAAAGCCGCGAAATCGATTGGGAATCGTATCTCGAAGAGGGTTTCGATCTCGGGAGCAAGCATAGCGAGGAAATGGAAAGTCCGGACGAACGTTTCGAGAAAGTGCCGGTATACTCCAAGACTTTGCAGGACCATCTTCTGGGCCAATTACAGGATCGTACCGTCGAACCTCATGTACGGGTGTTGGTGGAATACCTTATCTACAGTCTCGATGAACGGGGTTATTTGAGTCTCGAACCTCCGGATTCACCGACGGAGGATGCGACCGAAGGGACAGCAGCCACCAGGGCCGCGCTGGCCTCCCTTCCCGAGGAAGCCCCGGAAATCGGGGAAATCCAGGCCGTAATCGAACGCAAGCTGGAGTTGAGCCTGGCTTCCCGGCCGGTTCGCGAAGCCTTCCACGTATTGCAAAGCCTGGATCCGGCCGGTATCGGCGCGCGCGATTTGCAGGAATGCCTGTGGCTGCAGATTCTGCGCAGGGACGACATCAACGATTTGGCCCGCCGCATCGTTCGCGACGATTTCGAATTGCTCGAAAAATTGAAAATAGCGGTGCTGGCCAAGAAATACGAAATGGATCCGGAACAGGTGCAGTCGGCCCTACGTGTCATCGGCACTCTGGAACCGCGTCCGGGTCGACTGGTAAGTCCGACCACCGCCGCCACCATCATTCCGGATCTCATCGTCGAAGAGGTGGAGGGCAAGCTCACCCTCATGCTCAACGACAGAAGCGTTCCTTCGCTCCGGATTTCCAAGGCTTATGCCAATCTGCTGCGCAAGGGCAGCAAAGCAAGCAGTGACGAAAAGAAATTCGTGCGCGAGAAACTCAATTCGGCTACCTGGCTCATTCGGGCCATAGAGCAACGCAAGTCGACCATGATCAAGGTGATGCAGGCCATAATCGAAAGCCAGCCCGAATTTTTTACCAAGGGACCCACCCATCTGCGCCCTCTCATCCTTCAGGGGGTGGCCGACAAAATCGGCATGCATATTTCCACCGTCAGCCGGGTGACCAACGGGAAATACGTACAGACCAGCCATGGAATTTTCGAACTCAAATACTTCTTCACTGCGGGCGTGGCCCAGGCCGACGGCTCCGAAATCTCCTCGGTAACCACCCGGGACGAAATCCGCCGGCAAATCGAGGGAGAGGACCCCCGAAAACCCCTGAGCGACCAGAAAATCGTGGAAATTCTCAAGGAAAAGGGGATGGACGTGGCCCGAAGGACCGTGGCCAAATATCGCGACCAGTTGGGTTTATTGCCCGCCCGTCTACGTAAGCGCTACTAAGTCCTTTTCTTTTCGATTCATGGGGACAAAAGCCGGGTGCCGGCATTACAATAGGGTTGGCCGTCGCCGAAATCCGACTGCCGTTTTGTCCCAAAAAGCCGCCTGATTCGCACAAGGCATTTTGTAGATTTAAGGAATGGTGCTTGGGGATTCTCTTCTGTGTGAAAAGACCGTAAACAAGGAGAAGTGACATGAACATTCAAATTACCGCCCGCCATTTCAATGCTTCGCGAACCCTTCATGGGAACGTTAAGGAAAACGTCGAGAAACTGGGAAAGTTCAACGACTCCATTACCGGAGCGCATGTCATTCTGGAGGGTCGGGACGGTAGTTTGAAACGGGCGGAAATAATCGTGAAAATTCTCGATAAATCGGTGCATGCTCATGCCGAAGAGG
>CAYNXV010000016.1:23558-31223 GCA_964401245.1 uncultured Bifidobacteriales bacterium | reverse complement strand
GCGGAAGACCTCAAGGATTACCAATGCGTTTTCGCGCGCCACTCCGGCTCCGTGGCCGCACCAACGGCCGGGCTGCATTGGAATGAGGAGATGCTGGAGCGCGCGCGGGCGCGGGGCGTACGTATCGTTTATGTTACCCTCCATGTCGGTGCGGGCACCTTTAAACCGGTGCAAAGCGAAAACATCGCCGAGCATGTCATGCATTCGGAGCGGTTTCACCTAACACCGGAATCGGCGGAGGATTTGAATCGGGTGCGCACCGGTGGAGGCCGTATCTTCGCCGTGGGAACGACTTCGGCCCGGGTGTTGGAGTCTTGTGTGGCTTCGGAAGGTATGGCCCTATTTCAGGCTGGGGAGGGGCAGACTTCCATTTACATCCGTCCCGGATATGTTTGGCGGGGCGCTGACGGCCTGCTCACCAATTTCCATTGGCCCCGCTCCTCGCTTTTCATCCTGGTTTGCAGTCTGCTGGGGGTGGAGCGTGCGCAAGCGATATACAAGCGCGCCTTCGCGGAGGGCTTCCGCCTTTTCAGCTATGGCGACGCCATGCTGATTCAGCCGTGAACGGTGTCGATAAAGGCGCGCGCGCTTTCCACCGGGGTGGAAGGCAATATGCCGTGCCCGAGATTGAAAACGTGCGGGCGGTTTCCCACCACGGCTATCAGCTCCCGGGTCTTTTCCGCCACCGATTCCGGCGACCCGAATAGCCGACAGGGATCCAGGTTCCCCTGGAAAACCTTATCAGGATACTGCTTTAACACCGAACCGAGATCGCTGCGCCAATCGAGACCCACACCGTCGGCGCCCAGGCGCACGAATTGATCGACCAAGGCGGGCGCGCCGTTGGCATAGTGGATGACGGGGAGGCTGGGGAATTCCTTTTTCACCCGGGCGATGACGGAGGCCGTGTGGGGAAAGACATGGTTGCGATAATCTTCGGGTGACAGGAACCCGGCCCAGGAATCCATGATGGTGAGGATATTGGCTCCGGTGCGGGCCTGTTCGCACAGGTACTCACCGGTTACCTCCGCCAGTTTGCCGAGCAGAAGGGCGAAGTCTTTGGGGGCGGTGAAAAGCAGCGCTTTCAAATGGGCCAATTCCTTGGAGGATCCGCCTTCGACCATATAAGAGGCTACCGTAAAGGGCCCGCCCGCGAATCCGATTAGCGGAACCCTTCCCCCCAGATTTTTCTTGGTGCGTCTGATTCCCTCGAAGACATAACCGAGTTCGTCGTTCAAATTGCCCGCGGGCATGGCGGCGATGCGCTGTAAGTTGCGCACGGGGTCGGCTACTACCGGACCTCGCCCTTCTTCGAAAACCACGTCCACACCCATGGGCGGCAGGAGCACGAGTATGTCCGAGAACAGGATGGCCGCGTCCACGTCCAGGCGATCCACCGGTTGGATGGTAACCTCGGCCACCTCGTCGGGAGAGCGGCAGAAGTCGAGAAAATTTTTGAATTGCGATCGCACCCGCCGGTATTCGGGCAGGTATCGCCCTGCTTGTCGCATTATCCAGGCCGGACGGCGCTTGGCGGGCCTTCCCGCCAAGGTGTCGAGTATGCTGGAGTTCGCAAATGTTTCCGTATTGTCGCTCATGCTTTTGCTCCGATAAAAGCCCACCAGGGCTCCATGAATTGTTCCGCTACGATGCGATAGCCCGTGGCTTCGCAATCCGCCATGAAATATTCCTTGTCACGTTCCAATTGACCTGAGACCACGAACACGCCCTTGTCACTGAGGCGCGTCACCAACTCGTTGCGAAAGGGCCAGAGTTCGGTGCGCAGCATATTGCAGATGATGACGTCGAAGCGGGCTTCGGGTTTGAAGGCTTCGGTGGTGGATACCAGGGCTTGAAAAATCCCGGGGTCTTTGTGGTTCAATTGCGCATTCTCCCGCAGGCAGGGTCCGGTTACCGGGTCGTTGTCATGCGCCACCACCCATGAAGCTCCCAAGAGGGCGGCATAAAGTCCCAGGATTCCCGTACCGGCTCCGATATCCAGCACCGTTTTTCCGGTGAACGTGATATTTTCCATCAACAATGCCGCCAATCGGGTGGATTCATGCGACCCCATTCCGAATGCCATTTTCGCTTCCAGCCTGAGGCGATGACCCTGGTTGACCGGCTCCTCGGTCCACCAGGGTGGGTCAACGCGCAAGAGCGGGGTGACTTCTATGGGCTTCTGCTCCCGATGCCAGTCCTCCAGCCAGTCCCGATTGGCTTCGCTTCCGCAGGAAAATCCCTCGTAATCGCGAAAAGCCGCTTGGGCCGCCTCCCAAATACCGGAATCGGGGAAATACCCCCGTAGGAAAAATCCGCCTCCCGAAAGGGCTTCGGATCCCTCGGTTTCCTCTTCATGCAGGCCGTTGGCGCCCGCTTCGAAAAGCCTATAGGAATGGTCTTCGAGTCTGCCGGCATCGGTGCGAATTCGAATCCAGTAAAAATCCACGGTAACCCCGTCCTTTCGGCTTTGACCCCGGCATCCCACCTGTTCCGGCACACGGAATGCTCCGGGGAATCCAGACCTGCCAGAATAGGAAATCCGCTTCGATTTGGCCATAGCTGCGGTTTTGGGGGATTCGGCCTTTGCCGAAGCTCCGGCCCAAACGTTTTTTCTTATTATATATTTCAGCGGGTCCGGAAATTGAACCGAGGGTTTTGCATGGGGCAGATTAAGGCGGCGGTCTCCTATTGGGATGTGCTTGAAGGCGCGCGCGAAAGCGTTCGCGATGGCCTGGAAAAAGTCCAGGAATCCATGGTGGAAGTCGCCCAAGGAGCACCCGGCCGTCTCTCCGAATCGCTGGGATTGCTGCTCAATCGCCGCGGAAAACGCATCCGCTCCACTTTCCTTATGTTACTGGCTTCCAGCCGGCGGGCGCCGGATTGGGACCGGGCCGTGCGTGTATCCGCCGCCGTGGAATTGATCCATCTCGCCTCCCTGGTTCATGACGATATCATCGACGATTCCGACATTCGCCGCAACGAAAAAACCGCGCATCAACGCTGGGGCAACCGGACTGCCGTGCTATTGGGCGATTATGCCTTGGCCAAATCCATGGAAATGGTATGGCTGGAAAGCGATACGCGGATTCCCTTGAGCCTGAGCCGGGCCTCCAGTAATCTGATTCGCGGTGAAGTGCTCGAAGTGGAGCAGGCGGGCAATACCGAATTGACCCTCGAGCAATATTTAACGGTCATCGAAGGAAAAACCGCTTCGTTGATGCAGGCTTGCGGCGAATGTGGAGCCATTCTTGCCGACTTGGATGCCGACCTGGTACATGTCGGATCGGAATTGGGACGGAATTTCGGGGTGGCTTTTCAAATCATCGACGATTTGCTCGACTTCGGCTTCGGAGCCGAGAACCTGGACAAGAAGACTTTCTCCGATGTGAAAAACGGTTTTTTTACCCTGCCTTTCATCCTGTTTTTCCAAAGCTGCAATATGTTGGAGCGGGAGGAAATGCAGGCCTTGTTGAAACAACCCGAATCGGAACAAAATCAGCTGAAAATCAAGCTTATGCTCGACGGGCATTCCGCCTTCGCCCAAGCCCGCGAAATGGCTTTGGGCCGCATCCGTACCTGCAGCCGCCTTCTGGAAAGGCTGCCGGAATCGCCCTCGACTCTTCATCTGCGCAACCTATGCGAAATGATGACGGAGCGCTCCTACTAGGTCACGTCTATTTAGACTACTCCTGTCCCCGGATTTTGCGGTTCCTTGCCGCTTCGGATTTGAACCGGTTGTGTTGGGAGCCGTCCTTCGAGAAAAAGTGTTCCCTCGTTCCATCATCCTTGGCCACGAAATACATCATATCGGTTTCAAGGGGGTTCAAGGTCGCCAACAAGGCTTCTTTACCGGGACTGCAAATGGGGCCCGGCGGGAGACCCGCGAATTTCCGGGTATTGTATGCCGAATTGGACCCCAATTCGGAAACGTAAAGCGGTCCCGTCAGCTTGCGCAACGCGAATCTTACGGTCGGATCGGCGCCCAAGGACCATCCTTTTTCCAGCCGGTTGAGGAATACTCCCGCAATGAGCCGCTGTTCGGATTTTACCGCCGCTTCTTTTTCCACTATCGATGCCAGAGTCACAAACCCATGCAATCCGTGTTTCACGAAGGGAGCGGCCGAGGTGTCCAGTTCGGCCAGCACTGCCCGGAAGCGCTGGTAGAGGATTTTCAAAACCTCTTCTTCGGTCAGGTCCCAGGGCAGCACATAGGTATCGGGAAACAAATATCCCTCCAGGCCCCGGGCGTTCGCGCCTAGAGTGGACGCGAAATCCCCGCTCTGGACCAACGAATCAAAGCGCAGGCTGTCGAGCTTATAATGGCCTTTCAGGATGGAATAAATTTCCCAGGACGCTTTGCCTTCGGGAATGGTTATGGTTTTGGTGGCCATGCGGCCCGTGGTAAGCTGCTTGGCCAACTCGAATATGCTGTTGGCGGGGGGAAGGAAATAATATCCCGCCCGGATTTTTTTGTCCATGCGGGTGACCCGGAGATAGAGACTGAAAATACGCGCGTTTCCGATGAGGCCCTTGGCCGCCAAGTCGGCTGCCAGGGCGGATACGCCTATATTGCGGGGCACCTCGTATAGTATCTCCTCCTGTCCCGGTAAGGCCGACGATTCGGCCGGTTGGGAAACGGGCGCCCGCTTGATCTCAAAGACGAGATAGCCGGCCATAAGTAGGACGGCGACCGCAAAGAGGCGCACGACCCGGAAGGTTTTTTTTTGCTGCTTGCGAGACATTGAAAATAAAGTATAAATCCCGGTCGCCGCCGGAGTGAAGGGAAATTCTCCCGGATTACTCCAATTCCACCTCCTGGGCCCAATGGGATGGGTTTTGTGAAAGTTCGGCGCGAAAGGCCTGGACTTCTGAGGCGACCTGGGTAGGTTCCAAGGTTTTCAGGCAATTCCGATGGGGACAGGCCGGCATTTGCCCCAGATAGTAGCAAGGCCGGCAGGATAGCCCCCCCTTGAACAAAGCGCGCGCGGACAGCCCGCGCCATTTGAGCGGACTGGTGGGTCCGAAAAGGGTAAGGGCGGGAATTCCCAAAGCACCCGCTACATGCATGGTACCTGTATCATTGCCTACCACCAAATCGCATCCTGCAACCGCTGCCAGCAGTTTTTCGAAGTCGAGTCTTCCCGATAAATCGATAAGGGGCATTTCCGATGCCCCGCAAAGCATCGCCGCCTCTTCTTTTTCGCCCTCGCTCCCCAGCAATACGAATTCGAATTCATCCCCCCCCAATTCCGAAATGAGTTTCGAAAAATGGGTGATGGGCCATTTTTTTTGCGGCCAATTGAAAGAGGAGCCATACACAAGTCCAATGCGGGTACGGTCCTTCTTTTCCGGGAGCAGAGCCATGTCCAATCGGGGCGGCGGAGGAAAGAGCGGCAAGGGCGGTTCATGCGGTGTCGGCAGTCCGAATAGGGGATAGAAGCATTGCCATTCCGGCATATTGCGGGGTCTTGAAACGGATTGGGTATGGCCTTTGGGATAGGTGCCCTCCACCAGGAACCCTCGGGAATCCTTGATGCCGAGAAACAGGGGAAGAAACGCGCCGTATCCCCGGTATAGCTCCAAATCGAAAAGTATATCGTAGCGGCGATGTCGCAGATGACGCATAGTTGCGAACAACGAAGTCCAGAACCCGGGGCGGAGGATTTCGCTTATGAGATTCCTGCCGGTCACCGGCAGCGAGTAGACTTCGTTGATATCGGGGCTGCGCCGATAAACCGCCTCCACCCGCGCGGAACCCAGTACATCGATGGTCACCCCGGGATTCTGTCGGTGAAATTCGCGTATCGCGTATAAGGACAATAAGGCATCGCCGAGGCAACACGATTTACAAAGCAAAACCCGTGATGGCTTTCCCGGAACCTTGCCGGGACCCGAATTGCGTCGCAAGCGAATCAGGACCAAAAATGTCCGCACCGCGCCTGCTTCCAGGAGCCTTATCAATCGGTTACTCTTGGGCATGCCGTTCCTTTGCATCCAGAACGGCCGCAACCGCTTTGGACATGAGGTTTCCCACCGCCTTGGGGCTATAGTGGGAAAGTACCCGGTTCCGGGACGCCTCCAGCCTTTCCTGTGTAGGAAAATCCGCCCCTATATCCTCCACTGCGATGGCGAGTTCTTCCGCGCTGTTCAAGGTGCGGGCGAAAACGGTATCGAATTCCTCGGCGAGCAGGGAATAATTTCCCCCGGTACTTGCCAACACAGGTATTCCGCAGGCTACGGACTCCAAGGCGGCTTTGCCGAATTGTTCCGCTTGCCGGGAATTTCCCCCGGTGGGAACACAGGTCAGGGTGGCGCCCCGGAAGGCTTCCGCGAGCGCGTGGTTGGGTATGTGGCCGGTAAATTCGATGCGATCAGAAACCCTTCTTTCCACGGCGAGGTTTTCCAGGTTTTCCCTTTCCGGTCCGTCGCCGACTAGGCGCAGCCTCCACCCGGGCAGGAATTCCAAGGCCCTTACCAGGAGCGCAACTCTTTTCAAAGGAATGAGTCTACCGATATAGACGAGAAGCCTGGCGTTTTTATCCGCACCCACATACGGAAAGGATTGTATGGGAAGGGGGATGCGGAATATTCTCCGGTGGAATCCGCGCTCGCGAAGGCGTGTCTTCGCCTCCTCGCTGATGGCGAATGCCGCCGAAGAATGTCTGAGGACGCCTCGGCTGGCAACGCTCAAGGGCCAAGGCAATTTTTTTTCCCGGTTTTCGGCCGCATAAAAAACATGGGGAATCGAGAGTGCGCGACAGATACGGGATATCTGGAAAGCCGAAAGGCACCATGCCTCTTCCCAGTTATAAACCAGATGGGGGCGAAGGCGATGCAATAGCGGTCCCAGCCCCTGCCAGAAGAAAAACGTGTTGCTTCCCGAAAAAACGATTGGGAGCGCATGGATTCGACAGGAAATGGACGGCCCATTCGAGGTGATGGCGGAGTCGTGGCGGAATTCCACACCCGCCGAACGGGCTTTCCAGACAAGGGGAATTATCAAATGATTGTAGGCTCCGTCAAAATGCGAGAACGGCAGGCGGTTTTCCTCCGCCGCCAGGGGATGCCCGATAATCACGATGGTTTTCCCCTTAAGCATTTCGTTCTACGCCGCTGGTTTCCGATGGCTCGGGGTTGCTTATAATCGGCATCTCTTCGCGGCGGCATTGTTGGTAGAGAAAAGCCAGCGCGCCGATGCTGAACCAGAAATAAATATCCCCGGGATTGGAGTGGAGGTGGGTGCCGGTAAGATTGAGCACCGAAAATGCGAAAACCAAGGAGAGGAAAAGCTTCGCCTGCAATACCGCCAAGGGGGCCGTGGCTTTGCGAATCACGTACAGCCCTCTTTGGAAGGCGAAGACGAGTATCGCCAGGTACAGGAACAAGCCCGGAAATCCCGACTCGCTCAACGTCTGAAAATAATAACTGTGGGCGTATCCGCTGGTGCCCTGGCCGCGGCCCAGAGGGTACTTGAAGGAATTCATGGCGATGACTCTCCATATTTCCAGGCGTTTCAAAATGCTGTACTCTTCGAGTGGATTGGCGATGGCTTGCACCCTTTCCCTAACCATGATATCGTGCAGGCCTTTCTCGTCGTTCTGCATATGAGTGTTCAATTGCCGGCTTTCCGTGTCGTCTCCGGTTTCGCTGCCCATAGAGGAT
>CAYNXV010000016.1:0-23458 GCA_964401245.1 uncultured Bifidobacteriales bacterium | reverse complement strand
CCGTCGATAAACAAGGTCGTGAAGGTAATGGAGTCGAGCCATAATTTCTCGAAGGTATTGTAACCGAATATGATCTGTTGAATGGCGTATAGAGCAGCAAGCGACAATGCGATGGTGGACGCCGCTATCATCCGGTGCAATTCTTCGTACCGGGAAAGGAAATAGCTTCCCGCGAAGAAGAAGAGCACGTAAAGGCCGTTGAATTTGAAACCGTACAATCCGTTGGTCACATTGTTTTCGGATATCAGGAATACTTTCGCCAACAGCCACATGGCGTAGGCCATGACCAGGGCCGACAGTACGTCAGTGCACTTTTCCTTGTTGTAAATCCAGACGAGCACCAGGCTGGCCAGAAAGGCCATCATCACTCCGTCAGAGATGAGCATGAGCGGATCGGTGCGCACCCTCTCGCCGACCAGGTAATACATGCGCCGGAACATGGGGATGAAAAGGGGAACGGTGAGGAGATAATAAGTGCTGAACTTGGGATATTTGAGCGCCGGGAGAAGGAACATTCCTATGGCGAATACGGTAATTTCCAGACGGGAAGGGATATTCACCAGTTTATATGCGAAAATCGCGCCCAGCAAGGCCACGGCGGGATAAATGATCATCGAGTCCAGCCGGATATTCATGCGGAACCCTTTCCGACCTGGGAGGCGTCCGCCATGTGGTACAAGCTCTCATAGCGTCGCGCAATTCGATCGGGCGAGAAATTCCGCGCATGCAAGAGGGATTTTTCCGCCAGGGCCGTCGTAAGCGTTTTGTCGCGCAACAGTTTCGAAGCCAGGGACTCGATGACTTTTTCGTCGGCGAGGAATCCGTTTTCACCGTCACTGATGATTTCCCGTGCCCCGGGATGGCTGATCGAGATCGGCAAACACCCCGCGGCCATGGCTTCTATGATTGAGACGCCGAATCCTTCGTAGCTGGAAAGCGACAGGTACATCCAACTTTCGGCATAGAGGCAACCCAGCGCTTCCTGGCTTAGGCGGCAATGGCAATGCAAGCCTTCCCATTGCCGATTTCCCGCGAATTCGGTCCGCATGGCCGTGACATCCGCTTCGGGTCCCACATAATGCATGCGCAGGCGGGGAATCTCCCGCCGCAATCGGGAAAAAATCCGCAACGCCCATTCGCCACGCTTGCGGGTGTTGCGGGAACCCAGAAACAGCAGAGTCGGATCCGGGTGTTTTCCCGGCAAGCTTTCGCGGGGCGGGGAAGCCAGCATGCAGGGAATGACATGGGATATCCCGGGAAGATGCTCTTTTACATGGGAAGATATGGCCGCGCAATGTGGATAGATACGGCATTCTCGCTTTTCCATCGCATACGAAAGCAGTTGCGCCGCCTTCCCTTTGCATCGGCGCGCATGACGCGCCTCCTCCCCGGCGGTACCGTAGAATGTACGTATGAAACGGGGGTCGGTGCGGAGAAAGGCTCCGTCTCCGTGCACATGGATAATATCGAATCCGCTAAAATCCAGGCCCCGGTAGCTTAAGGGATGGGCCAGGCGTTGGAAGGGCCGCAATCCTCCCGGGAGGCGGGGAAGCTCAAGCACCGAATACTTCGCGTCTTCGGGACGGAGGGAATGCGTCATCACCGCTACCTCATGGCCGAGATCGGTCAAAGCGTTGGCCAGTCGATGGACTTGGACGGCAACGCCGGTGAAGGAGTCGGGAGGAAGATTCCTGTGCAGGTGGAGGATGCGCATGGACTTCATGTCGTCAGCTCCGCGAAAAAACGCGCGGTTTTCAAGGCGCAAGGAGCATGCGCATAGTTCGCCAACACATGGTCGGCCTGTTTTTTCCGCAAGTCGTCTTCATCGTTGCGGGGCAACGTCGATAACAGCCTAGCCAACGAGTCCCCGTCGTTCTGCCGGAATACCAATTCCGGCATACCCACTACGTCGGGAATGTTTCCCGAATCGCTTCCCAATCCCAGGCAGCCGCAGAAAATTCCTTCGACAAGCGAGCGACCCACCTGCTCCTTCCATGCGGGCGTATCGCGCGACGGCAGAATCACATAGTCTCCGCGTTGGTAAAACCGCACCAACTCCAGATCCCTCAACGCGCCCATCCATCGGAATTGCTCTCCCAATTCACGTTGCAGCCGGTCCCGCATGGGACCTTCTCCGGCGGCCATAAAAAGCAATTCCGGAAATCGAGGCAATACCTGCGTCATCAGCAGCATGCCTTTGGCATCGCTAAGGCTTCCCGCATAGACGATAATTCGCTTAAATGAGGGTGGCATGCCTATTCGTGCGCGCAGGCTTCGCTTTTCCTCCGGTGTGGGTGGAGTGAAGAGTTCGGGAGCGACGGACAAGGGTATTTGTACCCAGGGTCCCCGATATCCCTGCTTCCGGATGGTTTCTCCCGCCGCTTGCGAAGCCGCGATGATTCCGTCTACACCGGCGCGGTTGCAGGCAAGCGCCAAACGATGCTTCCAGTCATGGTATGCCGGCTTGGGAATATTCTGCAGGGCATAAGTGACGATACGGGCGCGGGGCGCGAAAAGTCGGATCATCGTCACATGGAAGACGAGATTCAGGCGATCGATTTCGTCCATAAAGTACACGACGTGGGGACGGATGCGAATCAGATGCGCAGGCAAACCGGGAATCAGGTACCTGGAGCCGCGGGGCAGGAATTCGGCGAAGGACAGGTGGTAACCTTCGGAAGCCTTGGTTGCCTCGGTTGCCCCGGCAGCAAAGAGCTGGGAATCCTTCGCCCGGTAATCAACGGAGCCGTGCCTCCATTTTCGCGGCGCCAGAATATGCACTTGGGCATGCTTGGCCAGCTCGGCGAAGAATAGCCTGTATGCGGGCACGACGGCTCCCACCCAAACCACCAGGATTTTCACAATCGGCCGCCGTTCGCCAAACGTTTCCACCTCAGCAGCAAAATACCGGCAACCGCGACTTGCTCCACCAAGGCGACTGCGATCGCCATCAGGCATTGTTTCCACTCACGGATTCCCGCTCCGCGGCGCGCAGTGCCAGTCTTCCGGGAAACTTCGCGTAAAAAGGCCCGGCTATCGCGCCAAGCGGTCACGACCGGGCGGGTGCACCAGGCGAGCAAGGTAGCCCGCCAATGCCGGTGGTACCTCACTCGCGCATAGGTATGCGGATGCTTGGCGTATAACCTGACTTCGGCTTCGACAAGCTTGGGTAATTGGGTGAAGGCGGCTTTGAGGGAACGGAGCAGTCGCCGAGGCACATGGGGATGGACAACCTTCAATTCGGAACAGAACTCGATTTTTTCCCCGGCTTCCAATAGCCGCAGCCCCAAATCCACGTCTTCGCGGAAATTGACCGGAAAGCCTTCGTCGAATCCTCCTACGCGGCGCGTAGCCTCGACGCGGAAGATCATGTTGGCCGTGGCGAACATCCCGCCCGTCCGATTTGAGAGGGAATGGGAGAAGGGCGGCCGCGGTCCTTCGGGAGCATGCACTGCTCCTTCCACCGCCGCGCAATCCGGAAACTTCCGCGGGACTTCCGCCAGCAGGGCGAAATACTCGGCGTCCAGACGGCAATCGCTGTCGGAAAAGGCCAGCCAGGGAGTCGGGACGATTGCGAGAGCATGGTTGCGGGCATGGGCCGCGGATACATGGGAAAGGTTTTCCACCCGGATATGGGTGGACGGCAAACCGTCCAGAAAGTCCCGGGTACCGTCGGTCGAACCGTCGTTGACCACCAGCAAGGGCACGACTTCCGGCCGCGCGAACCGGAGATAATTTCCGATGAAGTCCCTTAGGTATGCGACTTGGTTATAGGTTACGACTGCGAGGGTTATTTCCGCCATAACGGTTCAAAAGGCGCCGCGGCCGCGCAGGACGGCGGGCAAAGTGGCGAGGATGATGCGAAGATCGAGAATCAGCGAAGGGTGCAGGGCGTAATAGACATCGAGATCGATCATTTCCTTGAAGGGCAGAAGCGAACGCCCCCTAACCTGCCAAAGTCCGGTCATGCCTTGGGGAACCGTCATCCGCACCTTTTGGATGGCGTCGTATTGGGGCACTTCGCGCAGCAGGGGCGGGCGGGGACCCACGAAGGACATCTCTCCCATGAGCACGTTCCAGAACTGCGGCATCTCATCGATGCTGGTGCGGCGCAGGATTTTCCCCACGCGGGTGATTCGTGGGTCGGCGTTCATTTTGAAGGTGACGCCGTTGGCTTCGTTGAGATTATCCACCTCCCATTGCCGTAGATGAGCACGAACATGCATGGTGCGGAACTTGATGAACTTGAAGCGATGACCGTACCGTCCCACCCGGGTCTGGACGAACAATACCGGACCCCGTGAATCGCATTTTATCAGCAACGCGATAAAAGGGAAGAGTATGAATAACAGCGCCAGTCCCAACAAGGCGACGACGATATCAATTCCCCTTTTGACCACCTGGTATGTGCGAGTCAGAAAATCCCCCCAAAAGAGACAGGAGTCGGTCGTAGGCGGCCTTTTCGGAATACCGCGCCTGGAACCGTTCCGCATGCGCTTTGGCGCCCGAAAGAATAGGTTCCTCCCGTTCCTGACATTCTCCTATTTTTTGAGCCAATTGTGCGCTGTTTTCCGGTTCGAACAGGGAGCCCGCCTCCGGTTCGGAGATGATTTCCGGCAAGCCTCCCACGTGGCTGCCCAACAGATAACAGCCGCGCGAAAGGGCTTCGAGGGCCACATAGGGATAATTGTCCATGAGGGTGGGCATGACCACTATGCCGGCCCAATCGTAATGCGCCCGCAATTCATCATGGTCTACCGCGCCCAGGTATTCCAGGCGGACACCCGCAATGCCGTCCGCCATCGCCTTTCGGAAAAGTTCCAGGCAAAGCCGATCGGGTTCGTTGTCTCCGGAGGCGGGGGCTCCGGCAATGCGGAGAGTCAGTCCGGCATCGGCGGGAACCGATTCCAACGCTTTTAGGAGTACGTGAAATCCTTTACGATGTTCCACCCGCCCCACGAAAAGCAGATGCCTCACCGACTTGGAGTTCCAATCGATGGGTTCTTGCCAGAATCGTTGGGGGTTGGGCGAATGCAGCACCGGCCCGGAAAAGCCGAGACGGGTAGCGGCATAATGGTTTATCATATAGCGGCTGGGACTCACGACGCAATCGGCGGCCGCGCACCCCCTTTTTTGCCACCGTAGCAGCAGGCGGGCTTCCAGGGGATTGGACGCGTATTCGTCGAGCCAGGATGAATGGATCCGGCAGATCTTACGCACACGGGGGTACCTTTGGGCCACCAACAATCCTTCCGCGTTCGTTTCGGGGTATTCGATCGCGTCGAAAGAGGCCAGGTCGAAACGGGAAGAGACATAGTCGTTTACGGTAACGGCCCAGGTGCGTGTTTCCAGGTACACGGGAAGGAACTTCCGGTACCAGGCCCGATAACGAAACATGAAAGCGCCGCGAGGAAGAGGGTGCGCTCCCATGGGAATGCGATGGACCTCGACCCCTTGCTGCGATTTTCGGGAGAAGTCCTTTCCATTGCAAAGTACGTGGACTTCGTGCCCCATGCGGGACAGAAGTTGCGCGGCTATTTCCGTATAGGTAGCGATTCCACCCACATGGGTTTCGGGCGGATATTCACGGGAAATGAACGCGATTTTCATGGAGAGCTTTTCCCGACGATTTCATCGGCCATACCGAGAAAACCCTCCACGGCGTTTGCCTGGCGTTTTTCCATGGCTTGCATTTGCAGAGCCGTCTGCTCAGCGTACGAAAAATCGGGGGCCAGTGCTTGGCGCATAGCGGCCAACAGCGAGTCGACGCTGCCGGGCAAGGCTCTGGGACTGCGGCACTCTTCCAAAACGGCTCCCATTTCGCCGGTTACGGAACCCAAGGCGATTCTACCCGACGCGATGGCCTCAAAAAAAACATAGGGGCTGTTTTCCCAAAGGGAGGGCGCAACGAGAAAAGCATGTGATTGCAATAATGCTTTCACCTGGCTGGGGGATTGCCCCGGGAGCCAGGTAACCCGGCTCCGTTTCGCTTGGGGCCATTCGCTCCAGGCCGCTTGCAATGACCGACCGTACTCGGAATCTCCGCATTCGCCGGCCAGGGTCAGGCGGGTTTCGGGTTTCGCTTCCAGCAGCCGATCAAAGGCGGAAAGCAGGATGTGCACGCCCTTTCGGGGTTCCAGCCTTCCCAAATAGAGGAAGGCGGAGGCGTCCATAGGCTGGGACGGGGGATGGGTTAATGCGGATGGGGGCGAAGGGTTGGGAAGGTAACGCCCCTTTTTAAGCCAAGGTAATTTCTCGGAAAGGAAAGCCTGGGAAGGTGCGCTTATATGGAGCGCCCGCCGGAGGGTTGAGCGTTCCCGGATGGAGCATACCCAATCCGCCAGATGGGCGGCCGCTCCCCGGGCGTTTCCGGTAATCAAAAAGGCGGGAGTATGTATCCTTACAATGATATGCTTCCGCAAAGTTTTGCCGCGCAAGGCGAAAAAAGCATAGCCCATAAAGTCCGCGAATTCGAATAGGGTCCGTCCATCGTTAAGACGGGAGATTTCATCCTGCAGCCAACGGGCTTGTTCCAAAATCACGACTTGTCCGTGAATCCACCGATAGGCCGCCCCCCTTATGAACCTGGGAAGAAAAGGGAGTCGGGCGATGGGTCGGGCATCTCCGGAAAAACAGGCGTGGTTCTGGGAATAAACGACGCAATCATGTCCCCTTTCCGACAGGCAATATTGCATAAGGCGCAAATAGGCGCGTATCCCTCCTCCGGTGGGGGAGGGCGGTTCGGGATCAATGAATACGAACCGCACGCTTACCCTGATGCTTGGGGATCAGCCGTCTGACGGGGAAAAACGGAACGGCCAGTTGAAAGGCATCCAGGATTTTCTCGTCGTCCTCGCGGGGCCTGAAAGACATCAGGCATAAGCCGGCATACAATATCAGGGAGATGGTGGTCGCCAAGACCATGCGGACGGCTCGCGGCCCTAGAAAAACTTCGAATCGATAGCCCGTGACGGTTTCCAACCAGGATTGCAAGGGATGGAATAACCTGAAAATAGCCAGATCCATTCCGATGAAAATCCATAGGGAAAGCCCCATCGCCACGGCATTGAGGGCGACCTTGAACCAGGAAAGCCAGGGGACTCCGAACCCCAGGCTTATGCGGGCATAGACGAAGCCGCCCAGGACCCCCAGCGAGGTGATGAGGGCGTAGCACACGGAAGCTCCCGCGGCGCCGTACTCGGGTATCAGCCGGAAATTCAGGACGATATTGAGAACGGCGAGAATGGTCCCGTACACCAGGATGAAGTTCTGCCGGTTGGTGGCGTACAGGGCGGCGGAGGAAGGTTGCGCCAGGGAGGCGAAGAGGGCGCCCACGCATAGTATACGGAAGGAATTTTTCACCTCGGCATATTCTATGCCGAAAAATATCACGACCAGCTCGTAGGCGCATACGAAACAGATTACCACTCCCGGCATCGTGAATGCGGCCGTGTATCGCAATGCCGCCGTATAGGTCCGTTGCATTTGGGAATTTTCATTGCGGCCGTGCTGCTCGGAGGATATCGGAAGCAGGATTTTCCATACCAGCCCCGGCAAAAAACCGGTGAAGCGGGCTATCATGTTCTGGGCGAGATTGTAATAGGCGATTTGCGAGGCCGGGCAATACCTTCCGAGGAAGTAATTTTCGGATCTCGACCATACCAGCAGGTCGATGAAATGTATGCCGGTAACCGAGCGGTTATAGCGGAAAAGTTCCCCCTTCCATCCTGCTTTTGCGTTGCGGCCTAGCGGCCATCCCGCCAACAGCCCTTCATTTCTAGCGGCGAAAAAATAGAATCCCAGGTTCACAAAGGAGAAAACGAGATTGCTCCAAAGCAGGGATTCGACTCCGTATCCTCCCAACATCAAGGCTATTTTGAGTCCGAGGGACAAGGGTGTGATGGTGAAAGCCTGCAGGCTTTGGTAGCGGAAGACCTGGGCGCCTTCCAGGGACGCCGAAAAAACCGCCGTGGCGATGCCGGGGGTGATGGCCAAAAAGGAGAGCTGGAACAGCAGGGTCTGATCCGGAGTGAAGTAATGGTCGGCGATGGAAGTCGCGAACACCATGAGCCCCACCGTGGTGGCCGCCGCTACGGCGATTTCGAAAAACAGGATGAAGCGGAGGACGGCCGCCTGGGTGGCCATGTCCCCCTTTCCGCGGTATTGCGCCGTGAATTTGGTAACCGAAGTGATGAATCCCAGCGAGATGATCACGGAAACCGTTCCCGCGAACCATTGCACCTGGTGAAAAATTCCGAGGTCGTTCGGGCCGAGGTTGCGCGCGAGGACTATCGATGCTATCAGCCCCAGGCTCATGCCCATCGCTTGGGAGGCCAGGGCATGGCCTATATTGCCGATTATCTTCCGGATCGCTTCCATGCGTTCGGCCTGGAGATCAGGCCTTCCTCAGTCCTTTTTGGCCAGATAATAATGGTAATAGTTCTTGTAATATCCGTATGATCCGCGCGTCTTGTTCAAATCGATGTCGTTAAGGATGCATCCCAGTACGCGGGCCTTGACGTTGCGCAGCGATTGCAGGGCCCTTTCCGTTGCGGCCAGGCGGGTGACGCCCGCGCGGGCTATCAGTACCACTCCGTCGACTTTGGTCGCCAGAATGCAGGCATCGGTTACGGCGATTACGGGAGGAGTGTCGAAGAAGATATAGCGGAAGGTTTTACGAAGGTCGGCCAGCAGCATGTCCATTTTTCGCGAGGAGAGCAATTCGGCGGGGCTGGGCGTATGGGCCCCCGCGGTGATGATTTTAAGGTTGGTGCCCGGAACCTGGCGGATCACCTCCTGCAACGAGCATTCTCCCGAGAAGAATTCGCCGAATCCCGGGCCGCGGTCCATTTTGAAAAGATGATGGCAGACGGGCCTGCGTAAATCGGTGTCCACGATGAGGGTGGGCTCGCCCTGATGGGAAAAGGAGAGCGCCGTATTGCACATGGTCAGCGATTTCCCCTCGCTGGGTCCGCTGCTGGTTATCAGCATGGACTGGATGGGTTTATCGGGGCTGGCGAAGACGATATTGGTGCGCAGGGAACGGTAGGCTTCCGCTATGATGCTTTCCTGTCCCTCGGCGCGCATGATCAGCTCGGGGTAGCGGTTCCGCAACCCGTGCTTTTTCCCGGAAGAAACGGTGCGCTTGATTTCGAAATCCGATTTCTTGGGAATGATGTGGGGAATGGTTCCAAGCAGCGATAGCGCCATTTCCTTTTCCACGTCGTCCGGGCTCTTGACGCTGTCGTCCATGAATTCACGCAGAAGACCCAGCGATACGCCCACGCCCGCGCCGATGACCACGGCAAGGATGTAGAAGATGTAATTCCGCTTCGCGATGGGCTGGGTGGGAACCATGGGAGCGTCGACGAGCTTCAGGCCTCCCGATTTCGATTGCATGATGATTACCGCGTCTTCCAGCCTCTCGGTAAGCCGCCGGTGGGCCTGGGTGTAACGTTCCAGGAGATTGTCGAGTTGCTGGATTTCGAGTTCGTGCTTGCCGAGGTCGGGGTGGTTCTTCCGATATCCCACGATGGCGCTTTTGAAGGCCTCCAGGCGGGCCTGTTTCAATTGCATATCGCCTTCTCCGGCTTGGATTTCCTTGCGCGCGACCTGCCACTGGTTGAGCATGTTTATATCCGTGACGACATTACTTTTTCCCAGTTTGACGATTTCCTCTTCGGCTTCCTGGATGTCGCGGCTCAATTTGCTGTCCGGAGTGACCGGAACGCCCAGCCGCAATTTTTTGTCCTTCTCGGCTCCCAATGTCCTGAGTCGCTGCCGCAACTCGGAAAGCCTGCTTTCATTGGCGCTGTTCGCGGGCCGGTTGATCTCCTTGTCCAGGATGTTGAAAAAAATCTTTTTGGCCTCAAGGTTGGCTTTTTCCAGCTCCACCTTCACGAGTTCCTGCTGGTAGCTCTGCTCCAGCGCCTTCAATCCTTCCACATCGCCCTTGGTTCCCAATTTCGAGACGTCCGTCAAAATCCTCCGCTGGTTTTCTATCTCATCCCGTTTGCGAACGCAGGTTTCGATTTGTTCCTGAATGGCCTCCACGGTTTTGTCCGCCTCCTCGTTTTCCACCCGGCGGCAGAATACGATCAGGCTGTCGGTGCCCGTCACTGCCATGGCATGGCTGAGCTGGGCATCGGGAGAGGCCGCCCGCAACGAAAGAAAGGACGCCGAGTTCCCCTCCGTCAGGGAAAGCTGCTGCCTTACGAAGGAAGCAGGATCCTTTATTCCGGCCTCCGCAAAGCGGGATTTCAAAGGCTCCGCTACTTTATGGGCGAAGGCCTGGCTTTGCAGAATGGTCCGGTAAAAACTGAGGTTTTTCTTTCCGCCCGCGTCTCCTATCGGCAGAAAGGTTTCCTTCCGGTCGTCCATTACCAATTGGCTGGAAGCGATATACGTGTCGGGGACCGATTCCACGAAATACCAGGTGGGCGCGCAAAATGCGAAAACACTGAAAATGATGAACCATTTGTTACGGAGCAGCACCTCGAAGTAATCTGCGAGGGTCAATTCTTTTCGTAATCCCTTATTCATATTCATTTCAACAATTGGGAAATCACGAACCACGCCGTTATGATGGTGACGATGTCCCGAATCATCGTCAGGCTTTTGGACCATGTCAGGGTTTTGTTGTACACGATGACCACGTCGCCTTGCGACAGCAGGGGAAGGTCGTCCGTGCCTCCTTCGTCTATATACCGCTGGAGGTCGAGCATGAAATCCGTCTGTGACCCGCCTCTTTCGCCCATTACCCTAACTTTGGACAGGTTGGCGTCGGAACTGGGGCCCCCGGCCATGTAAAGCATGTCGAACACCGAGGCCGATTCGTTGAGCGAGTAGAAGCCCGGCTTGGAAACGGCCCCCAGCACCTTGATGTATTTCGATTTCTTGGCCGCCAATACGATGATGCGGTCTCCGTCCCGGAGAGTGGGCATGATTGACAGGTCGCCGTTGGAGAGGAATTTCTGCAGGTTATAGAAGCTGGCGCTTTCGTCCCCTTGGTTTTTATGTACGACCTTGACTTTTTCCAGGTCGGCATGCTCCAACGGTCCGCCGGCCGCTTGCAACACCTCCTGCAGGCCGGCATTCGGAGAAACGGTGACCAGGCCCGGTTTCGGAACCTGGCCCAGCACGTAAATCTGGAGAGGCACCTCGGTGATGACGCTGATAAGGACCAGGGGAGATTGGATTACCCTCGCCAATTTGAAGGTCAGGATATCCTGCAGCTCGCTGGTGGTTTTGTCGGCCACCGAAATGTCCTGGTAAAGCGGGTATTCGATGGTTCCGTTCTCCTGGACCTTGACCGTTTGCGAAAGTTCGGCATCGTTCTTGACGACGATATTCAAGGTCATTCCCGGCTTGATAACGGCACCGAATGCGACACCGGCCGGAAGCGTCAAAGCCATGAGTAACCGGAATAACAGACATCTTTTGCGATTCACGTTCTTCTCCTATACCGGCCTGAAAACGAATGGCGATTTGATTTCGACGGCTCCGCCCTTGGTTGGCGGAAATACCCAGTTGCGAATCCGTCCAATCAGGGAATTGTGGAACACCGGATCCTTGAGCGTCGTCTCTCCGGGAACGATGCGGACGGTGGAAACCCTACCGTCGGCTTCTATCACGATTATTACGGTCACTTTTCCTTCCAAAGCGGGATTGATTTTGAGGCGCTCTTCATAAAGCATGGATACGGAGGCCTGTTTCTGATTGATGAAAGCGGACATTTGCGCCTGGTCGCGGTTGCCACCCTGATGGCCCGAAGTAAGAATTTCCGGTTTTTCGACTTTGAGGTCTCCGATTTTCTTGAGGGTTCCCATTTTGGCGTTTTCAAAACCTTTCACGAGATCCGTGATTGTCGCTCCCGCGCCTTCTCCACCTTTGGTGGCCGGAAGACCTTCGCGGTTCTGCGATCCTTTTTTGGCGTCGTAGCGGGTGAGTCCCTCCAATCCTTCCAGCTTTTTATTCAAGTCGTCCCAGTCACCGAAGCCGGCCTTCTTCAACTTCCCTGACGATTCCCTACCCGGTTTCTTCGGGCCCTTTCCCGTAAGGATGCTCAGGACGGCCGCCTTGGTAACGCGTTCCTGCGCCTGCTGCACGTTTTCCTGGACGCTTTGCCGCGCCCGATTGATGCGTTCGGCCAAATTCTCCGAGCCCGGGCGATCCGGAGTGCGGCTTTTCGCCGTGGCCGAAGCGGATTTGGGAGCCGCGGGGGCGCTTTTGGGTTTGGGAGGCAAAATGATTTTCAATACCCGGGGGGAGAGTTTCTGCAAATCCACTTGTCGCGACAAACTGCTATAATCCACTGATTTTACCCACACTGCGAAAACAACGAACACTGCCGCGCAAACGGCCCAGGATACCAGGTAGGGAATGTCCCACTCTGTCTGCTCATCCCCGTCGTCCGTTGTTTTTTTTTTCCACTTCATTCCTTGGTCACCACCGCCAGCGAGAAATTACTGTATCCCGCCTCACCGCAGGTATGGAGCACTTTCTGCAATATCCAATAAGGGATTTTACGGTCGCCTTGAATGGTAATCTGGCCCTGGAATTCGACGCTTTCATCGAACTCCGATATTCTCATCGTCCTTTCCTTTTTCCCTTCCAACCATTCCGAAAGCGCGGGTATCAGACCCTCCTGCCGCGCGGCTTCCTCGTCGATGCGCGCCACCGGGTGCCCTTCGGCCAGGATATGATCGCGGCTGATGCCGATAATCAATGCGGGCACGGGTTTCGCGTCGGCCGTGCTATGGGGAAGGTCGAGGTTTTTGTCCATTACCATGAGCTCGCCTTCGGAAGAAAAGCTCTTGATGAGAAAAACCAGAAGTATGGTCAAAATATCCACCAGGGAAGTCATCTGGGGTTTGGCCGACTTCGGGGGACTTCTACGCTTACGTACGCTCATAATTCCAGTCCGCCCGATAAGGCTACATTGGTGTAGCGCGATTCCCGGCAAATATCCATGGTTCCGATGAGGTCTTCGTAGGACACGGTTTTGTCGACCAGTAAAACGATGGTTTCCGTCAAAGGATATTCCCGGCGCAATCGATCCAAATAGCTTCCCAAAGACGTGAAGTCGAAGGCGCCCCGGTTTTTGGGAATGGGATCCAGCTTTTTGCCTTCACCGATGATTTGGAAACCGGATTCGGAAATCACCAGAGTGATGTCCACGTCGCCGGGCGGCCGCGGAGTTTCCGCTTCCCCCGCCTCGGCTTCGGCCTCTCCGGAGGGCAGACTGAACTGGATTACGGCGATTTGGGTGAAAACGGCCATGGATACCAGCAGCGGAATGAGGATCAGCATCATGTTCATGATCGGAGTCAAATCCAGATCAATCGGTTCCAGAAGCGCCTTACTGTTCTGCTTGGATAGGGACGTTTTTTGCACGGCTTCAATTCGGGCTTGCGCCCGATCCCGGGGTTCCTGATGATTGGGTGGACAGGAAATTCAACAGTCTCGCCATGGCTTCGTCGATTTGTTCAAGCAGGGAATTCGCCTTGGCTCCCAGATAGGAAAAGGCGATCATACTGGGTATCGCTCCCATCAATCCCAAAGCCGTGGTGTTCATCGCCATCGCGATGCCCTTGGCCAGTAACTTGCTTTTCTGGGAGGGGTCGGCGGCGTCCAAAGCCATGAAGGCCTCTTGCAATCCGAATATGGTTCCCAACAAACCGAAGAGGGTGGATACGTTGGCGAAGAGACTCAGGTAATGGGTCCGTTTCTGCAATTTGGGGATTTCACGGAGAGACGCCTCGTCCATGGAATCCTTGATATCCCCCGGTCCCCCGGCCTGCTCGAATTTCAACAGTCCGGCCTCCAATATGGCGCCCAGCGGGGTTTTGGTATTGGTGCAGAGCTTGCGAGCCTCGGTAATGCGCTGTTTTCGCAAAAGCGCCATGACATTGTTCAGGAGGCTGGTGGAGTTGAGGCGGCAGCGGAGGTAGAAATACCAGATTCGTTCCACCATCACCGAAATGGACATGGCCAGAACGGCTAGAATCACGTAATTGACCCAACCGCCTTCATCCACGTATTTGGCCAGTTGGGCCCACGAATCAACCATGTTCTTATCCCCTCGCTTGGCTTTACAACAGCCCGGACTCCGTCGGGGGAGTCCAAAAGTTCCCAAAATGAATAGAAAGGCGCAGAGCTATTATAGCCTTTCCAATTTTTTGGATTCAATTGGGGATTGGGGTTCAATTCGCTTAAAATGAGTCGATTTAGAGAATTTTAGGGAGGCCCCTTGTGTAATTTTGCAATCGGCTATATATTGCTGGTTGGTTGTCCTCCATGGGCAAATAAAAGGAAGAATTTATGCGCAAAGCCACTCTCTTCGTTTTTTCTCTGCTTCTACTGGTCGGGCTGGCGGCAGCCCAGAAATCCAAGACCTCGGAAGTTACCCGGATAAAATCCTCCGGCGCCAACGTTTTCAAAAACGAATTGTCGGACCCCACCGAGAAAAGCACGGAAATCGGCGGTGATCAAGACGTTACCCTTTTGAAAAAAGGGAAGAACCGCTCCATGGTCCGCACCCAGGGCGGCATCCGGGGTTGGGTGGACAATGACAAATTGCAAATCCTGAAAGTGGCCGGCGCCGGGCATCACGATCTCACCAATGTGGAGGTGGTGGGCTGGCTGGACAATCCCGCAGCGGTGTACATTCTCGACAACACAAATCCCGATTTGAACGCCCTTCCGCTCGACCGTTCCTTCGCCAACGAAATCGTTGAGCCTAAGGATAGGGAACAGGTGGAACGCATTTACGACGAGAACTGAACCGGCTCACGGCCGGCTCCCGTCGGCGCGTAACGCTTATAAAGACCCTTGGCTCAACGTGAGAGCCAGGGGTCTTTTTTTGTGGGTCGATGTTTTTCCACCGTCGCATAGGCGATACGCTTGAACTCCTCGATACCCTGACCCGTAACCGCCGAGGTGGTAAGCACGGGTATTTTCAAGGATTTCGCCAACGCCTTGGAGTTGACTTCGCGCACGTCCGATTTGTTCACCACCAGCAATCGGGGCTTTTCCAAAAGCAGGGGATGGAACTCGCCGAGTTCTTTCAAAAGCTGTTTGTATTGCTTCTTCTCATCTTCGCGGGCTCCGTCGAGAACGAATATCAACACCGAAGTTCTTTCGATATGGCGAAGGAATTGGTGCCCCAAGCCCTTGCCTTCCGCCGCTCCCTCGATTAAACCGGGGATATCCACCATGATGAAATGGGTGCCCGGCCCCAGCGATACCACTCCCAGGTTGGGTGCCGTGGTGGTGAAAGGGAAATCACCGACTTTGGGGGTGGCGGAGGAGCATTTGCGGAGCAGGGAGCTTTTACCCGCATTCGGTAGGCCCACCAGGCCGCAATCGGCCAATATTTTCAATTCAAGCTGGATGCGAAGGCTGGTTCCGGCTTCGCCGAGAGTGGTTTTTCGGGGGGCCCTGTTGGTGGCCGATTTGAAATGGGCATTGCCCAAACCGCCCTTGCCTCCCTTGGCTACGATAAACTGCTCGCCGGAAACCTGCATGTCACGAATCAATTCGCCGGTATCCGCGTTCTTGACCAGGGTTCCCACGGGCACCTGTATCAGGGTATCCTCGCCGTTCTTTCCCGTGCATAGCTCATTGCCACCCGGCTGGCCGGGTCGGGCCTTGAAGGTACGTCGGCTTCCGATATCGTGCAGGGTCTGGACATTATCCGAGGCTACGAGGATGACATGTCCGCCTCGGCCTCCATTGCCCCCTGCGGGGCCGCCCATGGGCACGAACTTCTCCCGACGGAAGGCCTGGCATCCGTCTCCGCCTTTTCCGGCGGCAACGCTGATTACGGATTCATCGATGAACATAAGACTTTTTCACTTTCACGGAATTGGGCCGGCAGGGTTGAGCGCTTAAAATTAGCTTTCTAACTTCGTTCCCATCCATCCTTTATAAAAAAAGGGGATACCATCGAAGGGTTTTAGGCCCAAGGAGAAGGAAGTCGCAGCCGAGGCCGCCTAAAACCGGTCCCGATGTCCTTCCTTCACGGCACCAGGAAGGAGCAGCCGACAGTGGTCAAGAAGCGTTTCGCCACCACGGGGGAAATCGCAAAGATTTGCGAAGTCAGCCCCAAAACCATCATTACCTGGATAGAAAAGAAGCATTTGCCTTCTTTCAGAATAGGGAATGGTCCGAGAAAAGTGATCCTCACCGATCTCTTCGAGTTTCTCTCCAGCCGCAACTTTCCGGTAGCCGATCTCGGGGAGCTCGAGAATCTGCTCGAAGCGGCGACGGAAAAGTCGTTATCACCGCAGTAAAGTAAACCACTCGGGCCCGAGCGTTCAGACCTGGGTTTTTTCGGATGAGGTTTCCTCCAAGGAGTCGGTCGCGCGCAATTCCTTGGAGCGGATGCCCAGTTTCTTCATGCGGTTATGGAGAGCCGTCCGGGTTACGTGCATGGCGCGCGCGGCGTCCGCAACGCTGCCCCCGGTGCCTTTCAGGCGCGACACCAGATAGTTCCGCTCAAGGAGAAGCAATTGCTTTTTGAAAGAGGGGTAGGTCATATCCGAATGAACCGTCGGTTCATCCGCTCCACCCTCCGGAGATTGCAGATGGGCCGCCACTTCCCCCGCGCCCACCAGGCGCCCGCTGGCGAATGAAACCGTCCTCTGGATGATGTTTTCCAATTCGCGGACGTTTCCGGGATAGGGATGGCGACTCAGCATCTCTATCGCTTCGGAATCCAGTTCCACTTTCAAAGGGCTTTTGTTTTGATGCTTGGCGAGAAAAAACCGGATGAGCAGGGGAACATCGCTGGGACGCGAGCGCAGCGGCGGCAAGTGGATGGAAATGACGTTCAGGCGGTAATACAGGTCTTCGCGAAAGGTGCCGATACGCACCGCTTTTTCCAAATCGCGATTGGTCGCGGCAATGATGCGCACATCGGCATGCCGGGTCCGGTTGTCACCGACGCGCCGGAATTCGCCCTCCTGTATGGCTCTGAGAAGTTTGGTCTGGCTTTGCAGCGTCATGTCCCCGATTTCGTCCAGGAAAAGCGTGCCTCCGTCCGCCGCTTCGAACAGTCCTTCGCGATCGGTCAGCGCGCCGGAAAAAGAGCCCTTCACATGCCCGAAAAGTTCGCTTTCGAGCAGGCCTTCCGAGATGGCGCAACAATTCACGATAACGAAAGGGTCGCTTTCCTTTTGTCCGGGAACGGCGATGGCACGGGCCACCAGTTCCTTACCGGTTCCGCTTTCGCCGCGCACCAGCACATTCGCCTTGGAAACGCGCGCTTTTTCTATGGCCCGGAAAACCTTTTGCATGGGTTCCGAGGTGCCGACAATGGCGGAGACCCGGAAGCGTCCCGCAGTGGTGATGCCGTCGCCGCCGCTGGCGGATTTTTCCTTCAATTTTCTGATGGCCAGGAACAATTGTTCAACGCTGACGGGTTTCACCAGGAATTGGTCGGCACCCAGGGTTTTGGCCTTGCGGGCGGCTTCGGGATTTCCGTGGGCAGTGAGAACGAATATGGGAAGTTCGGGATGGAGGCTTTTCATGCGCTTGACCAGCGCAAATCCATCGATGCCGGGCATGACCAAATCGGTGATGACCAGGTCAAGACGTTCTTTCGCGATGGTTTCGAGCGCCTCTTCGCCGTTCTGGGCGAGAAACACCGTGCATTCCAACCCTATCAGCAGATCGCGAAGATAAAAGGCCGTGATTTTTTCATCGTCTACGACGAGGATGCAGGTCCGGCTCATCGGATCAACTCAGCCCGGGCTCGGAACCGGCCTCCTGCCATTTCTTCTGGGCTGCCGCCATCAAATTGGCATAATTATCCGTACCCTGGCTTTGAAAGGCGGCGATTCCAATCCGGACCATTATGGAAGCGCGGGTTCCGTCCGGTAATGCCACTTGTCGGGCGGGAAGGACGTTGAGCTTAACCGCCACCTTTTCCGCCTGCTCAAGGGTGGTCATGGGAAGTACGGCGAGAAACCGGTTATATCCCAGCATCCCGATCAAATCGGTTTCGCGCAATTGTTTGCGGAGGTCGCCGATTAGAACGTTTTGCAATGAATTCAGGTCGTCTCCGGCCTGGACGTTTTCGGGCATGCCGTCAAACGATATCAATATCACGCTAAAGGGGACATGATATCGGCGGGCGCGGCTGATTTCCATTTTGAGATAGAAGTCCAATACGTTCTTGACGTATACGCCCGTGGGCAGGCCGCGGGAGAGGTCGCGGTGGCGCTTCGAATCGAGCTTCTGCCGGGCTTGGGCGAGTATTTGGCGGGCTATATCCTCGGCCATGCCCTGGTTTTGCACCGACGAAAGCACGCTGTCTTCGGCTTGGTCGAGTTCGGACGAGTCGGCGAAAATTTCCAGGAGCGACGCCACCTTCTCCGCTTCGGAGGCGTTGGGATTGAGCATTTGATGGGCGACCGCCCTTTCCTTGAGGCCCGAGATGGCCTGTTGGAAACGAAGATGCAATTTCTGCCTTCCCGCCGTTTTCACCTGACCGCTGACCGCGCGGCCGTCCAATTCCGCGTGCAGCGAATTTTCCATTTTACGCAGCATGCCGGTCAGGCTCCCCACCTCCGCGGCGGTAGCGGGGGTGGAGGACATGGCGTCGCCGGCGGTTTCCACATAGCCGACCAACGCCGAAATGAGGCTTTCACCGCTTTGATCCCCGCTGATGCGTTTCACCTCGCTGGCTAGAACCAGTAATTTCGCGGCTTGGGCGGGATCTTTCCTCAATTCCGAAAGTATCTCCTCCTGGTCGATGCCCATGCCTTCGCCTGCGCGCAACAGGCCTTGATAGGCCTCATCCGATCCCATGAGGATATTGAGTTCCTCCAGCATACGGTAATACTCCAACAGGGGAATGCCCGCCTCCAGGAAATATTTCCGCAGCAAGGGAAGAATCCGTTGCAGATTCTGCCGATCGGGAATGATGCGTTGGATGATACGCGCGGTTTTTTTGAAATTGCCCTGCGACTTCTGGTATTCCGTCAGAATAAGCTTGGCGGAAGTCTGGGCGAACATGTCGTCGGCGGCGCTGACCGCTTCCTCCTCGCTCTCCATCTTTTTGGAAAGGCTTTGTTGGGTCCGGATGGCTTTGAGCAATTCCCCGCGCATGTTATGCATCCCGAGCAGGATTTCCTCTACGGGCACGTCCGGTTTCTCGGCGGATTCCTGGAACATTCCCAGCACCCGGGCCAGACTTTGCTGCAATACCTGGGGTTGCTGGTCGCCGGCTTGGGCGCTTTGTTCCATCATGGCCTGGGGCAGAGCGGAGGGATTTTCCAGCAATTGCAATAAAGAAAGATTGGCACCCATCTCTGCGGCGGTGAATCGGCCCATTACGGCCCGCATGGCCATCTCCGCGAAGGGATCTGCGGAGGAACTTCCGGCGGAGGGGGAGGGGGCGCGGGAAGGCGGAGGAGATGAATTGATGAAATCCCCTTCTTTGACGGTTCGCAGGGATACGTCGTTGATGCTGAGGCTCGTCACCTTCCTTTGCAGGAGGTATTTCATGAAGGCTTCGGCGCTGGCATGCGTCAGGGAGCAGGCGTCCAGAAAGGCGGTGAAATCGTGCAAGGTCGGCGGAGTCGAGAAGCTGATGGCTTCGATGCCGAATCGTTTCAGATGCTCGGAAATGCGGCGGTTATTGGGTTGGTACACGATATCGACCGAGCCGATGAAATATCCGAATTCCTGCAAGAGGAGAGAGACGCCCTGACCTGCCCAAAGCGGCTGAAAGGCGGCATACACTTTGGGAATGAATTCCTGCACGGACGGGTGATCGAACGAGTAGGAAATCGTCCGGTTATAGTAGAGATTGAGCATGCGAACGGCATTTTCGGCTTCCGCTCGCGTGAACTCCGGGGATGTTTGTGGCATTCTGGGATCCTACAAGGTAAAATACTTAAAAAGAGTACCATAATTAGTCCCGGATTTCCGCTTTATGGCTGGTTTGGGGCTATTTTTCCCGCTCGGGTCCATCGCGCCAGGAGAGATTGAAAATGGTTTTTGAGGAACCTGAAGACATTGGAGTTGTGGGTTCCGGAAAACGCCGCGATATGACCGGGGCCGTTTTAGGACATTTCACGTTGCTGGAGAAAATCGGGGAAGGCAGTCTGGGTGTGGTGTATCGGGGCTTTCAAGCCAATTTGAAACGTCCCGTAGCCGTCAAGCTGGTGTTTCGGGAAAAATTCAATAAACTGTTTACGGCCGAAAGGTTTCGCCAGGAGGCGGAGCTGGTAGCCAACATCGATCATCCGGGCATCATAACCCTTTTCGAGTTCGGCGAAGAACCGGATTTCCTGTATTACGTCATGCAGCTTATCGATGGCGTAAACCTGGGCCAATGGTTGCGCACACGGAAAAAACATCCGGTACCCGGTCGCAGACTCCCGGAGGTGCGGGAGTTGGTGAGCATAGCGCGGCAAACGCTGGAGGTGCTGGCCCATGCGCATTCAGAAGGCGTGGTGCATCGCGATATCAAGCCGGAGAATCTCATGTGGCTGGAAAAACAAAAGCGCTTGATGGTGGCGGATTTCGGTCTAGCCTGGGTATACCATACCGTTTATAAAGAGGAGAAGAATTATGTTCTCGGTTCCCCGCTTTACGTTTCGCCGGAGCAGGCCCGGGGCGAAGACGTAGACGGCAGGGCCGATATTTTTTCACTGGGATGCGTTCTGCTCGAACTTACCGTCGGCTTTCTGCCCGTGCGCGTAGAACGGCCCGAAAAGGTATTTCAAACCCGCGCGAAGGAGGACGCCGGCATGTTTACCGGCATGGCGATTGATCATCGACCCGGCATTTCCCAGGCCTGGAGCGATCTTATCGCCAAGGCCCTCGCCCCTTCCCGCGAGGATCGGTTTTCCGACGCGGAAGCCATGTTACGGGCGCTGGAAGCCATCGTTCCCGGTTGACAAATTACGGTTTCACCTTATCTTATGGCTTATGCAATCGGTAGTATCACGAAAGGATCCCGTGAATAAAGAGGAATTTTTGGAGCGCCTGCTGGGCGAATTGAAAAACGACAACGCTTCCGTGCTCCGGGAGTTCGAAGAATTCCAGGCCCGGGAGACCGTATTTTTCGACAAGGTGGAAATAGCGCATGAATTCCTCGATTTGCTGACGCTGAAAATCAAGGAATCGAAATGCACCATGGACAAAAGCGAGTTGAGCCGCTTTTCCCTGGATTTCATCCGGCGCACCATCAAGGAGTACGGTTACAATCCCAAGTTCGTGGCTACCCAATGTAAGGCCCTGATAACCTACTATCAAAACCAGAAGGAATTGGACAAGGCCATCGAGGTCTGCGAATTCCTGATCCGGAACGGCATCACCGACGACGATTCCAAAGGGTTTCACGTCCGGCTTGACGAACTTTACCGATTGAAGAAGAAATGGGATGAAAAGGGCCAGGATGCGGGATTCCTCCCCATTCCCATGGACGACGACGAGGACTGAGGCGAATTACAGACGGGTGAGGATTTCGGGCCCGTTTTTGGTCATGGCCAAGGTGTGCTCGTATTGAGCCGAGAGTTTACCGTCCTTGGTAAAAACGGTCCATCCATCCCCGGCTACGTATACTTCGGGCTCGCCTTCGTTGATCATGGGTTCCACCGTGAATACCATGCCTTCGGTGATTCGCTCGCCACGGTTTTTGGAGCGATAGTGGAGCACCATGGGGTCTTCATGGAAATTGCGTCCGATTCCATGCCCACAAAATTCCCGGACCACGGTAAAATTATGTTCATCCGCGATGGGTTGGATGGCGTTTCCGATATCCCCGAAATAATTCCCCGGAATCGCGGCCGCAATGCCTTCGAGCAGGCATTGGTAGGTGGCATCCATCAGACGCTTGGCCGTGGGGGAGATTTTCCCCATCGCCACCGTTCTGGAGGTGTCTCCATGGTATCCCTTGAGGGTGCAGGTTACGTCGATGTTGACGATATCTCCGTCCTTGAGGACATAGTCGCCGGGAATGCCGTGGCAGACGACGTTGTTCACGGAGGTGCAAACGGACTTGGGGAAGCCGTGGTAATTCAACGGAGAGGGGTAGGCGCCGGCACGAATCGTCATATCATGCACGAAGTCATTGATTTCCTGGGTGGTCACCCCCGGCTTGGCCATTTCGCACGCCTGCTCGAGAATCTCGGCGGCGAGTTTGCCCGCTTCTCGCATGAGCCCGATTTCTTTTTCGGTTTTTTTCTTGATCATGGTTTCGATTTCGGAAGCACGGCTTCGCCCATGCTATATTGAAGGTAAAAAAATACGCTTCGAACCACCCGGTCGATATCCTCGACGGCGATTGTTCGACAAAGGAAAAGATTATGAAAAAACGACTGGTAATGACGACTTTGGCGGCTGCGGCAATCCTGGCGGTATTTGCGGGCTGTGGCGGCAATTGCGCGGAAAGCGTGCGTCTCGGCGATTTCGAACGCAGCCAGGGCAATTTGGAAAAGGCTTTGCGACATTATGAAAGAGCTCTGGAAACGGATGCGCAATGCGCAGGGGTGGAGGCCCGCATGGTGGAAACCCGGAACCTGCTCGACCGACAACCCGGTTCCGACCCTTAGTCCTCCTCGGCGTCGGCATGGCCCAGGGCGAATAGCCGTGTACTCAGGGAGACTCGGTGGACTCCGTGGATGGCGCCTGGGCTTCCGGTCCTTCGCCCTCCCCGGCGTCGGCATCCGTTTCCGGAGCTAGGGCTTCCACGAAAGGCTTCCCGGTAAAACGTTCCCAGTAATATCTGTGCAGCATGAGGCCGAGAGCCTCCCTTTCCTCCGGCAATTGGAGCAATTCGTCCAGCAGGGGTAGCATACGGGCCGCGCCCTTTTTATCCCATTGCTTGGTTTGGCGGAAATCCTGATCCAAAAAGACGTTGGTCCGTTCCCGGATGAGCTTCTCCAGCTCCTGATCGTTCGGCAGGGCTTTTTTGATGAAGTTGATACCGAATTGGCCGGCGGTGGCTTTGAGAGGGATTTCCTCCAACAGGCTTACCAGCGAAATCGCCCGACCGAAATTTCCGGCGCGTGCGGTACGGCCGGCGCGATGGATATAGACCTCGGAATCGTCGGGGTGGTCGTAAAGAAACACATGCGACAATCCCTGGATGTCGATACCGCGTGCCGCCACATCCGTGGCCACGAGCAGACGTACCTGTCCGGATTTCAAATCCCGCATGACCTGCTGGCGCGCCTTTTGTTGCACGTCCCCCGAAATGATTCCCACTTTGAGGCCGCGGGCGAGCAGAAATTCATAGACATAGCTGACATCCCGGCGGGTATTGCAGAAAATGATGGCCGATTCGGGATTTTCCAATTCGATAAGCTTAAGCAGCGCCACGTCCTTTTCCGTCGGTTCCGTCACGTAATAGATATGATCCATGTTGGTGACGGAAACTTCTTCGGGGGAAAGGCTCATGAATTTCGGCTGACGCAGAAATTCCTGCGAGAGGCGCTTT
>CAYNXV010000015.1:0-31386 GCA_964401245.1 uncultured Bifidobacteriales bacterium | reverse complement strand
GAAAAATGCCGGGAGCGCCTGAAATCAAGCAGGAGAACTCCCGACTCTCAAGTTAGTTAGTACCATACCTAAATCCCGCGCTTCATCCGCAGAGAGTTCTACTGGATCTCCGTGCCCTGTCACAGCCTTAATTTGAATAGAGTTTTCCTGTTCAATCCAGGTCCTGATATCATCTAACTCGAAATAATTTTCATTCGTGCCATCCTCATTTGTCTTTTTCATTGCTATTCTCCAGTTGTTGGAAAGTGGGGATTGTTGTCCATAGGATCACGTAAATTTGCTTTTCCATCCGGTTCGTATCCATGAACATGGTCGACTCTCGCTTTCGGATCATTATATGGAAACCGGGTTTTTGGATTAACGTGGCCCCTAACTAACCTAAGTCTTTCCTTACCGGTCTAAGGATCCTTCCACTTTGTTTCAAGACCTTTATTACCTAGCTTGCCAGCAGGAACGAGGCCTTTGGATTTAGCAATGCCGCGAATCTCTGCTCAAGATTTATTTGATATTTCCGTAGTGTATCCCGATGCCACTACACTTAGAACTTTCCGAGAATCCCAAGCGGAAAAAAATTCGAATGTTGTCAAATTAGGCTCCAGATCTTTTAAATTACTTCTAGTCGATTTTAAAAGTTCTGATTCGGATTGCTCTATGAAATGGCTCAAATCTTCATTCACTGGGGACATGGCCTCAAAAGCTACAGTGTCTTGAAATTCTACCAGAAATCGATTTTCCTGGTAATCTTCTATTTCGATTATTAATTCTCCTTCCTTTGTCGCTATGGATTTTATTTTTGCATCAGCTAGATCCATTCCGCCCAAATTCACTTGTTCCATACCATAAGTTCTCCACTAACCAGGAAATTTTTCACCAGGTAAAAAGCCAGTGCCTCCTCCTGGAGTATATCCCGGAGGTTTTGCCTTGGTCACTTGATTACTTTTGTTTGCTTTACTCCAAGACATGCCGGCAGGCTTTGTTTCAACATGGTAATGAGGGCCATGATGTCTTGGATTAAAACCCTGATCCCCTGGCTTTAAGCCATGGGGATGGCTTTCATATCTAATTTTAGTATTTGGATTCGGCTCCCATACCACTCTAGTAGTTCCATCGGGCGTCTTGCCTACTTTGCTTGGCGGTAACCCCAGTTTGGAGGTCATCTCTTTAGGATCGGAAGGGAAAGTATGATCGGCACCGCATTTCTTGCTTAACCCAATAACGTCCGTATATTTCAAGGGATCGGGCACATAACCGCAGAGTCTCAATCCACCTAACAACCCAATCGGATCCTGGCTGACATACTCTCCCGCCTCCGGATCGTAGTACCGGAACCGGTTATAAAAAAGCCCCGTCTCCGCATCCTCGTACTGCCCCGGCCATCGGAAGGGACATTCATCCGCCGCACCTTTAAGGGTTCGAAGTTGCCCCCAAGCCCCCATGCTCCCCGACCAAGCCTCCCGGCCCGCATCGTCATACAGCGCTATCGGGGCTCCCAAATGATCGGTGACGATGCTGTAAGCATCTTCTCCGATCAACTTCCCACTGGGCGCAAAACTCTCCGCATCGAACAGCCACGCTATCGGCGTGTCCTTCGTCCCCCGCGCACCCGACGGCGGACCCTGCGCCGAACTCCCTGAAACCATCGCCTCACGCTGCGGCACGCCTCCCTGGGCTCCTGCTGCCGGCACCGACTCTTCGGTTACCTCTATGTAATCCTCATTCTCCTCCACCCACTCATGCACCGGCACATTGCCGTCCCACACCCAGCGCGTTGTCTTTTCCTTGAAGCTCTTCCACAGACGCCGCCCCAGCGGGTCATAGCCGAAGGTGACCTCCGCACCGTCGGGCCTCACGACTTTGGCCAACATTCCTGCGCTGTTCCACTCATAGCGCCACGTCTTATCACCGGGTTCTGTCTTCTGAATCAAATTCCCTTCGGCATCATACTCATAGCGCGTGACGCCCTTCGGACCCTTGGCCTCCAACAGCTGCCCCGCCGGACCATACTTGCGATCGCTACGGTCTTCGGTTTTGAACAGATTGCCTACCGCATCGGGCATGCGTAAATCCACTTTGCCGTCGGCAGAGGTGGCCGCAATCAGATTCCCCAGAGCATCATGTGCATAATGTGTTGCGCCCGCCAGCGAGTCCATTATCGACTTGAGGCGGTCATTTGCTTCCCAGGTGTAAGCGCGGGAGCGTTGCACCCGTCCACCCACCGAGATCTCCTGCCGCAAAGGCCGACCCAGCTTGTCGCGTTGCCATTTGGCCTGAACGCCTCCCGGCAATGTGCGCTGCAACTCCAGACCCAACTCGTCGCGGGTAAACTCCGCCTTGAAGGTTCCCTTCTCTGCAGCGCCATCCGGCGCACCACCAGCACCCGCTCCCGCTTTAGAAACTTCCTTCTTCTCGCCCATCCAGGCTTCCACGGAAAGCACATCGCCCATGGCATTGCGCAGAATCTCCTGCGTCAGCCCCTTCGAAGTCTGCATCTTCAACCGCAAACCCAGAGCATCATACTCTGAACCCACCCAATCGTCCCCGGTTGTTTCCTTCACAATTCGACCCAGCGGGTCCCGCTCAAACTCGACCAAGGCTTCGGCATTCTCCGCCAGAATCAGCTCACCGTCGGCACGATACCCATAGCGTTCCGAGCTCCCGTCGCTGTGGACCACCAACTGCACCCGGTCCTGCATGTCGTATATATATTCGGAGAACTTTTCTCCGGGACGCAACACCTTGGCCACGCGCCCCTTGGCGTCACGCTCATACTGCCGACGCATCCCGTCGAAACCCTTTTCCACCGTCACATCGCCAAGCGCATCCAGCTCGAATGAATAGACCAACCCATTCTCGTTCTTGATGCCGATGAGCTGGTCTTCGGTATCATAGATAAACTCCACCCGCGTGCCCGACTGCTCCCGGAAAGCCAGACGGTTCATACCGCGATAGCCGAAGCGCTCGGAGGCGCCGTCGCTGTGGGTGACCTGTTGCACCCAATCCTTGGGATAGAATTCGGTTTGCCGGTGAGGCCACCTATTATGGTGGATGTGAACGTTCGCGGTTTCGCCAGGAAAATGCTTCCTGCTATCCAAATATGTAGAATCAGAACTACTCGAACATATGACCACATGGCCATTCCCGTTGGTAGCAAACCAAAATACTATGGTTAAAATAGCCGCTATGCTTGGCTTCAATTTCACACTAAAAATTGCCCAAGGAGATTTCTGATAGTGGAAAATCACTTTAATTTATTTCCGGAAAAAGCAAGAAAAGTCGCTCCGCAAGATATTCAATAGCAACTGGAAGATTCGATTTTATCTTTTTTTGATAAGAAATAGTTGAATTATTGTAGGCGTCTTGTAAAGTTTTAGCACCGCGTACTCTGAGTATATTTGGAACATTTATTTTGCTTGGAAATGACTCTAGACTTTTAACTTTTGAAAAAGAATCTGAATCACATGTCAAAATATTGCCGGCTTTTGGCCATTTTAATAATACGAATATCCCTGAACCAACTACAGCCAATTTTATATCAATAATTAAGCTTCTTTTGACATAGCGCAGCGTATAGGATTCATCTCTTGGGTCTTCATTTGTATGAATTTCAGGACAAAGTCGAAAACCTTCATCAAGTAGTTTTTTGAATTTTTCATTTGCAATGATTTTAAATTCGTTTTCGAAAGACATTGTGCTTAAAACCCAGGATTGAACTGAATTACCTCTACATTACCGGCCCAGTTCTTATATAGACTTCTACTTTCCACACCGTAGAAGGCACCTAAATCGGTTGGATTTAGAGGATCGGCACCAATGTCTACAATAAGTGCATTTTTGTCTTTAGCCCAATATCGAAGCCATTCACGATTAGCCTCAACATCTTTGGGATTGAGATTGTCTCTACTTCTAAAGTTTTTGGGTTCATAAGTTTTAACATTTGCACCTGAATTCTTGAGACTATCCCGCACCGGGTTTACCCTTGACATTTTACGACCGACTATCACTACTGGCCTACCCGAAGCGATTGCAGCCGATAAGCGCGGGTCCTGAGGCGTGCAGGAGTTATGACCATTTGGATCGATAGAGGTTAATGGATCTCTAACATATTTACAAAGCTCAACTCCTCCATTAAGCCTAATCGGATCCTGACTAACATACTCCCCAGCCTCCGGGTCATAATACCGAAACCGATTATAATAAAGCCCCGTCTCCGCATCCTCATACTGCCCCGGCCACCGGAACGGACACACCTCCGCTGCCCCTGTAAGCGTACGAAGATGCCCCCAAGCTTCCATGCTCCCGGACCATGCCTCCCGGCCCGCATCGTCATACAACGCTATCGGCGTCCCAAGATGATCCGTGACGACGCTGAACGCATCTTCTCCCACCAACTTCCCACTTGGCGCGAAACTCTCCGCATCGAACAGCCACGCTATCGGGGCGTCCTTCGTTCCCCGCGCTCCCAACGGCGGCCCTTGCGACGAACTCCCAGAGACCATCGCCTCCCGCTGGCGCGCGCCTCCCTGGGCTCCCGCCTCGGCCTGCACCGACTCTTCGGAAACCGCTACGTAGCCCTCATTCTCCTCCACCCACTCATGGACAGGGACATTGCCGTCCCATACCCAGCGCGTGGTCTTTTCCTTGAAACTCTTCCATAGACGCCGTCCCAGCGGGTCATAGCCGAAAGTGACTTCCGCGCCGTCGGGGCGCACGACTTTTGCCAACATCCCGGCGCTGTTCCATTCATAGCGCCACGTCTTATCACTCGGTTCTATCTTACGGATCAAATTCCCTTCGGCATCATATTCATACCGAGTGATTCCCTTAGGCCCCTTAGCCTCCAACAGCTGCCCCGCCGGGCCATACTTGCGATCGCTACGGTCTTCGGTTTTGAACAGATTGCCTACCGCATCGGGCATGCGTAAATCCACTTTGCCGTCGGCAGAGGTGGCCGCAATCAGATTCCCCAGAGCATCATGTGCATAATGTGTTGCGCCCGCCAGCGAGTCCATTATCGACTTGAGGCGGTCATTTGCTTCCCAGGTGTAAGCGCGGGAGCGTTGCACCCGTCCACCCACCGAGATCTCCTGCCGCAAAGGCCGACCCAGCTTGTCGCGTTGCCATTTGGCCTGAACGCCTCCCGGCAATGTGCGCTGCAACTCCAGGCCCAACTCGTCTCGGGTAAACTCCGCCTTGAAGGTTCCCTTCTCTGCAGCGCCATCCGGCGCACCTCCAGCACCCGCTCCCGCCTTCGGAGCTTCTTTTTTCTCGCCCATCCAGGCTTTCACGGAAAGCACATCGCCCATGGCATTGCGCAGAATCTCCTGCGTCAGCCCTTTCGAAGTCTGCATCTTCAACCGCAAACCCAGAGCATCATACTCCGAAGCCACCCAATCGTCCCCCGTGGTCTCCTTCAGAATCCGACCCAGCGGGTCTCGCTCAAACTCAACCGAGGTTTCGTCATTCTCCGCCAGAACTAACTCGCCATCCTCGCGATAACCATAGCGCTCCGAAGCTCCATCACTATGCACAACCATTTGCACCCGGTCCTGCATGTCATAGATGTAGGCCGAAAACCGCTCCTCCGGCCGCAGCACTTTTTCCACGCGTCCCTTGGCGTCTCGCTCATACTGCCGACGCAGCCCGTCGAAACCCTTTTCCACCGTTACGTCGCCCAGCGCATCCAACTCAAAGGAATACACCAGCCCATGCTCGTTCTTGATGCCGATGAGTTGGTCTTCGGTATCGTAGAGGAACTCCACCCGCGTGCCCGACTGCTCCCGGAAGGCCAGGCGGTTCATGCCGCGATAACCAAAGCCCACCAGATAATGCTGGTCCTTAGCCCTAAGCACATTACCCTCGCCGTCATATTCCAGCGTACGCACATTGCCATCCGGCTCAATCACTTCCACCACATTGCCCGCCAAGTCATGCTTGCGAACCTGCGTATTCCCCTTGGCATCCACCGCCGCGATGCAGCGACCTAAATTATCATAGCGCCACAACGATTGGTGTCCATCGGGTGTGGTCATTTCCGACAGATTACCCTGCTTGTCGTAGGCCAGCAAAGTCACTTGCCCCGCCGGGTCTTTTACCGCACCGAGATGAGGTCCCTGGTATTGGAACTCAGTTTCCCGTCCCAGGGGATCCACTTTTTTTATCGGACGATACTCGGTATCATATTCCCATACCCACTCACCACCCATGGCATCCTTGGCCTTGACCGGAGCGTCGTTTTGGTATTTAATTTCGATGGAGGTGCCGTCCGCGGCCGTAGTTTTGGTTCGGTTGCCGTCCTCATCATATTCGTAGGAGTTGACCAGGCCCAACTCATCGATTTTCTTTTCCACCTCATTGAAATCGTTGTATAAAGTGTAGGAGTCCGCGCCCTTGGCGTTGGTGGTGCGATATACCAGGCCTTCGGTATTCCAATAATGATGGGTTTCATGTCCCAACGAATTGGTGACGACAGTCAGTCCCCGCGCCTCGAAATATTCCAACTGATGATCGTATAGGCCGCCATCGCCCCAGGTGCGCAGGCATTTGGCATCGCTGTTTTTGCCGTCGTATTCGAAAAAGAAATTGAGTCCCACCCGATTGGTTTCCTGCACCAACAGATGGTCTGCGTATTTATAGCGGAAGGAATGCATCAGCGGGTCCACCGCCATCGTCATGTCACCGTTCACATCGTAATAATAGGTGATGAGCGTGACATGTTGACCGTCGCCATCGGGATGCGGTGCCTGAATGGCCTGAACGCGGCCCTTGCCGTCCGTGCGTACCTGCAATTGCCGCCCCGCGCTGTCGTGGATGACCTGCAAATGACCCTGGGGGCTGTATTGGAAGCGGATAAGCGCTCCGCTGGGGCTTTCCACGCTTTTCAATACCCGGCCCCGATCGGGAAAATGGGTATTGGAAAAACGATAACGCAACTTGTCCGGACCTTCGAGGTAATAGCCGCCCTTGTCGCGCCGCAGGGTTTGCTTCTCCGAGCGCTGCCGAAAGCTTCCGCCTTCCGATAACTTGGGAAAACCCAAGGGACGGCCATCCCCTAAGCGCACCGCCACGGCAGGACCTTCTTCCCACAGCGCCATGTCATAGCTGTGATGCCAGCCATGCCCCAGGGGGCCTTCATAATCGGAGGTGGAAAACCAGGTGCGTTCCCAGCGTAGGGGAATCGGGCCCGGTAATTCGAAGTCTACGTTGTCGGTGAACATCTTACCCGTGGCCACGTCAACCGGATGCCCGGTAACCGTGCATTTGGATTTATGGACTTTATTCTTGGCCTTCGGAGGTGCTTTCACCTTTTTCATTTGCTTCTTGGCCGCATTATTCACGCGCTTGGGCAGGGCGTTCATTCGTTTGCCGCTTAAGGAAAGCTTTCGAAGCTTTTGGAATTGCTTGGCTAGCGCCGAACCGGCTGCCTGCATTAACAGGCCCATCATATCGATAGTGGGCGGGCCTCCAATCAATACTGGCGGGCCAGCGGGAATGGGAGTGGCGATGCTGGTAGGCAGCATCAAGGACATGGTTTTGCCAAATTTGCCTGTCCGTGGAGGCGCAGGCATACCGATGTCGGTACAAGTCAAAACCGGGAGGGCGGCGAACCCTGCAGGACTATTCTCCATCAAAACCGTTGCCGAACCCATGAACAAAGTGCCCTCGCTCATGGGCGGCTTAACGAACATGCCGCCGATGGGAATGTGCGGCGGAACAGCCTTGGCGTTAAATCCTGCAGCGGCGTTCGGCATTCCATTTATGCGCGCTTTAGCACCTATCGGAGGAGGCGCCATCGCCATGGGATCGAACAGCATACCGATAAAGGGGTGGGGGATAGGCAAAGGCGGTACCGGACCCGGCGGCTGGACGATATGCACGTCCACGCCCATCACCATGTCCAGCATTTTCAGCGCGGGCATCATGGGGCTTTTTTCTCCGTGGTCTCGCGCCAATCGGGTCCCAACAGCTCGCGCATCTTCTCTTCTATTTGATACCCCAGAGTATACGCATCATCGGGACGCGCTACGCGCAGCAGGCCTTCTCCCGCATACGCCAAAGTCGAATGCTTCCGCTGCTCGGGCGTCATGCTCTCGCCCACGGCCACCGCTTGGCGCCCGCCCTCAAGCGCCTTGTCCCATTGCTTGACCCGCTCGTAGGCATAGGCCGCCATGCGCCAACATTCCAACAGCATCAAGGTATCGCCCGCGCTTTGGGCAATCGGCGCCGTCTCTTCGTAAAGCAAGGCCGCCTCGGCCCAACGTTGCTGCTCAATCAGCACCGCCGCTTGGCCGAAGCGCGCTTGCACCTGAAACTTCTCCGCGCTGCTCGACATGTCGTTTTCCGGCGTATCCTTGAGCTTCAAGGCCGCCTTCTCCGCCCCTTGGTATCCCTGAAAGGCCTTGTCGCTTTGCTTTTTTCCGAAATAGGCGGCGCTTAACACCAGCCAGACGCCGAATTCCAATTGTGGCCAATTCTGCGCGCGCGTCAACTCCATCGCCTTGTCACCCAGCGATTGGGTCTTAGGCAAATCGCCTTCTCCCGCTGCTGCCGTCAGGGCCGTGAACACTTTGCGGAACTCATGGCCGGGGCCTTCGCCTTCGGCAGCCTCCGCGGTTTCCTGCGCAGCGCCCTTCATATTGAGTTGGAGCGGTTCGAAATGAATTTTGGGGGAATCGGTGGCCTGCAACCAATCCAAGGAGGGAGCGGGCAGCGAGTCCACCACCAAAATACGCGCGCCTTCGGGCAGCCCGTCTTTTTCCAGCAGATGAAACAGCCAACGCTGCCAGGCATCCGTATCGGAAACCTCGCGGGGCGTCAACCACAAGATCACATGGTCGATAACTTGGGCGTGATGCCGCAAATAATCGGCGGCCACGCGGATGAGATATTTACGATCGGTTTCATCGGACGTCGGCTCGGGACAGTTCCAATCGAAGGTCAAGCCGTCAAAAGCAGTTAGGCCTTGTTGCCTATCCGCCTCGACGGCTGCCTTCACCTCGGCGTATTGCTCCTGGATTTCCCGGGCCAGGGCAAAGCCATATCCCGCAGGTTCCGCAAAGGCCGCGTGCAGGCGCAGGAACATTTCCGGCGTCTCGCTGGCCTCCGACGATTCCACCTGCTCGAAAACCTCGACCATGCGTAACTCGTCGGGGTCTCCCTGCCAGCATAGGAGCCTAGCTTCGGGGTCGGAAATGAAGACGTCCCATTGTTCCCGCATCCTTTCCAGGCGTTTTTCGATGGGATTGGGCGCTGTGGTGCTCATGAAGGAAAAAGTTAATCAAATCGGAGCGGCCTCAATGTGATCGTCGTCAAGACCTGCTTGTCCCGACATAGGTTATTTTTCGATGGGAAGACCATGCTTCGCGGGTGCGGGGCGGGCACACTCAACTTTATCCGGGATACCCGCATGTCTTTTTTAACATCCACCCCAGTCAAATACGCCGCCATCATTCTTGCGCTGGTTTGGGGCGTCATTTACTTGATAGGCAGAAACGATCCCAGTCGCCTCGAGCCGGGTCCCGAGGTTCATGATCAAGGCGTGATCACCCGGATTTACGGGTTTGAGCCCGAAACCGAAAACGACTTCAAAATGAGAGCCTCGGGATTGCATACCCTGAGGAGAGTCCGCACCCAGGAATTAAAAGGCGGAATCGCCTACGAAATCGCGGCGAAAAACCATCCGGAAACCCTGGTCTACAAAATCGACTCCGCCCGGGCTCCGGATTTGAGCGTGGGGGATGAGGTGGAATTGATGCATATGGAATTCCCGACTTCCAGATGGAGTCGGGAAGTGATGGTGTTATATATTACGCCAAAGGAGACTGAATAGAGTCAAGGTGAATGGGATTACCCGCCTTCGGCCGGTTTGGAATCCGCTTCCGTCTCGTCCTGCAGAACCGGCATCAATGCGCCTCCGCTTTCGATATTCCGAATCATCCAATCCGCATCGTCGGAAAGGTCGCTTTCAGGGTGCTTGGCCAGCATTTTTCGGAAAGTCCTTACTGCCGCCGAGTCGTCTTTCATATGCTCCGCCTGGATAAAGCCGACCATGAATTGGGCCTTATATTCATTTGAGCTCTTGGGATAGAGGTAGGATATCCGGCGGTATTCGGACAGCGCATTTTGATAGCGCTCCTGCTCAATGAAAATCTGGGCCATTCCGAAGGCGACCGAATCCTGCAGAGAATGGTTGTCCGGAAACTGGACGCGCAATCTCTCGTAGAGCTCCAACGATTTTTCCAATTGCCGATCGTAATGCAGGTTCTGGGCCTGTCGGAAAACCGCGTTGGCATCGCTTATTTTCGGTTCCTTGAGGCTTTCATCGACTATGACCACATCGAAGCGCTTCTTCAAGCGGGAGAAGAGTTGCGCTTCAGAGAGGGCATAGCCCTTGCTTTTAAGGTTTTGAAAAACTTCGTAGCGGGCGCTATCGAGCGAAATCAGCGTATCGTTGCGCGTGTAGCGTTCGGGATTCAAATGGTATTCCAAGGGAATTTCGCTGCTGTCCAGGGCCAGAAATGCGGCAATATCCTTGACATGGGCGGTGTAATCCCCATCTTCGCCGGAGCGGATGAAATACTGCCGGTTTTTCGCAAAGGTACGCTTCAGCAAATCGGGATCGAGGGCGTAGTTTTTCTGCAGGACTGAGTCACGGTAGATCTCCGCCCAATAGCGATCCTTGCTATCCAAGAGCATGGCCTGCAATTTAATATCGCTGGTAAGGCCCAATTTGTTGGCTTCCAGGGTCATGAGTTCCCAGGTCAGCAGGTAATCCACGAGCCGGTCGCGGGTGTAACGGCTGCGTAAATGGGCGGGAATCTCCTCCGCCAAAAACTGAACGTCGGATTCGCGGATGACTTTGGAATCCGCAAAAGTAGCCAGCGTGTCGCCGGGAGCGATTTCGCGGGTTTTGTCGGATTGCAAATCCTGGCGCACCAGAACTTTAACCCTATCGAACGGTTTTTGTTGCTGGGGCTTGGATGCGACCAGCCAGAACCAATGCCATTTTCCCGACTCGGGATTAAGAATACCTTCGGTCAAGGAGCCCGCTTTCAAGGTATCCAAGGCCGGAAACAACGACGGCAGCATTCCGATGCCGTAGGGTAGGGCATGATCGCGCTTGATAATACCGACGTTACCCTGCTTTTCGCGGGTCCAGGAATTCTCGGAAACCTGGGAGGCTATTTTTTTGAATCCTTCCAAGTCCTTTACACCCTTCAACTTCGGCGCAATCGCCTCTTTCGATTTGCCTTCGATATGGAAAATCTCGTAGGTGGGCGGGCTTTGATACAACTTTTTGTTGGCATCGTAATATTTTTTCAACGCCGCTTCGTCGGCACCGCTATTGACATCCACAATTTTCGCGCCGTATTTGGCTTTGAGTTTGTCGAGCGCGGTTTCGTTCAACCGGGTCCGGTAGTTGCTTACATAATCCTCAATCACTTTCCCGCGTACTTCCGCCAAGGCGGGAACGTGATAGGGACTGCAGCTGTCGGCTCGCACCACCAGGAACTCCCCGTCTTTCCGGAGTGGTCCGAAAAAGGTTCCGGGTTTGACGGGAGCCTTTTCGTTGAAAAACAGACTGTCCCAATTCTGGGTGGCACCGAGGTCCCAATGGGTTTCGGCTTTGAGGAGTTTGGCGGTCCGCAATTGCTGAGCCAAATCGTATTTCAGTCCGATTTGTTTGAACTCCGCACCGTCGCGCAGGTTTTGATAGGCACTCTTCGCATCCTTCTCCGTGTTTGACCTGATATAGGAAACGTTGCAATGCGCTTTGCGTTCATAGGTGGCCGTATTGGCCTGATAGAAAGAATCGAGGTTCGCGCGTGAGACGAGTAGGGAATCCACCACCAGCTTTTTGGCTTCGACGAACGGAAGCGGTTTGCCCGAATCGTTCTGGAACATTGCGGTGTGGGTTTTGTAGAACGCGTTCAACTCTTCATCGGTGAACCCCGCGTTCTCTCCAAGAAAATGCTCGTAATAATGCTGGGTGATGATCCGTTGATTCGAAACCTCCAGGCGCTTCTGCAAGTCCTTATTGTCGGCGAATCCTTCTTCCTTTGCGGCCAGAGCCATCAATCGTTGTTTCAAAACCAGTTCGAAGTAGTCGCGTTTATCGTCGGGCTGGGTCAATACCTCCGATTGCCGGGAAAGGGGCAGGGTTTTGGTCAATTTCTCGAGATCGCTTAAATAGTATTTGTCCTTGCCTATCTTGGCCAGAACGTTCCGATCGTCGCGCCGACCTTCGCAGGCAAGCAGAAAAACAATTGGAAGAATACCTAAAATGGCTCGCATAATTTGTTCCCTGATGGTTTAAATGACCCGTCCGGGCGCTTTCTAAGAAGCGCCGCACGGCATAAGGTTACGGCCGCACCGAGGGAAACGCAGGTGTAATTTCCTCCGCGGATTCCGGTCACGGGACGGCGATAGCCGGAGTAAATCTATAAAATCTTGGGAATTTAGGCCCGCCGATTCCGGATTCCGGTTAGGATTGGGAAAAAGAGGCTATGGCGTCGTTTACGCTTTCGTAAATATCCAGAAGGGTGTTGGCTCCGATAATTTCAATGATTTCATATACGTTGTCGTTTACATTGGCGATCCGGAATCGGCCTCCCTTTTCGCGCGCGGTTTTGCTGAAATGGAGCAAAATGCCCAAGCCCGTGCTGTTCACGTATCGGAGGTTGCTGAAATCCGCCACCATATTGACGTATCCTTCGCGGATAAGCCGGGTGACCTGATCGAGGGTGGATTCGACATTGGTGGCATCGAGATCCCCCACGAACTTGATGAGCTTGCCGTTTTGCAGGTTGGGCAAGTCGGAAATTTGCAGTTCAATCTGGGTATCCATCTCAGCTATCCCCTCGGTTCTTCGTGATCTTGACGTAGGTTCCGTTATTATCAAAGGTAACGTTCATGGCGTTGCTGATCAATTTGACCAGGGCGAGTCCCCGTCCCCGGGTGCTGTCCGGCTGGATGGCAGCCTGCTGACCCTGATTGATTGCCGCTTCCAGATTGCGAACCTTATCCGTGCTTGTCTTGTTACGGATTAGGACCTCAACCTTGGTTTTACCGATTCGCAATTCCAAATCGATGCCGTCCTGACTTCCGTCCCCGTGTTCAATGGCGTTGTTGGCTATTTCGTCCACAATGGTTTCTATGCGGAAGGCGTCTTTTGAACTGTAGCCTTTTTGCCTGGCGACTCCGGAGATAAGCCGGCGCATGGCGGGAACGATGTGCATTTTGGGCGGCACCGTCAGCTGCAGCGTCTGAACCCCGTCATTGTAATCCCACTGGAATTGGTTGTAGGCGGTATGGGTATCGGGATAGAACTTGAAGATATGGTCGGCTCCCATCATGATGAGCTTTTCGCGCTGATCGTAACTGAGTCCGACAATGACCAGATTACCGCCTTTTTCCACCAATCGCAGCTTGCATCCCATCAATTCGCCCAGAAAAGGGGATGAAATAAAAGTCACATTCTCCATCATGGCCATGATGAAATATCGCTTCGAATCGATGATTTCCTGGAAAATGGAGCTTGTCGACAGACAGTCGGTGGCGTTCAAATCGCCATCGAAGTGCAATAGCACGATATTTTCGTCGAATGCGCTAACCTGCTGGGTGATTTTCATAGGTCGCCATCACGAATTGTGGTTTCCTTTTCCACCGGGGCGTCGTCGATGCTCCGGCGGCGGATCACATGGACCTCGGTTCGGCCGTCGGATTCGAGCTTCAAATTGAGCTTGTCGCTCAGCATTTGCACAATGACCATGCCTTTTCCGGAGTTCGGCGCACCTTCCGGTTTGGCCGCCGATACCGCATTTTTAAGGTTTTCGATATTGGGTTGAGACCCGCCCTGGTCTTGAACCGTCAGGCGAAGCTCCTCCTCCGTAAATTCAGCGATAATGCCTACTCGACTTTGGATGTCTTGCGACCCATGGATGATGGCGTTGGAACAAAGTTCATCGACCAGAATTTCCGTCCTGAAGCAGAACTTCTTGGGAAATCCTTCTATTTTGGCGATTTCGGAAATGAATTGCCGCATGGGGGGCACATAATCCAAATCGCTGGGAAGTTTGATGTCGTAGAGAGCGGAGGAGGATGATTGGGGTTGCAACTGTTTTTCCTTCGTTCAGTTTCGCCACTATCCCCGCACCGAGCGTGGATCCGCATTTCGATTCCCCGCAACAACCGGGAAATTTTCCGGGGCGGCTCCGGCTTCTTTGCCTAACTTAGCGTCCATATTATAAATCATGGCCATGACTTGTGCAACCAACTCGAAAAGTTCTTCCGGGACCGCCTGTCCCGTTTCCACCCGGCTGAGAGCTTCAGCCAAAGGCCCGTTTTCATGGATGGGTATATCGTATTCACGGGCTTTGGCTACCAAAGCTTCCGCTAGCCTGCCACTGCCGCCAGCCAGTACCATGGGAGCGACATCCTCCTTGAATTTGTATTTGAGGGCTACCGCGAGTTTTAATTTGGTGCTAAGACTCATACGTGTCCGGTTTGATATTTATTCAGATTATAGAATCAGGTTTACCCCAAAAGGAAGCCGTAAGGTCCAATTCCAGGTGACTTTTCCCGGATAATCGTTCCTCACCTACCACGAAGCATGCCGCAAAAGACTCCAAAAATCCGCTTTCGGCTGTTTTTTCCGGCGATTGGCGCCCTGATAATCCTGGTCTGGATGAGCATCGGTTTATGGTTTCCCTCCTTGGTCGAAGGCAAACGTACCTTCGGTGCGTTCGGGCTTGAAATCCGGGGAGTGAAAATCACTCCTGCTTTCGGTTTCACGGCCGATTCGGTTTTTCTCACCGGAGACGGTTTATATGCGACCTGCGGCGGAGTTTCCGGAGGAGTTGATTTCTGGGAAGGCCTTTTGGCATTGAAGCCCGCTCTGGCCATGGATATCCAATCGATTCGCATCCTTCGGGATCATCAGCCGAAAGTTCCCCGTGACTCCCTGAAGCGGAAGGCGCCGATTGCATTTCCCCTGATTCGCATTCCCTTTCCGATTTCAATTCGGGTCCGTGCGTTTTCCGTCCAGAGCCATCCCGATTACCGGCAATGGCTGGATGAAGTGACGGTGTCGTCACGGGTGCCCACCCAAATCCATATTCAGGTGGCCGGCGTGTCGGATTCGCGCATGGGGAAACTGATGCCTTCGCTGCGGCTGATGTTGGATTGGAGCGCTTTGACGCGCTTGGAATATTCCGGGGAGGCCCGCCATCATCGCGCTTCCGTAATTATCAGCGGTTCCCGCCCCAGGCATGATTTAAGAGAAGGCCGCGATACCCTCAGCATTGCCCTTCCCTCTCTCGAACCGTTGCGGGGCTTTGTGGCCGGTGGATTAGAAGCCTATGGTATCTCCGAAATCAATGACCTGAACGCGGAGGCGACCTGGATTTCGGGAAGACGTGCCGGCATATCCGCGATTATCCAGGCGAGCATCGTTCCTTCCAGCCGCAGGTGGGAGGAGCACCGGGTTTCGGGACGAATTCAGGGCGACTCGTTGTTTCATGTCGAATTGCACGGGAACGGGCTTAATCGAGGAGAGTTTCACCTCTCCGGAATATTGGGGGGGATCGACTGGAGGGATTCCCTCGACACCCATCGCCTGAACGGGAGTTTCCGAGGGGGAATCACCGGCTACGTGTTTGAAATCGCAGGCTTCAACCTGCCGGGAGACATGAAGTTCAATAGGGTGGACTTACCTTCGAAAGACATTGTGACTTTTGAAATGGAAACCGGAGCGGGATCCCGATTGACCGGCCAGGTTTTGCCGAGGCAGGGATGGCGAACCGATTTCAAAGGGACGGTGGCTTCCGCCGAGCCCTGGGCACGGGAATGGACGAACGATAATATTTCCTTCCGGAAGGGTAGGGTGGCCGGTAGTTTCTTTGATAATCAGGTGAGGGTCGAAGGTTGGGTGGAATCTCCCACTGCATACGGTACCTATGCGGATTCGGCCTATGCCCTGCAAACCATAAACGCGACGAGTTACAGACTGGAGAAGGGCCATGTATATGGAAATCGCGCCCTTTGGAAAGGCAGCGGAGAAGTCAGGTGGGGGTTGGAAAACGTTAATTGGAATGGCATGGGTAAAAGGCCGGTTTCCCTGGAGTTTGTCGCGGCGAATCCCCGTTTCGGTAAAATCCGATATGTCATGCCCACGCTTACCCGGCATATTTTCGCTGCGGAAGAATTACACCTGGATAGAGTTCCATATCGGGTTCTGGATAAAGTGAAAAATCAGGTTCCTCAAATGTCGGGAGGGTTGGAAATCGATATTGCCGAAAACCGGGGCGAAGCCGATCTCCAGGGGAGGTTGCGGCACGGGGGCTTGGGATGGGTATGGAGGGCTAAAGGGGATTGGGATGAGAAAGCCGTGCGGGTGGATGACCTGACATTGGGTTTCGCGGATTCGCGCGCCGAAGTCGAAGGCGTAATCGATTTGGACGGCGTTTCGCTTCAGGATTGGAAAAAGCTCTCACCCGGTAATATTCGTGATGCCCGGGTTTCATTGCATTCCCTGGACTTGGGTTGGGTGTTCGGCACATTCGCTTCGGAAAATCCCATCCAGTCCGGCAGGGTGGATGGAGGCATGGAATACGTACGAACCCAGTCGGGAAATGGCTCCGATGGATTTCAGGGTGAATATTTGTTCCGCGGATTGCGCTTGGCCGGATCGGAAGGCTGGTTGGCGCCCATGGATGTCCGCCTGGTGGGTAAGGGAAACGCTTTACATGCCTATTCCCGCATACGGTCCGGCCGGGTGGATATTCTCAATGATTCCATACGCTTATCGGTGACGGACCCGCTGGGTGCAAGTCAGGCGGTGGACCTGAGTATGGGGGGCCGCACCGGATTGGATTTCCGCTTTTCCGGCAGGGTGGATTCCCGCAAGGAGTTGGCCGGGACGGCATTCCTTTCCGGAGATTTCAAGTTGCCCGGAAACGCGGGAGAAATTCGCGCCTTGGACTTGGAGGCGCGAATCGAATCGCCCTTACGGGGCGCTTCACCCTGGTTGCGCGCGCTGGGGGAAGGAAGGTTGTCCGCCCGTTACGTTACCGCCCCTTTGGATACCCAATCCTTGACGGGAACTCTCGGGTTGCGAAGGGGACGACTCTTCATCTCCGACGCCGCCCTGCGAAACCTCGCCGGGCAAAACCTGCATGGTTCGGCTGAATATGAAATGGCCGCCAAAACCCTGTCGGCGCGGGTAGAGGGGGAGGCCCTCAATTTGAAAATGCCCGGATTGGAGAAATTGCGCCTGGAAGGATTGAAGGCGTCTCTGCGGATGCGGAATGGATTCATCCGCACGGAAGCATCCGCTGCCGGCGCGAGTGCGCAGGGAAGTCGGGCGGGAATGCGATATCGGGCGGAATTGAGGGAGATAAGCGCCTTTTATGAGCGGCCGGGCGTAACCGACGCGATGCTTTTACCCTCGGTGCCGACATTGCGTATGCAAGGGCGGATTGAAAATTCCCTGTTCAGTCATCGATTGGACCTTCAGGAAATCCAGTCGTTTTTTACGCGAAGGAAAAAACAGGGCGGTGGACAAAAGACCAAACCTTTGCACTTGCATGTCGATTTGGAAGCGGTCGGCTCCGGCAATCGGCTCGAGTCCGATGTATTGAGAATGCAATTCGTCGGGGATGTCAGGGTCAGGGGAACCTATCCCTATGCTTTGGTATCGGGCGAGGTCTCCGCCCTCAAAGGCGAACTGGGACAACGTAACCAGGCATACGGCATACGTACCTTCAACCTCAATTGGAACAATTCCGGAGTGGAGGATGGAGAGATTTCGGTGGACGGGGAAAAGACCCTGGCGGCGGATTGCGGACCCCGGACCACCGATTCGTGCCGTGTTTTCGTGGCTTTGAACGGTACGTTGCAAAAAATCGATTTCGCCTACGACAGCGATTGCGGAGGAGGTTTGGGCGAAGCGGTCACCATTCCCGATATGCTCAACTCCGCTCGCAGAGGATGCTTTGTTTCGTCCGAAGGCGGCGGGTACGGCGAGTCGGTATTATCGCTGCTCGAACCTACCTTGAATCGAAACCTTTCGAAGGTAGTGGAGAAGATGAGCGGCCGATGGATTCAAACCGCGGAGGTTACGGGTCTGGGCACGATGATAGGGGGGGAGAGAGGCTCCACCGCGGATTCGGCCGGGTGGTCGGAGGCGCTTTCCCTGGAGTTGGAATCCCGCGAGTTTCTCCGCTTGAGCGTTCGGGCCAAATCGGGTTACCGTCCCGACGATCGCAGCAACCAACCCTGGGAGCACCGATTGGCGGTGCAATGGCGGCCGCCCATGTCCCGATGGTCCGACAACCCCAAATGGCAGGCGGCGGTAAAGGACAGGTTCCGAATGGAAGCGGCGGTGGAGACCATGCCCAAACATTTGCGCAGGGACCAGGAAGGGGAACGCGTCAACCGTCAGGTGGGGCTGCGATACCGCTACCGATTTTGGGATTTGTGGTGAAGATGAAACCGGAACGACAATTCTCGGCATCGCTTTTGCCTTTCCTGGTATTGTGGGTCGCGGCGGTTTCGGGGGCGAATCCGACTCTCCGCTTCGAGGGCCAGGCGTTCTTCCATGCGAAACAGCTCGAATCCGAAGTCGCATTGCCGGCGGAACCGGAATCGTTGAGTCGCGCGCAATGGCGAAGTTGGGAGTTGCGCGCGGAAGAAACCCTGGAAGCGCTATACGCCGACAAAGGGTTTTTCGACGCGGAAGTCAGGGTGGAGAGAGGGTCCCGCAGGGAGAGAGGGGACGAAAACATCCTGGTTTTCCGGATAGAGGAGGGAGTCCGGTATAATTTCGCCCTGGTCAGCATTACGGTAGGGGCCGACGCACCGATACTTGTCGACATGGATGCCTTGGAGGCGGAAAACGGCGCTCCCTTCGAAAGGGAAAAAATCCATCACGATCGCCGGATGCTGGCCAAGGTGTACGGAAACAAAGGGTATGTTCACGTGCGGGTGGCGGAAGACGTGACGCTGGTGCCTGAATCCCATTCCGTTCGCGTCGATTACAAAGTGCATCCCGGAAATCTCGTGGTTTACGATACCATGCTGGTGGCCAATGTGCGCGAGGGATCGCGCGACACCGTGCCCGGGCTGACCCGGCTCCCCGTATTCCAATCGTTGATGGGATTGCAACGAGGAGATACCGTAAGCGCCGAAAAGGTGGCCGAGGTGGAAAAGAAATTACGCTCGACCGGTATTTTCACTTATGTCCGGATCAAGGACTCGCTTCTGAGCGACGCCGGGGGACGTAGCGCCTTGCTGTTGAAGTCGGAAGAGGCCATACCCGGAGAAATACAATCGGCCCTGTTTTACGAAACCCAATATGGTCCGGGGATTTCCGCCTCTTGGCGGCACTTCAACCTGGCCGGAAGAATGCATGAGGGTAAATGGGGCGCGACTTTGGCGCAGAGACGGCAAAATCTGAGTCTGGGGTACGGTTCACCCTTGCTATTCGGTACCAGCTGGCGTTTCGATAACGACGTATACATGAATTGGTATCAGGACCGTGGACCCGCCTACCATAGCGGAATTTACGACGGCGATTTCGAAGTCGCGAACGATGCCCAGTTGTCGCGGATTTTTTTCAATCGCGCCCGGCTTATCAGCAGCGCCGAGCTTCAGGGTGAAAGCCGATTGCGAGAAGACGACTCGCGCTTGCGAGGATTGAACCTCAATTATATCAATTCGGCCTTCCTTACCTACCTGGACAATCTTTTCAATCCAACCCACGGATGGAGGACCTCGTTTACCTGGGGAAACGGCGGACCGTTGGTCCGGAAGGGTGATTTCCAGTTTTATAATTTCCGGCACAATTGGGTGGAGGGAAAGGCCGCGGCCTACCTGCCCTTCGGTATCGCCTTGCGGGGAGAAGCCGGCCGCTTTTTCGGCAATGGGGGTCTCAATTCGCAAAGGTTCTTCCTGGGCGGGCCTCGCAGCGTCCGCAGTTACGGGTGGCGTACCCTCTGTCCCAGATTGAACGAAGCGGTAGGGTGCGAAAACGATCTGGAGCCGGCCTACGGACTGGTATCACTCGAGCTGAGAATCAGGCCGGTGAATCCCGAACTGGGGGGGAAAGTTGGATTTTTGCGGCATTTGACCCCCTTCCAATGGGTTCCCTTCATCGATTATGGGGTCGTATGGCCCGTGGGCGCCTCGTTACACCCAGAAGGAGAAGGCCTGGCCGTTGGTATGGGGCTGCGATACAGCTTGCTGGCCATCTTCAATTTGCGTCTGGATTACGCCCGTGACCCCCGTCGTGAAGACCGGAGCCAGTGGGTTTTGGACTTGGCTCAGGCATTTTAGGCCAGGGATTTCTCGGTTTCCCGCAAAATGAATCCACTTTGTCATGCACGGATTCATCCGGATGTATATTGTAAGGGTTCTTGGTATTACCCTATCAGTGCGGAGGTATTCATGCCACTCGGTACCCGGTTTCGACTTTTGGGAGCGGCTTTCAGTCTGACTCTCCTGGTTTCTCTCACGACGGTTTTCGCTCAAGTCGACGAGGAGGGTGTTCCCCCTCGTGGCGGTATGGGAGAAGTTTCCATAGTAACCGATCCTCCTCGAGCCATGGTTTACCTGGGCGGCACAAAATTAGGACTTTCACCGGTGGATACGGTTTATCCCAGTGGACGGCATACTTTGACCATCATGCATAATGGTGAAGAACTAATCACCGAAAGGGTGAATGTGTGGCCCGATCGTAAGCTACAGATCGAGCGAAAACTGGTATCCCCTTACGGATCGGTAACCTTGACCACCAAGCCGGAGAAAAATGTTCGTGTAGCCATAGACGGCGAGCCCGTAGGAGAGACGGAAGGCGGTCCGCTGACAATCAACAATATCGAAGCCGGGGCCCGGGTTTTCACCGTTTCGCGTGGAAAAGCCCAGAAAGAGGTCGAAGTTCAAGTTCGGCCCGAAGAAAACGTGGAAATCCACGTCGACCTTACGAAACGCTGAAATCATCCGAGTGGAATTGGGGGAGTGGAGGCGACAAGCGGATTCGAACCGCTGAATAAAGCTTTTGCAGAGCTCCCCCTTACCACTTGGGTATGTCGCCGGGCCGAGGCTAATCTATAAAAAAAAATCCCTACTTCAAGCCGGACATGGCAATAGGGCTTAGTAGGCCCCCTGTAGAGTAGGGACCCTTCCTGGCTTGCCGGTAAAATCGACCGCAATTTCCGCCGGATTTGTTTATTTTTAGGTACATTCAAAAAAAAGCCTTGTTCAAAGTGAACCCAATTTCAGTGATATCCTACCTCTCCCGCCGATTCCAATGGGTGGTTTTAGCTGCGATGTCAATGTTTGCAGTATCGGTATCAGCATCCGGGAAACCGGAAACCACTTCCTCCCTCCCTTCAATTGCCGTGCTCGACATGGTCGATATCATCGATAATCAGCGCAGGAGCATGGTTACCGACATAGTCAGAAAACACTTATCTTCCACCGGAAAATGGAATCTTTTCCCCGCCGATTCCGCCTTTCGGAAACTGCGCGAATTCAATTTCGACCCAACGCTTGCCTGCAATGGTTCGCAATGCAGCTTTGATGCGGGCAATATACTTCAGGTCGAATATGTGCTTTTCGGTACCGTAGCCGCGATCGATAAGTATTACTCCTATACCATGAATCTCTTGCATGTCCCTTCGGCTCAAGTGGTATGGACGGAAGTGGGGGAATCTCGGGCGGACGTGCTGATGGAGCGCAGTCCTCTGTTGGATAGGGCATTCGCCGCCTCGATCAAGAAACTTTCCCCGTCGGAAAGGGAAACGGACCTTTCGGTTGGCAAGACTTCACTGGCCGTGCTGGATTTAAGCCAATCATCGATTCAGTCCCGAGTGCTGTATGAAAGGGTTTCCGGCTATATCTACCGGAATCGTCAATACGATGTCATGGGTCAAGGAGAAACGTCCGAGCTATTGAGGGCGCTGGATATAAACCGGTATTCGGTTGTCCCCTCCAAGGAAAATATGATAAACTTGGGCGAAAAGTTGGGTGTCGGACATTTGCTTTATTTCCGGTTATCCAATGAAGGCGGCAAATACAATTACCTCTTATCGATGTACGATATCGAAGGAAAAGAGCAGATTTTGCAAATCCCCGCTCAGCCTACCGCGGAAGTATCGTCCCTATTCACTTATGAGAGGGATTTTTTCGCAGAGTTGGACGGTAAAAAGGGGAAGAAAAGCGTGGCGGGAGCATCCAATAAGGGATCGAGCATTGCCAATGCCAATTCGGCGTTGTGGGTTTCCCTGGCAGTTCTCGGGTTGGGAGGCGGCGTCGCGGCCTATTGGAGCATGAACGGTAATGAAGACCCAGCCGGCTGGAACCCCGGCTCGCCACCAGGGCCGCCGACTGATCCGACCAAGTAACGCCTTCTCGCATTTAATTTGAATTTTACGGGAAAAAGAAAATGACCGATTCCGATTTCAACTATACCGAAGCCTCGGCCAAGCGAAAAAAGCGAAATCAGCTGATTTCCATCGTAATAGTAGTGGCCATTCTGCTGGTCGGGGTCATTGTCTGGGGATGGATTGAGTTGGAAAAGCGTCGGAATGCCGAACGCATCAAAAGCGCGCTGACCAGCCAGTTGGAAAATACTTTTCCCGAAAGCGTACCTTCCCTGCAAGAACCCTATATTGAGCCTGTTCCCGAAGAAATCTCCGAGTCGGGCCTACCTGCGGAGCCTGAACCGACACACGCAAAACCCGCTCCGACCCCTGTTCCCAAGGTGGAGAGGAAGCCGGTACCCGAAACCAAGCCTGTCCCGGAAAGAAATGCGCAAGAAACTTCGGTTCAGAAGCCGATAGCGAAGCCGGAGCCCATAGTACCGGCGGTCAAGGAATCCAAAACCGTAGAACCTCTGGCCATGATGCCCCCGAAGGTTACGGAACCCGCCGCTCCCCAGGTTGAGCCGCCCAAGCCTGCGCCGGTTTTTCCTCCTGAGGATTTACCCATGCCGGCGAAACCCGAAATATCGGAAGAAGCTCGGGGAAAACTACGCAGTTCTCCCGAAACCGTGGTAGCGCCGGCCCCAACCGGATCCGAAACGGCGGATTTCGCCACGGGCATGGCGGCTTACCGCCAACAGGATTTCCATAATGCGGTGAAACTTTTCGCGAACATTCCCAAGCCCGCCACCAAGCAAAGGGGCAACCTCCAGCGAGACGAATTCGTCCAGGCCAATTATTTCCGCGCCCTCTCATTGCAGAAGACCGGGAGGCTCAGCGAAGCAGCCTCCGCATATGGTGTCGTATTGGAATACGAAAAGTATCATCCCATCGCAAATATGAATCTGGGAATCTGTTATGTCGAATTGAAGCAATACGCGAAAGCGCATCGGGCATTCGAGTCGGTGGTCAGGGATCAAAGCTTCATCGAACCGGAAATGTTCGATGATGTCATGCAACGTACGCGTTATTTCTGGGCATTGGCCTGGACGCGCATGCATCGCAGCGCCACCAATCCCGAAAAACAGAATTTCTACCGACAACAGGCCGTCTTGAAGTGGAAAGACTACCTGGTCTGGTTCTCCAAGAACGACAAGTATAAACAGGACAACCTCAGAGCTGAAAATTACCTCAAAAGCCTGGGTACCACTTAGCCGTTAGGTGAACCGCATGAAAAGAAAACATTCCCTACTCCTCGTTTGCCTCATCTCCCTGCTGGTTTTACTGGGCGGCGCGCGGGAGGCCTCCGCTGAAGCCACTGACGCCACCAAAACCGTGGTAGTGGTATCCAGCGCGGACCCGAAAATTTCCGGGCAGCTATTCCATCCCAAAATCTGTCCCGGATTCATCAATTACGTCTCCTTCGTAAGGCAGGTGAGGGATAACCGCCAATTATGGCTCTTCGACACGAAAAAGAAGGAGCTCCAGCAGATTACCCCTGTGAAGAAAAAAGAGAAAATCGAAGATTTGGACATGGAAGACGACCAATGGTTGTTCAAGGGCTATGAGGACGAATTGGAATGGTGTCCTGTGCTGCACAACGGCGTCCAATATTACGCTTATGTAAGTGCCGGAGGCGTAAACAACCATGATATCTATCTCGGCGCGGTGGGTTCCGACGTTCATACCCGGCTGACTTTCGACCCGGAGGTGGATGCCAGCCCTAAATGGTCGCCCGACGGAAAAAGTCTCATTTGGGTTTCGGCGCGCACCGGCGACGGCGACTTGTACATGGTTGAGGATATCACTCAATTCTTCGGGGGAAAACTCCGTAAGGAGCCGAAAAAAGAATTCGTGCGCCTGACCACCAGTCCCGGAGAGGAAATGTTTCCCGCCTTTTCGCCCAACGGCCGTTTCCTGGCTTTTACCGCCAGAACCAGTGGTAACCGGAAGCGTGGACAATACACGATCGCTTTGATGGACTTCAAGGACAAAAAAAAGATTTTGATCTTCAACAATCAAATAACCAATAACAAAAGCCATCCATCATGGTCTTTCGACGGCCACTTCGTGGCTTATCAAATCTCGAACGATTTGAAGGACCGTGTAGTGGATATCGGTGTGATGCAATTGAAAATCGGCCCCCAAGGCCATTTGGTGGAAGTGGCCGACCTGTATGGAAACACCCCGAAAATCGCGGAGAACGTTTTCCCCAGCAGTTACTCCGGTCCCACCTGGTTGCCGGGTTCGCGCGCCCTGGTTTACGCGAAAAGGGAAGCAGCCCGGATGAACCCTCTCGAAGTGGTGAATCTGGAAAAGTGGCTGTATGATCAGAGTTATACGAGGGCTACCATTACCACCGAGTCCAGCATTCATCGCGACGTGGACGCGCTGCCCAACCATCCTATCATCCTGTTTGCCGGCCAACAAGGAGTGGAGTTCCAGATTTTCGCTTCAGTGCTTATCGGGGCCGATGTCAGAGTAGGCGCGAAAAAAGTCAATTACGAGCAATATGATATTTTCCGGAATTAAATCGCTTTCCATCCTGCTGCTTGCGGCATCGGCTTTGCAGGCCAACCCGCTGGAATTGCTGAAGCGTCACCGATACGGTGAAGCGGTTGAGCAATGGAAGCGCCAGGTCGATATCTCCAACCTGGATGAAAACGGCATGCGCGCGCTGAAAGGCCAAGCCATTGCCTATCAGAATCTGGGAAGCCTGTACGCCGAGTTCCATGACTTTTCGATGGTTCTCATGGAGGATTATTACCACGCCATTGCGGAGCAATCCGAATTGCCCCTGGCTCAAGTCTACCTGGCGCAAATCCAGTATTACTCGGGAAACCCCAAGGCAGCCTCCAATTCCCTCGATAAAGCTCTGAAATCAAGTGACCTCGCACCTTTTGCCAAAAACATGGCTTTGCTTTATCGCTATCATGTCAGCCGGAAATTGGGAGGTAAAGCCGACCCCTGGAAGTTTTCCGCGGAGGATAACGCCGCAGCCTGGCAATCTCTCGAGTTGGGGGAGATGCCCTATGCCAAAATTCCCGCCAGTTTGAAGGTGAATTCGCAGCGGGCCGCGAGATGCAGATTGCAAATGTACCTTCGCAACGACCATGTCAAAATCGACGAATTGGAAAAATTATTGCAACCCGTGCTCGAAGCGGCGCATTCGCCCGAAGTCTATTTCGACAAGGGAAAGAATACGCAAATCAATTTTTATGATCCCATGCTGTTGGCCGGCTTGTCCGAAGCCTACTACTCATTAAGCAAGGCCACCAATTTCCTGATAGTTAAAAACGAAAACAGGTTCAGGAACCTGGCCTCCAAATTCGGTACGGATTTGGCGTTGGCCGAGATTTCCCTGAAGCTCAATCGATTGAATGAAGCCGAAAAATATCTGGGAAAAAACGAAACACCCCAGGGACGGCTTTTGGAAGCCCGGGTATTGGCGAAAAGGGGAAGAGCCGATGATGCCGGAAAAATTCTGGAAAACCTGGGTATCGAAGCTTCCCCTGCCATCAAAAAGGATATCGCCCAGGTTTATCTGGATAATAATTTCAAGTTGAACAGGGCGTTGCATTGGGTTTCCGAAGCGGCACGGGAAAGGAATTCCCCTGCTTACCATCGGGTTTGGGGAGGTATTCTGCTGGCCCAGGGCAAGAATGAAGAGGCGGTGTCGCGTTTTTCGCAAGGGTATAAAATCGAATACCGTAACCGCATCGATCAAATCGATCCGGAGTTCATGGCCGAATACGCCCACGCGTTGTATCGGACCAACAAATTGCGATACGAGGAGGTTGTGGAAACCCTTTACCACCTCCAAAAGGAGTTTTCCGCCTGCCGCCAGATGTACTACAGCATGCAGGGTATTTCGGCCGCCTTGGCCAGGGGCTATGAATCCCAAAGGATTTTCAGGAAGGGCGGATAGCCCCGGCAGACTGAATGAATGGACATGCGGAAATGAAAACCGGAGTGAAAATGGCTCGAGAATCCAAGGCTAATATTATGCGTAAATTATTCACGGTTAAAATCCTCTTAGGCATTGCCCCCTTGCTTCTGATCGGCTTGGCGGACGCCAATTCGAAGGGCGGCCGCCTTATTTACGCGGAACCGGTACTCCCTGATACGTACGATCCCATCACCACTTCCGATAATGAAACGTCGCTGCGCCTTTCGGAACTCCTTTTCGAATCCTTGGTGTATATCGATTACAAAGGTGAAGTGAAGGGCCGTCTGGCTGAAAAATGGAATGTTTTCAATGGAAACCGCCGCATTACCTTTTACCTCCGCAAAAACGTGAAATGGCATGACGGCAAACCCTTTACCGCCAAGGACGTGAAATTCACCTACGATGTCATCACGAATACCATGTCCGACGTAAGGCCGGAAAGCCGGCAGGCCCTTGAGATCATCGAAAAGGTCACCGTGCTGGGGGATCATGTCATCCGTTTCGATTTCTCCGCCAGCGTGGCCGAGCCGGAACGTCGCTTTCTCTTTAAAATCATTCCGGAGCATGCTTTGGAGGGCAAAACGTCCCTGACCAAATTTTCAAAATTTTCCAAAAATCCCATCGGCACCGGATACTACAAATTCGAGCGCGAGACCCGGAATCGCGACGTAATCCTGCAAGTATTTCCGGATCATTACAACAAACCCGCCAATATCGGCGAGATTAAAATGGCCTACCAACCCGAAATGTCGTTGTTGGTTCAAAGCCTGCTTCTCAACGCCATCGAAATGGTAGTCGAAGTGCCGCCGGGCAAGATCGCCGAAATCGCCAATACGGGTAAATTTTCGGTGATACCCTACAACTCGCTCGCCTTCGCCTTTTTCGGTTATAATCACAATAATCCCATTTTGAAAATCAAGGAAGTCCGCCAAGCCTTTACTCTGGCCATCGACCGCAGAAAGATGCTGGAGGATATCTACTTCGGCAAAGGCGAAATCATCTCCGGCCCCTTTTCTCCGGCTTCGTGGGGGTACAATCCCGACGTGGAGCCTTGGAGCTTCGACCTCAATCGTGCCAAGGCCCTCTTGCAAAAGGTGGGGATTCGCGATACCGACGGAGACGGCATTGTGGAACATAACGGCAAGCCTCTGAAATTCACCCTGAAAATCCCCATTTACAGCGGCAATGAGGGCGGGCTTTCCGTATGCTTGCGTTTTCAGAATTACTTGAAAGCGCTGGGGGTGGCTGTCAATCTGCAACATCGGGAATATGAGAAATGGAAGGAAGAAGTCAAAGGAAAACATGACTTCGATATTGTATTCGGAGAATGGCTTTTCGACAATTCTTCCGATATCTCGTCGCTATTCCACTCCAGCAAGAGCAAGCCGCCCATGGGCGATAACTTCATATCCTATAAAAATCCGAAAATCGACGACCTGCTCAATAAGTTCAATACCACCATCAATCATGAGGTTAGGCGCCGCATCAATTACGAGCTTCACGAGATTCTGGCGAACGAAAGCCCTTACACCTTTCTTTGGACCCTGGAAAAGAACGCCGCCATCGATAACAAGGTCAAAAAGGTAGTGGTCCATCCCTACCGATTCTTCACCTTCGTGAACGAATGGTTTATTCCCGAAGACGAAAGGGACTGATAAAGATGAATTTTCGACGGATTTGCCTATTATTTTCGGGTCTTTCCCTGGGCGCCATCCTCGGCGCTTGCGGTACCACCGTGAGCGGAAAGGTCGTGAAACCCGACGGCTCCAGCCTGGACAATTCCAACGTCATCGTATACACATCGCCGCGCACCGAAAGCGTGAAGGTGAACAAGGCCGGGGCTTTCGTGCTCAAGTCCAACATTGTCGAAGGAAATGAATATACCCTGATTGCCGAGGACAATGACGGCAACATGGGTTATGTCCGCTCCTTCAAGCCCAAGAAGGGCGCGAACGAGAATATCCTTCTGCGGCTTTCACGCGAAGTCGACGCCAAGGAAGCCGTGCTCGAAGGCGGGCTGCCTTCCCACACACCCAGCGGTATCGGCGAAAAGATTTTCAAATCAAGCCCCTGAGTGAAGAGCCGCGGGCTTTTTAGGGGAATTCATGCCGCATGAGATTCGCAATCCGTACCTTGGCACTATTTGCAGCCTCTCTGCTCTGCGTGACCGTTGTGGTATTCTTCATCATCGGATTCACTCCCGGCGATATCGCCGAAATCCATAATCTCGCGCCCGCTACCGCCCAGAAGCTGCATCTGGACAAACCCCTCCCATTGCGATTCATACTTTGGCTGGGTGACGCTTTGCGCTTCGACTTCGGCCCTTCCATGGTGGATGGAACCCCAGTCAGCGACCTTTTGGTCCGGTACGCTCCTCCCACGTTGATGCTGACCTTCGGTTCCCTGCTCTTGTCCTTTTTCATCGCCCTGCCCATGGGAGTGATGCTGGGACTGTATCCCAATTCGCGCTGGGGCAAGCTGGGCGGCCTGACGGTCTATACGCTTTCTTCGGTTCCCGTATTCGTTTTGGGCTATGTGGCGCTGGCCATCGTTTTCGGGGTATTCGAGTTTTATGTTACCGCCCCTCCCGAAGGCCCGTTCCGTTTTTGGCCCTGGGCCGGATACTATCTGCTCCCGCTCGCCGTGCTGGCGATCGGCAACGGCACCATGGGCCAGTTCGTCCGTTTCATCGCCATGGAAGTCCAGACGTTGAACGGCGCCTACTTTGTGCAGGCGGCACGCGCTCGCGGAGCCTCGTTGACCCGGCATTTTTTCAAATCGATGGTATTGCCGATGTTCAGTATCGTGGTCGCGAACCTCGCGGTTCTTCTCGGTGGCGTGGTGGTAGTGGAAAGGATATTCAATTTTCACGGGTTGGGATGGCTGAGTTGGGAAGCCACCCTGAAACGGGATTTTTACGTGGTTATGGGAATAACCGTCTTCATGGCCTTGGCGGTTCGCACCTTCATGCTCGCCAACGATTTTCTGGCCTATTGGCTCGATCCCCGGAGACGGAACTGAAATGGACTTGCGGCGTTTTCTGAAGGAGCCGGGAGGGTGGCGCATGACGGCCGGCGGCATAATGGTCGCGGTTGTCCTTGTAGCCGCCACGGTAGGTCCCAGGCTGACCTCCCATGGTCCCGGCGATATGAATCTTGACAACATTCTGGCGCCCCCGGAATGGAAGTGGCTGCGCGCCGCGCTGGTTACCGAAAAAGGCCAGGCGCTCCTGGAAGCCAGGGGTAAGGTCGGTGCGGGCCAAGGATCCTATTCAAGTGAAGACCTGCACACCAACGACGAATTCGATTTCCTCCGCATGGATGACGATGCGGCGGAACCTGCCGCTCCCAGCGATGCGGGCGAGAAGGAATCCTCCGGGCACATTCTCGGTACCGACAACAATGGGCGCGACATGCTGGCCTTGCTGGTGGCGGGCGCGCGTAACGCCCTGATGCCGGGTCTGGTGGCCTGCTTGGTCGCTCTGGGGCTGGGGGTTCCCATCGGATTATTGGCCGGTTTTTACGGTGGGACCCTGCGGGCGCTGTTGGGAGGCTTCAGCGGAGTGGTATTATCCCTTCCGCGTTTCGTGCTCATACTGGTGGTCATCAGCGCTTTGGCTCCCAACGTGTACTATATCATGGCGGTGCTGGGGGCCACTTTGATTCCCCGGGTGTCGGAGCACATGGCCAGCAGGGTGCGATTGCAGGCCGGATCCGGTTTCGTCACCGCCGCTCGCGAGGGAGGATTGAACGACGCTTCCATTCTCGTCAAACATATTTTCTGGTACCAGAACCGCGCCTTGCTTTTCATCCACTTTTCCGTCATCATGGCCGAATCCATTCTGGTGGAAACCACGTTGAGTTATCTGCAATTCGGAACCAAGGCCCCCGAAGTTTCGTGGGGAAATATCATCGAAGGCAGCCGGATGACGTTTTTCAGCGGAATCTATTGGATAACGTTTTTTCCGGCGGCGGCCATCGTGGCGGCCATTTTAGGATTCTTTTATCTGGGCGACGGGTTGAGCGCAAGAATGGCGTATCGTGAAGGAAAATAGTTCCACGTCCACGCTTCTGGAGGTATCGGATCTCCGCGTCGCCTTCGGCGAAGGCGGAGATGGGGCCAAGGCAGTTAACGCCGTCAACGGCGTCGATTTTCGCGTCGCACCTGGGGAAATCGTTGGCCTAATCGGTGAGTCGGGTAGCGGTAAAACCACTTTGGCTCTGAGCCTGCTCGGATTGCTCGACGGCAAGCCCGGCATTGTCGGTGGAAGCGCGAGGCTGGGAGGGAATGCGCTTTTTCCCCCTCCGGAAAAATACCTGAAGGGTTCGGATACCGGCCGTAAAAGACATTTTCACTTCCAACGTGACCAGCGCAAACTGCTTTCCCCGATTTTGGGACGCGAGCTGGCCGCTATTTTCCAGGAGCCCAAGGCATCGCTCGATCCCTTCTATACCGTGGGGGATCATCTCGGAGAAGTGATGGACCGGAACGGGGTTCCCGTCGCCGACAGGCGTTCCAAAGGTGAAAATTCGTTGCGGGATGTGGGACTCGCGGAAGCGGATAAACTGTGGGATATGTATCCGCATCAGATAAGCGGGGGAATGGCTCAGCGGGTAATGATAGCCATGGCGCTATGCGCTTCTCCCCGGCTGCTGATTGCCGATGAACCCACCACCGCGCTGGATGTGACGACCCAGGCCAAGCTTCTCCATTTGCTGGGAAGACTGAACCGGGAGCAAGGCCTGGGGGTTCTGCTTATTTCCCATGACATCGGCGTCGTACGTGAAATATGCTCGCGGGTTTACGTAATGCATAAGGGTTGGATAGTCGAAAGCGGGCTTACGCCCCAAGTGCTGGGAGCTCCCAAACATCCCTATACGGCCTCGTTGCTGGGAGCTTTCTCCCGGTTCGGCGAAAAACATATCTTGCCCCCTGCAGATCCTTCCGAGGGTGAAGGTTGCGCTTACCGAGGCATGTGCGCCATTTATTCCCGGAGTCTGGATGCCGAGGGTAAGGCGC